>NZ_JBHUIW010000001.1:0-401089 GCF_042682915.1 Rhodoplanes azumiensis | reverse complement strand
TCCTCACGGAACGGCCCGACGATACTCGCTCTCGCTGTTACAAGGGTGGGCAAAGGCGCGGAACGCGCCGTGCCGACGCGGTCCACTCAACGCTGGAGTTTCGGTGGAGCCGACAGCGTGGGTACGGCGCGCCTGGGGCGCGCCTTTGCCCACCCTATGAAACTGTGCTGCTCTGCAAAAATGCGGCGAACCGGGGGGCCCCGGGCGCGTTCGTCTAGCGGTATGCCGATGGACGAAGAGGGGGCCGCCATGGACGCGCCGGCCGAACGCACCACATCCGACGACAAGCGAGCCGAGAACGGCTTCGGGCGGCCGGCGCCGTGGTGGCAGACCGGCATCCTCTACCAGATCTATCCGCGTTCGTTTCAAGACTCGAACGGCGACGGGATCGGCGATCTCGCCGGCATTCTGCGGCGCCTGCCGCACCTGGTCGAACTCGGCGTCGACGCCCTGTGGCTGTCGCCGATCTTCCCGTCGCCGATGGCGGACTTCGGCTACGACATCTCCGATTACACCGACATCGATCCGATCTTCGGCACGCTCGCGGACTTCGACGGACTGCTCGAGGCCGCCCATGCGCGCGGCCTCAAGGTGCTGCTCGACCTGGTGCCGAACCACACCTCGGATCGGCACCCGTGGTTCGAGGAGAGCCGGTCGTCCCGGGACGACCCGAAGCGCGACTGGTACATCTGGCGCGATCCCGCTCCCGACGGCGGGCCGCCGACCAACTGGCTGTCGGAGTTCGGCGGCAGCGCCTGGGAGTACGACGCGGCGACCGGCCAGTACTACTACCACGCCTTCCTAAAGGCCCAGCCCGACCTCAACTGGCGCAACCCGGCGGTGCGCGAGGCCGTCCACGACGTCATGCGGTTCTGGCTGAGGCGCGGCGTCGACGGCTTTCGGGTCGACGTGATCTGGCACCTGATCAAGGACGACGCCTTCCGCGACAACCCGCCGAACCCGGACTGGCGGCCGGGGCGCCCGCCGGTCGAATCGGTCGTGCCGCTCTACACCACCGACCGCCCCGAGGTGCACGACGTGATCGCCGGGATGCGCCGGGTGGTCGAGGAGTTCGATGAGCGGGTGCTGATCGGCGAGATCTACCTGCCGATCGAGCGGCTGGTCGCGTATTACGGGACGGACCTGTCGGGCGCCCATCTGCCGTTCAATTTCGCGCTACTGAACGCGCCCTGGGAGGCGCGCCGAATCGCCCAGCTCGTCGAGCAGTACGAGGCCTCGCTGCCGACCGGCGGGTGGCCGAACTGGGTGCTCGGGAATCACGATCGTCCGCGCGTCGGCAGCCGAATCGGCCGCGAGCAGCGCCGCGTCGCCGCCATGCTACTGCTCACGCTGCGCGGGACGCCGACGATCTATTACGGCGAGGAGATCGGGATGGTCGACGTCGCCGTCCCGCCGGACCGGGTGCGCGACCCCTACGAGAAGAACGTGCCGGGACTCGGTGTCGGCCGCGACGGCTGCCGCACCCCGATGCAGTGGGAGAAGGGCGCGGCGGCCGGGTTCTCGCAGGCCGAGCCGTGGCTCCCCACGGCCCTCGATTCGGACGTGGAAAACGTCGAGAATCAACGCGATGACGCCGGTTCCTTGTACCATCTCTACCGCCGGCTGATCGCCCTGCGTCGGCGCCGGCCGGTGCTCACCCGCGGTGGCTACGAGCCGATCGCGGCGAGCGGCGATCTGCTCGTTTTTGTCCGCTCGCTCGATCGGGACCGCATCATGGTCGCGCTCAATCTCGGTGCCGAACCGGTCAGCCTGACGGTGCGGGGCGCCGTTTCGAACGGTCGAATCCTGATCTCGTCGGAGGGCGATCGTGACGGCGAGGACGTCTCGGGCGAAATATACTTGCGCAGCCACGAAGGCGCCGTCGTCGGGCTCGATCCAGCCCCGTGACGGGGTGGTCCGGTGCGGCGCCGGGCGGGGAAAATCCTCGCAGCCGTGAAGCCGTTGGCGCTTGACTTCACCCGGTGCGGCCGTTAAAACCCGCCCACTTTTCGGCAGGCGGTGAGCTTCGCTGATCGGAACGGCTCGTCTCGCGAATACGAATTCGGCGCCCTTTAGGTCCGGCTTCGCGGTGAGACACCTCAGCCTCGACGATTGACGCTCAAACGCTGCCGCTGACACACGACTGTCAGTCCTGGGTACACGACCGCGAGGCGGTGACGCCGCGCGGTCCTCTGTCGATGGGGCGCCAATCCCCTCCAGCGGGGCTTGGCGCAGGTTGCGTTTGCGCGCGAGCGCGGACGTGAACGTTTCGGCGCGGGCGGGCGCATCCCGGAAACGGGGGCCTGTAAGGCGGGGAAACCCGCGATCTCGGGAAAAACCCGCTGGGCGGGGACACCCGCAGGGAGACTGAAGGCGAGCGATGCCGACGATCAATCAGCTCATCCGTAATCCGCGAGTCCCGCAGCGGGCGCGCAAGAAGGTGCCGGCCCTCCAGCAGAGCCCGCAGAAGCGCGGCGTCTGCACGCGCGTCTACACGACGACGCCGAAGAAGCCGAACTCGGCGCTCCGCAAGGTCGCCAAGGTGCGCCTCACCAACGGGTTCGAGGTGATCGGCTACATTCCGGGCGAGGGCCACAATCTGCAGGAGCACTCGGTCGTGATGATCCGCGGCGGCCGCGTGAAGGATCTGCCGGGCGTGCGCTACCACATCCTGCGCGGCGTGCTCGACACCCAGGGCGTCAAGAACCGCAAGCAGCGCCGGTCGAAGTACGGCGCGAAGCGGCCGAAGTAAGAATCGGGAGAACACGACATGTCTCGTCGTCACCGTGCAGACAAGCGCGAAATCCTCCCGGATCCGAAGTTCGGGAACGTCGTCGTCACCAAGTTCATGAACTCGATCATGTATGCCGGCAAGAAGTCGGCCGCGGAGGCGATCGTCTACGGCGCTTTCGACATCATCGAGGGCAAGACCAAGACGAACCCGCTCTCGGTGTTCCAGTCGGCGCTCGACAACGTGATGCCGGCCATCGAGGTGCGCTCGCGGCGCGTCGGCGGCGCCACCTACCAGGTGCCGGTCGAGGTCCGCACGGACCGGCGCCAGGCGCTCGGCATCCGCTGGCTGATCTCGGCGGCGCGCGACCGCAACGAGAAGACCATGACGGAGCGGCTCTCGGCCGAGCTGCTCGACGCCTCCAACAACCGCGGCAACGCGGTGAAGAAGCGCGAGGACACGCACCGCATGGCGGAAGCGAACCGCGCGTTCTCGCACTACCGCTGGTGATGCGGGCGAAGCTCGAGAGACATTGAAGGAGATCCCCCGTGGCGCGCCAGCATCCGATCGAGGACTACCGCAATTTCGGCATCATGGCCCACATCGATGCCGGCAAGACGACGACCACGGAGCGGATCCTCTACTACACCGGGAAGAGCCACAAGATCGGCGAGGTCCATGAGGGCGCCGCCACCATGGACTGGATGGAGCAGGAGCAGGAGCGCGGCATCACGATCACGTCGGCCGCGACGACCGCCTTCTGGCGGGGCAAGCGCCTGAACATCATCGACACGCCCGGGCACGTCGACTTCACCATCGAGGTGGAGCGGAGCTTGCGCGTGCTCGACGGCGCCGTGTGCGTGCTCGACTCCAACCAGGGCGTCGAGCCGCAGACCGAGACGGTGTGGCGCCAGGGCGACAAGTACAAGGTTCCGCGGATCGTCTTCGCCAACAAGATGGACAAGATCGGGGCCGACTTCTTCAAGTGCCTCGACGACATCAAGACCCGCCTCGGCGCCAAGCCGGTGGCGATCCAGCTGCCGATCGGTGCCGAGAGCCAGTTCAAGGGCGTCATCGACCTGATCCGCATGGTCGCGGTCGTGTGGGACGACGAGACGCTCGGCGCCAGCTACCAGGACGTCGAGATTCCGGCCGACCTGCTCGACCAGGCCAAAGAATACCGGGAGATGATGATCGAGGCCGCCGTCGAGCTCGACGACGAGGTGATGACCGCCTACCTCGAGGGCAACGAGCCCGACGAGGCGACGCTGCGCAGCCTGATCCGCAAGGCGGTGATCTCCGGCGCCTTCTATCCGGTGCTGTGCGGCTCGGCCTTCAAGAACAAGGGCGTGCAGCCGCTGCTCGACGCCGTCGTCGACTTCCTGCCGTCGCCGATCGACGTGCCGGCCATCAAGGGGCTCGATCCCAAGGGCAACGAGGTGGTGCGTCCGCCCGAGGACGGCCAGCCGCTGGCCGCGCTCGCCTTCAAGATCATGGACGACCCCTTCGTCGGCACCATCACGTTCTGCCGCATCTACTCGGGCATCCTCCAGTCGGGCACCGGCGTCGTGAATTCGACGCGCGAGCGCAAGGAGCGCATCGGCCGCATGCTGCTGATGCACGCCAACAACCGCGAGGACATCAAGGAAGCCTATGCGGGCGACATCGTCGCGCTGGCCGGCCTGAAGGAGGCTCGCACCGGCGACACGCTGTGCGATCCGAACAACCAGGTGATCCTCGAGAAGATGGAGTTCCCGGACCCCGTCATCGAGATCGCGATCGAGCCGAAGTCGAAGGCCGACCAGGAGAAGCTCGGCGTCGCGCTGGCCAAGCTCGCGGCCGAGGATCCGTCCTTCCGCGTGTCGACCGACACCGAATCCGGCCAGACCATCCTCAAGGGGATGGGCGAGCTGCATCTCGACATCAAGGTCGACATCCTCAAGCGCACCTACAAGGTCGAGGCCAACATCGGCGCGCCGCAGGTGGCCTATCGCGAGAAGGTCACCAAGCCGGTCACGATCGAGTACGTGCACAAGAAGCAGACCGGCGGCTCCGGCCAGTTCGCCGGCGTGAAGATCCAGGTCGAGCCGACCGAGCCGGGCTCCGGCTTCACGTTCGAGAACGCGATCATCGGCGGCGCGGTGCCCAAGGAGTACATCCCGGGCGTCGAGAAGGGCCTCAACTCGGTCCTCGGCTCCGGCGTGCTCGCCGGCTTCCCGGTGGTCGACCTCAAGGTGTCGCTCATCGACGGCAAGTTCCACGACGTCGACTCGTCGGCGCTCGCGTTCGAGATCGCGTCGCGCGCCGCGCTGCGCGAAGCCCTGCAGAAGGGCGGGTCGGTGCTGCTCGAGCCGATCATGAAGGTCGAGGTCGTGACGCCCGAGGAATACACGGGCTCGGTCATCGGGGATCTCAATTCCCGCCGCGGCCAGATCCAGGGCCAGGACATGCGTGGCAACGCCAACGTCGTGAACGCGATGGTGCCGCTCGCCAACATGTTCGGCTACGTCAACACCCTGCGGTCGATGTCGCAGGGACGCGCCACGTTCACCATGCAGTTCGACCACTACGAGCAGGTTCCGAACAACGTGGCTCAGGAGGTCCAGGCCAAGTTCGCCTGAGTGCGACCGGCCTGACCACCACGACCGCAACGACAGAGACGACCAGAGGCAACGGAGAGTCCCGATGGCCAAAGAGAAGTTCGAACGTAACAAGCCCCACTGCAACATCGGCACGATCGGGCACGTCGATCACGGCAAGACGACGCTGACGGCCGCGATCACGAAGGTTCTCGCCGAGACGGGCGGCGCGACGTTCACGGCTTACGACCAGATCGACAAGGCTCCGGAAGAGAAGGCGCGCGGCATCACCATCTCGACCGCGCACGTCGAGTACCAGACGCAGAAGCGCCACTACGCGCACGTCGACTGCCCCGGGCACGCCGACTACGTGAAGAACATGATCACGGGCGCGGCCCAGATGGACGGCGCGATCCTGGTCGTGTCGGCCGCCGACGGCCCGATGCCGCAGACCCGCGAGCACATCCTGCTCGCCCGCCAGGTCGGCGTGCCGGCCCTGGTCGTGTTCATGAACAAGGTCGACATGGTCGACGATCCGGAGCTGCTCGAGCTCGTCGAGCTTGAGGTTCGCGAGCTCCTCTCCAAGTACAACTTCCCGGGCGACAAGATCCCGATCATCAAGGGCTCGGCCCTGATGGCGCTCGAGGGCAAGGACGAGAAGCTCGGCAAGAACGCGATCCTGGAGCTGATGGCGGCGGTCGACGACTACATCCCGCAGCCGGATCGTCCGAAGGACCAACCCTTCCTGATGCCGGTCGAGGACGTGTTCTCGATCTCCGGCCGCGGCACCGTGGTGACCGGCCGTATCGAGCGCGGCGTCGTGAAGGTCGGCGAGGAAGTCGAGATCGTCGGCATCAAGCCGACCGTCAAGACCACGGTCACCGGCGTCGAGATGTTCCGCAAGCTGCTCGACCAGGGCGAGGCGGGCGACAACGTCGGCTGCCTGCTGCGCGGCACCAAGCGCGAGGACGTCGAGCGCGGCCAGGTGCTGTGCAAGCCGGGCTCGGTGAAGCCGCACACCAAGTTCAAGGCCGAGGCTTACATCCTCACCAAGGAGGAGGGCGGTCGCCACACGCCGTTCTTCACCAACTACCGCCCGCAGTTCTACTTCCGCACCACCGACGTGACCGGCGTCGTGCATCTGCCGGAAGGCACCGAGATGGTGATGCCGGGCGACAACATCGCCATGACGGTCGAGCTCATCGTGCCGATCGCCATGGAGGAGAAGCTGCGCTTCGCCATCCGTGAGGGTGGCCGCACGGTCGGCGCCGGCGTCGTCGCCAGCATCATCGAGTGAGCGGCGAATAGCGAATGGAGAGTAGCGAACGGCGTTCGCTACTCGCTACTCGCTACTCACTATTCGCCCCTCGCAGTCACTCCTCGCGCCTATCGAGGCAGAGAAGACCATGAACGGCCAGAACATCAGAATTCGCCTCAAGGCGTTCGACCACCGGATTCTCGACGCCTCGACGCGCGAGATCGTGGCGACGGCCAAGAGGACGGGCGCGCAGGTTCGCGGGCCGATCCCGCTGCCGACCAAGATCGAGAAGTTCACCGTCAACCGCTCGCCGCACGTCGACAAGAAGAGCCGCGAGCAGTTCGAGATGCGTACTCACAAGCGGCTGCTCGACATCGTCGATCCGACCCCGCAGACCGTGGACGCCCTGATGAAGCTCGACCTCGCCGCCGGCGTCGACGTCGAGATCAAGCTCTAAGGCGCGGCACGGCAGAGCGCAGAAAGGGACGAGAACGATGCGTTCCGGTGTGATCGCACAGAAGGTCGGGATGACCCGCGTCTACACGGACGGGGGCGAGCACGTGCCCGTCACGGTGCTCCGGCTGGCCAATTGCCAGGTCGTCGCCCACCGCACCAAGGACAAGAACGGCTACGTCGCCATGCAGCTCGGCTCGGGTGTCCGCAAGCCGAAGAACACGCCGAAGGCCGAGCGCGGTCACTTCGCCGTGGCGAAGGTCGAGCCGAAGCGCAAGATGGCCGAGTTCCGCGTCGGTGACGACGCGCTGATCCCGGTCGGCGCCGAGATCACGGCGGACCACTTCGTGGTCGGCCAGTTCGTCGACGTGACCGGCACCTCGACCGGCAAGGGCTTCGCCGGCCCGATGAAGCGGTGGAACTTCGGCGGCCTGCGCGCCACGCACGGCGTGTCGATCTCGCATCGTTCGCACGGTTCGACCGGCGGCCGGCAGGATCCGGGCAAGACCTTCAAGAACAAGAAGATGGCGGGCCATCTCGGCGTCGAGCGGGTGACCACGCTGAACCTCAAGGTGGTTCAGACGGACGTCCTGCGCGGCCTCATTCTGGTCGAGGGCGCCGTGCCGGGCGTCAAGGGCGGCTGGATCACGGTGCGCGACGCCGTGAAGAAGTCGCTGCCGAAGGACGCCCCGCGTCCGGGCAAGTTCCGTCTGCCGACCGAGGACGGTGCGGCGAACGGCGCGGCCCCGGCCGGCGAGGCGACCGAGGCTGCGGCCCCGGGCGAGGGAGCGTAAGATGGAATTCAAGGTCACCACCCTCGACGGCGACACCGCCGGCTCGGTCGATCTGTCGGCCGAGATCTTCGGTCTCGAGCCGCGCGCCGATTTGATCCAGCGCTGCATCGTCTGGCAGCTGTCGCGCCGCCAGGCCGGCACCCACGCGGTCAAGAACCGCGCCGAGATCTGGCGGACCGGCAAGAAGATGTACAAGCAGAAGGGCACCGGCAGCGCCCGTCACGGCTCCGCCCGCGTGCCGCAGTTCCGCGGCGGCGGCCGCGCCTTCGGCCCGCAGCCGCGCAGCCATGCGATCGACCTGCCCAAGAAGGTGCGGGCGCTGGCGCTGCGCCATGCCCTCTCCGCCAAGGCGAAGGACGGCGGCATCGTCGTGCTCGACAAGGCGGCGCTCGACGACGGCAAGACGAAGACGCTCAAGGCGCGGTTCGAGAAGCTCGGGCTGGCCAACGCGCTGATCATCGACGGAGCCGAGCTCGAGTCGAAGTTCTCGCTGGCGGCCCGCAACATCCCGAACATCGACGTGCTGCCGATCCAGGGCATCAACGTCTACGACATCCTGCGTCGGAACACGCTCGTGCTGACGCGGGCCGCGGTCGATGCGCTGGAGGCGCGCTTCAAATGAGCACCCGAGACCCGCGCCACTACGACGTGATCGTCAGCCCGATCATCACCGAGAAGGCCACCGTCGCGTCCGAGCACAACCAGGTGCTCTTCAACGTCCGCAAGACCGCCACCAAGCCGCAGATCAAGGACGCGGTGGAGAAGCTCTTCGACGTCAAGGTCAAGGCCGTCAACACGCTGATCCGCAAGGGCAAGGTGCGCCGCTTCCGCGGCGTGAAGGGCGAGACCTCGGACGTCAAGAAGGCGATCGTGACCCTCGAGGAGGGGCACCGGATCGACGTGACCACCGGGCTCTGAGGAAACGGCGATGGCACTCAAGACTTACAAGCCGACCACTCCGGGCCAGCGTCAGCTCGTTCTGGTCGATCGCTCCGGCCTCTACAAGGGCAAGCCCGTCAAGGCGCTGACGGTCGGCAAGAGCTCGTCGGGCGGCCGCAACAATCTCGGCCGCACCACGGTGCGGTTCCGCGGCGGCGGCCACAAGCAGTCGCTGCGCCTCGTCGACTTCAAGCGGTCGAAGCACGACCAGCCGGCGACCGTCGAGCGGATCGAGTACGATCCGGGCCGCTCGGCCTTCATCGCGCTGATCAAGTATCAGGACGGCGAGCTCGCCTACATCCTGGCGCCGCAGCGCCTCGGTCCCGGCGACACGGTCGTCTCCGGCGAGCGGGTCGACGTGAAGCCGGGCAACGCGATGCCGCTCGCCTCGATGCCGATCGGCACGATCGTGCACAATGTCGAGCTGAAGATCGGCAAGGGCGGCCAGATCGCCCGCTCGGCCGGCACCTATGCGCAGATCGTCGGCCGCGACCGCGACTACGTCATCCTGCGCATGAACTCGTCCGAGCAGCGCCTGGTGCACGGCCGCTGCATGGCGACCGTCGGTGCGGTGTCGAACCCGGACCACATGAACACCTCGATCGGCAAGGCGGGACGGTCCCGCTGGCTCGGTCAGCGGCCGCACAACCGCGGCGTCGCGATGAACCCCGTCGATCACCCGCACGGCGGCGGCGAAGGCCGCACCTCGGGCGGCCGGCATCCGGTGTCTCCGTGGGGCTTCCCGACCAAGGGCAAGAAGACCCGCAAGAACAAGAGCACCACGAAGTTCATCGTTTCCAGCCGCCACGCGCGGAAGAAGAAGTAAGGAAGCACGAGATGGCGCGCTCCGTCTGGAAAGGCCCGTTCGTCGACGGCTATCTGCTCAAGAAGGCGGAAGCCGCCCGCTCGTCCGGCCGTCACGACGTGATCAAGATCTGGTCCCGGCGGTCGACGATTCTGCCGCAGTTCGTCGGGCTGACCTTCGGGGTCCACAACGGCCACAAGCACGTCCCCGTTCTGGTGACCGAGGAGATGGTCGGGCACAAGTTCGGCGAGTTCTCGCCGAGCCGCACGTTCCACGGCCACTCCGGCGACAAGAAAGCCAAGCGGGCGTGAGGCGAGGGAACGAGAGATGAGCAAGACAGCACGTCCCCGCAGCCTCCCGGACAACGAGGCGAAGGCGGTGGCCCGGATGCTCCGGGTCTCCCCGCAGAAGCTCAATCTGGTCGCGCAGCTCATTCGCGGCAAGAAGGTGCAGACTGCGCTTGCCGACCTCGAGTTTTCGCGCAAGCGCATCGCCCGCGACGTCCGCAAGTGCCTGCAGTCGGCGATCGCCAACGCCGAGAACAACCACGACCTCGACATCGACGATCTGATCGTGTCGCAAGCGCACGTGGGCAAGGCGCTGGTGATCAAGCGCTTCGTTCCGCGCGGCCGTGGTCGCTCGGGCAAGATTCTGAAGCCGTTCTCGCACCTGACGATCGTGGTTCGTCAGGTCGAAGCCGCCGCATCCTGAGGAGAGCCCCATGGGTCAGAAGGTCAATCCGATCGGGCTGCGCCTCGGGATCAACCGTACCTGGGATTCGCGCTGGTTCGCCGGCAAGAACGAGTACGGCAAGCTGATGCACGAGGACATGGCGATCCGGACCGAGCTGCTCAAGCAGCTCAAGCAGGCCGCCGTGTCGCGCATCGTCATCGAGCGCCCGCACCGCAAGTGCCGCGTCACCATCCACTCGGCCCGGCCGGGCGTGGTGATCGGCAAGAAGGGCGCCGACATCGAGAAGCTCCGGCGCAAGGTCGCGGCGCTGACCAACTCGGACGTCGTGCTCAACATCGTCGAGATCCGCAAGCCGGAGCTCGATGCGCAGCTCGTCGCCGAGTCGATCGCCCAGCAGCTCGAGCGTCGCGTCGCCTTCCGTCGCGCCATGAAGCGTGCCGTGCAGTCGGCGATGCGTCTCGGTGCCGAAGGCATCCGCATCAACTGCTCCGGCCGTCTCGGCGGCGCCGAGATCGCCCGCATGGAGTGGTACCGCGAGGGTCGCGTGCCGCTGCACACGCTGCGCGCCGACGTCGACTACGGCGTCGCCACGGCGTTCACCACCTACGGCACCTGCGGCGTGAAGGTGTGGATCTTCAAGGGCGAGATCCTCGAGCACGATCCGATGGCGCAGGACAAGCGCGCGGCCGAGGCCGACGCCGGCGGCGGCTCGGGCCGTCCGCGGCGCGACGCGGCGTGACGCGCGGTCGCACAAGGACATAAGAAAGGCGACGATCCATGCTGCAACCAGCGCGCACGAAGTTCCGCAAGGCGCACAAGGGCCGCATCAAAGGTGTTGCGACCAGCGGCACGACCCTGGCGTTCGGCCAGTTCGGCCTCAAGGCGATGGCGCCGGAGCGGATCACGGCCCGCCAGATCGAGGCGGCCCGCCGGGCGATGACGCGCCACATGAAGCGCGCCGGCCGGGTGTGGATCCGGATCTACCCGGACGTGCCGATCTCCAAGAAGCCGCTCGAGGTCCGAATGGGCTCGGGCAAAGGCGCGCCCGAGTACTGGGTGGCGCGCGTGAAGCCCGGCCGCATCCTGTTCGAGGTCGACGGCGTGTCGATCGAGATCGCCCGCGAGGCGCTCACGCTGGCGGCCGCCAAGCTGCCGATCAAGACTCGCTTCATCGAGCGCATCGCCGAGTAGGGAACGGACACGCCATGGCCAAGATCGAAGACTTCCGCACCATGACGGTCGATCAGCTCGACGACGAGCTTCTGAAGCTGAAGAAGGAGCAGTTCAACCTGCGCTTCCAGAAGGCGACGGGTCAGCTCGAGAACACCTCGCGGGTGCGGCAGGTCCGCCGCGACATCGCCCGGATCAAGACGGTGGCGCAGGCGAAGCGCGCAGCCGCCGGTACGAAGTAAGGAGAACGACGATGCCGAAGCGCATGCTGCAGGGTGTCGTGGTGGGCGACAAGCAGGACAAGACCGTCATCGTGCGGGTGGAGCGTCGCTTCACGCACCCGGTGATGAAGAAGACCGTCCGGCGCTCCAAGAAGTACCACGCGCACGACGAGACCAACCAGTACGCCGTGGGCGACACCGTGTGGATCGAGGAGCATCGTCCGATCTCCAAGCTGAAGCGGTGGTCGGTCGTCCAGGGCGAGAAGCGCGCGAAGTAAGGCCGCGCGCTCCATAACGAAAGAACAAGGCGGCTCATCATGATCCAGATGCAGACCAATCTCGATGTGGCGGACAATTCCGGCGCGCGCCGCGTCATGTGCATCAAGGTGCTGGGCGGCTCGAAGCGCAAGTACGCGACCATCGGGGACGTCATCGTGGTGTCCGTGAAGGAGGCGATCCCGCGCGGCCGCGTGAAGAAGGGCGACGTCATGAAGGCGGTCGTCGTCCGTGTGGCGAAGGACATCCGTCGTGCCGACGGCTCGGCCATCCGGTTCGACCGGAACGCGGCCGTCCTGATCAATGCCCAGATGGAGCCGGTCGGCACCCGCATCTTCGGACCGGTGCCGCGCGAGCTCCGCGCCAAGAACCACATGAAGATCATTTCGCTCGCCCCGGAGGTTCTGTGATGGCTGCGAAGATCCGCAAGGGCGACAAGGTCGTCGTTCTCACCGGACGCGACAAGGGCCGCACCGGCGAGGTGATCGAGGTCCGTCCGACCGAGAACCGTGCGCTCGTGCGCGGCGTCAACATGGTCAAGCGGCACCAGCGCCAGTCCGCTCAGCAGGAGGGCGGCATCATCTCCAAGGAGGCGCCCGTGCACCTCTCCAACCTGGCGGTCGCCGATCCGAAGGACGGCAAGCCGACCCGCATCGGATTCAAGATTCTGGCGGACGGCAAGAAGGTCCGTTTCGCGAAGCGTTCGGGAGCCGAGATCAATGGCTGAGGACAAGAAGGACGCCAAGAAGGGCGCCAAGCCGGACGCGAAGGGCGCCAAGGGCGCGCATCCGGCCGCTCCGAATCCGAAGGCCGAGAAGGCCGCCGCCAAGGCCGCCAAGAGCGCCGCCCCGAAGGCGGCCGCGGCCGGCGAGGTCGAGGCGTCGAAGGGCCCGTCGCGTCTGCGGGTTCAGTACGACCAGGTGGTCAAGAAGAAGCTGACCGAGCAGTTCGCCTACAAGAACCAGTTCGAGGTTCCGAAGATCACCAAGATCGTGATCAACATGGGCGTCGGCGAGGGCGTGGCGGACCGCAAGAAGGTCGAGCAGGCGGCCGCCGATCTGGCGTTGATCTCGGGCCAGCGCCCGGTCATCACCAAGGCGCGCAAGTCGATCGCCACCTTCAAGGTCCGCGAGGGGCAGGCGATCGGCTGCAAGGTCACGCTGCGCAAGGATCGGATGTACGAGTTCGTCGACCGGCTCATCAACATCGCGCTGCCGCGCGTGCGGGATTTCCGCGGGCTCAATCCGAAGAGCTTCGACGGCGGCGGCAACTACACGCTCGGGGTGAAGGAGCACATCATCTTCCCCGAGATCGACTACGACAAGGTCGCCGAGGTGTGGGGCATGGACATCACGGTCTGCACCACGGCGCGCAGCGACGCGGAGGGCCGCGCCCTCCTGGCCGCTTTCAATTTCCCGTTCCGGCAGTGAGACGGACCGACAGCCCGTCTCAGACGCGGAGTTAGGAGCATCGAATGGCGAAGAAGAGCTCTGTCGAGAAGAACGAGCACCGGCGCAAGCTCGTCGCCCAGCAGGCGGCGAAGCGGGCCCGGCTGAAGGCCGAGGCCAACGACAAGGACAAGCCGATGGAGGAGCGCTTCGCCGCGACCCTGAAGCTCGCCGAGATGCCGCGCAACGGCTCGAAGACCCGCATCCGCAACCGTTGCGAGGTGACGGGGCGCCCGCGTGCCTATTATCGCAAGCTGAAGATGAGCCGCATCGCGCTGCGCGAGCTCGGTTCCAAGGGCCTGATCCCGGGCCTCCTCAAGTCGAGCTGGTGAGGAGGGCGTCGCCATGAACGATCCGATCGGCGATATGATCACCCGCATCCGCAACGCCCAGATGCGCGCCAAGTCGAAGGTGTCGACCCCCGGCTCGAAGCTGCGCGCGAGCGTGCTCGAGGTTCTCAAGAGCGAGGGCTACATCCGCGACTTCTCGACCACCGAGCACGCCGACGGGCGGACCGAGTTCGAGATCGAGCTGAAGTATTTCGACGGCACCCCGGTGATCCGCGAGATCGCCCGCGTGTCGAAGCCCGGCCGCCGCGTCTACGCCTCCGTCAAGGCGCTGCCGCGGATCAACAACGGCCTCGGTGTCGCCATCGTGTCGACCCCGAAGGGCGTCATGGCCGACCACGCCGCGCGCGACGCGAACGTGGGCGGCGAGATTCTCTGCACCGTGTTCTAAAGGGAGCCGGCATGTCTCGCATCGGCAAGAAGGCGGTGCCGGTCCCCTCCGGAGTGACCGCCAATATCGAAGGCCAGACCGTCAAGGCCAAGGGCCCGAAGGGGGCCCTCCAGCTCGTGCTTCCCGACGAGATCGTCGTGACGATGGAGCAGGGGTCCGTGAAGGTCGATCCGCGCAACGAGACCAAGCGGGCGCGCTCCATGTGGGGCACCTCGCGCACGCTCGTCTCGAACATGTTCACGGGCGTGAGCAAGGGCTTCGAGCAGAAGCTCGAGATCGTCGGCGTCGGCTATCGCGCCGCCGTGCAGGGCAAGAACCTGCAGATCGCCCTCGGCTTCAGCCACGACGTGCTCTATCCGATCCCGGACGGGATCGCGATCGCGACGCCGAAGCCGACCGAGGTCGTGATCAGCGGCATCGACAAGCAGAAGGTCGGGCAGGTGGCGGCCGAGATCCGCGCCTATCGGCCGCCGGAGCCCTACAAGGGCAAGGGCGTCAAGTACGCCGGCGAATACATCTTCCGCAAGGAAGGCAAGAAGAAATAGCGGAGCGCACGATGTCCAGGCTCAATATCAAGACGGCGCGGCGCACCAGCCGCGTCCGCCGGGCCATCAAGGCGGCGGCCGGCGACCGGCTGCGGCTTTCGGTGTTCCGTTCGTCCCAGCATATTTACGCGCAGGTCATCGACGACCTGAAAGGCGTGACCGTGGCGTCCGCCTCGACGCTGGAGAAGGATCTCCGGTCGAGCCTCAAGACCGGGGCCGACAAGGACGCCGCCAAGGTGGTGGGCAAGCTCGTCGCGGAGCGGGCCGTCGCCAAGGGCGTCAAGGACGTGGTCTTCGATCGCGGCGGCTACATCTATCACGGCCGCGTCAAGGCGCTGGCCGACGGCGCCCGCGAGGGCGGGCTGAATTTCTAAGGGCGATGACGGGCGATCGCCCGAGGGAGACGGTTTCACATGGCTCGTGAGCACGGACGCGACCGCGAGGAGCGGGACAGCGAGTTCACCGACAAGCTCGTCCACATCAATCGCGTCGCCAAGGTGGTGAAGGGCGGCCGGCGCTTCGGCTTCGCGGCGCTGGTCGTGGTCGGTGACCAGAAGGGCCGGGTCGGCTTCGGCCACGGCAAGGCCCGCGAGGTGCCGGAGGCGATCCGCAAGGCGACCGACGCGGCCAAGCGCGGCCTCATCCGGGTGCCGTTGCGCGAGGGCCGGACCCTGCACCACGACGTGGCCGGTCGCCACGGCGCCGGCAAGGTGTTCCTGCGTGCCGCGCCTGCGGGCACCGGCATCATCGCGGGCGGCCCGATGCGCGCCGTCTTCGAGACGCTCGGCATGCAGGACGTGGTGGCCAAGTCGCTCGGCTCGTCGAACCCGTACAACATGGTGCGGGCGACCTTCGACGCGCTCAAGCACCAGGACTCGCCGCGCTCCGTCGCCGCCCGGCGCAACATCAAGGTCTCGGCCCTGCAGTCGCGTCGCCGCGAGGGCGCCGACGAGACCGTCACCGACTGACGGCCGGGAGAACCAGCATGGCGAGCGAAACCAAGACCATCAAGGTCGAACAGACCGGCAGCCCGATCCGCCGCCGGCACGACCAGCGCGAGACGCTGATCGGCCTCGGCCTCAATCGGATCGGCCGGGTGTCCGAGCTCGAGGACACCCCGTCGGTGCGCGGCATGATCAACAAGGTCCACCACCTGGTCCGGGTGGTCGAAGAGTGAGTTCGGTCGCGGCCGGGGCGCGTCCCCGGCCGGTCCGGCCGCCCGATGCGGGCGCCGCACGACTTGCGCGACCCCGAAGACTTGAGGAATCGTCATGAAGCTCAACGAGATCGCCGACAAGGCCGGGGCCCGCAAGTCGCGCATGCGCGTCGGTCGCGGCATCGGCTCCGGCAAGGGCAAGACCGGCGGCCGCGGCGGCAAGGGCCAGACCGCGCGCACCGGCGTCGCCATCAAGGGGTTCGAGGGCGGCCAGATGCCGCTGCATCGGCGCCTGCCGAAGCGCGGCTTCAACAACATCTTCGCGCTCGACCTGAACGAGGTGAATCTCGGCCGGGTCCAGCTCGCCGTCGACAAGGGCCGGCTCGACGCGGCCGCCGTGGTCGACGTCGCCGCGCTGGTGAAGGCCGGTGTGCTGCGGCGCGCCCGTGACGGCGTCCGGCTGCTCGGCAACGGCGCCGACACGCTCACCGCGAAGCTCCAGTTCGAGGTCCACGGTGCCACGGCCTCGGCGGTCGCGGCGGTCGAGAAGCTCGGCGGCACCGTCAAGGTGCTGGCGCCGCGCCAAGGGGCCGCTGAATCGACGGGCGAACAGGCCGGCTGATCCCCATATAGCGGGACACGCCGGCCGGTCGCACCGGCAAGGGCGGCAACCGGAGCCTCGACATGGTTTCTGCAGCAGAGCAACTCGCGGCGAACATCAACTTCTCGGCCTTCGCCAAGGCCGAGGAGCTCAAGAAGCGTATCTGGTTCACGCTCGGGGCGCTGCTCGTCTACCGGCTCGGCACCTACATCCCGCTGCCCGGCATCGATCCGGGGCAGTGGGAGCAGATCTTCCGCACCCAGGCGGGCGGCATCCTGGGCATGTTCAACATGTTCGCGGGCGGCGGCATCCACCGGATGGCGATCTTCGCGCTGAACATCATGCCGTACATCTCGGCCTCGATCATCGTCCAGCTCCTGACGACGGTCTCGCCGACGCTCGAGAACCTGAAGAAGGAAGGCGAGCAGGGCCGCAAGGTCATCAACCAGTACACTCGCTACCTCACCGTGATCCTGTCGGTCTTCCAGGCCTACGGCATCTCGGTCGGCCTCGAGGGCGCGGGCTCGGTGGTCACCGATCCGGGCTGGTTCTTCCGCATCTCGACGGTGATCACGCTCACCGGCGGCACCATGTTCCTGATGTGGCTCGGCGAGCAGATCACGGCGCGCGGCATCGGCAACGGCATCTCGCTGATCATCATGGCCGGCATCGTCGCCGAGCTGCCCGGCGCGCTCGTCGGCATGTTCGAGCTCGGGCGTCAGGGTGCCATGTCGACGGGCGTGATCCTCCTGATCATGGTCATGTCGGTCGTCGTGATCGGCTTCATCGTCTTCATGGAGCGGGCCCAGCGCCGGCTGCTGATCCAGTACCCGAAGCGTCAGATCGGCAACCGCATGTTCGAGGGGCAGACCTCGCATCTGCCGCTCAAGCTCAACACCTCGGGCGTCATTCCGCCGATCTTCGCCTCGTCGCTGCTGCTGTTGCCGACCACGGTCGCCAACCTGAACGCGGGGCAGGGGCCGGAGTGGCTGAACATCATCACCACCCAGCTCGGCCACGGTCGTCCGCTGTTCCTCGTGCTGTATATCGGGCTGATCGTCTTCTTCGCCTTCTTCTACACGGCGATCGTGTTCAACCCGACCGAGACGGCCGAGAACCTGAAGAAGCACGGCGGCTTCATCCCGGGCATTCGCCCCGGCGAGCGCACCGCCGAGTACATCGACCACGTCCTGTCGCGCATCACCGTGGTCGGCGCCGCCTATCTGTCGGTCGTCTGCCTGATCCCGGAGATCCTGATCTCCTACGCCTCGGTGCCCTTCTACTTCGGTGGCACCTCGCTCCTGATCGTGGTCAGCGTCACCATGGACACGGTCGCCCAGATCCAGGGCTATCTGCTGGCTCACCAGTACGAAGGCCTGATCAAGAAATCCAAGCTGAGAGGTCGACGTCGATGAGACTGATCCTTCTCGGACCGCCGGGCGCCGGCAAGGGCACCCAAGCCCAGCACCTCGTCGAGGCGTGGAAGATCGTCCAACTCTCGACCGGGGACATGCTGCGCGCCGCCGTCAAGGCGGGCACCCCGGTCGGCCTCAAGGCCAAGGACATCATGGCCCGGGGCGACCTGGTGCCGGACGAGGTGGTGGTCGCCATCGTGGCGGACCGGATCGCCGAGCCCGACGCCGCCAACGGCTTCATACTTGACGGTTTCCCGCGGACCGTTCCGCAGGCCGAGGCGCTGGAGACGATGCTGGCCGAGAAGGGCCTTCAGCTCGACGCCGTGGTCGAGCTGAAGGTCGACGAGAAGGCGCTGCTCGACCGGGTCGAGAAGCGGGTTCGCGAGATGACGGCGCGCGGCGAGCCGCTGCGGGCCGACGACAATGCCGACGCCCTCAAGACCCGGCTGGAGGCTTATCGGTCCCAGACGGCGCCGCTCGCGGCGTATTACGAGGGCAAGGGCAAGCTGCGAACGATCGACGGCATGGCGCCCATCGCGGACGTCAGCAAGGCGATCGACGCGGTGCTGAAGACGGCGGCCGGGGACAGCCGATCCACCCCGGCGGCGGTACGATAGGGCGGGCCGGACGGTCCGGTCCCGGCGGCGGCCGGGCCGGCAGCGTCCGGACACGCGCCGGTTGGCGCGCAGTGGTTGACGGGTTCCGCAGGAATCCTTACATACTGCGTTCCCAGTCGGAAGAACTCATGGACGGCGCCGCGCCCCGGAGGTCGGGGAATGGCGTCGTTTTCGCGCTTATCGGCGGCGCGTGACCGAATCGGAACACACCGGCCGGTGAGCCGGGGGAAGAAGGAGCTGCGGCCTTGGCCCGTATCGCTGGCGTCAATATTCCGACCAACAAGCGCGTGCTGATTGGTCTGCAGTACATCCACGGGATCGGGCCGGCGAAGGCCCAGGAGATCATCGAGAAGGTCGGGATCCCGGTCGAGCGCCGGGTGTCGCAGCTGACCGACAACGAGGTTCTGCAGATCCGCGAGGTGATCGACCGCGACTACCTCGTCGAGGGCGATCTGCGGCGCGAGGTCTCGATGAACATCAAGCGGCTGATGGATCTCGGCTGCTATCGCGGCCTGCGCCATCGGCGCGGCCTGCCGGTGCGCGGCCAGCGCACCCACACCAATGCGCGGACCCGCAAGGGCCCGGCGAAGCCGATCGCCGGCAAGAAGAAGTAAGCGGGACCGTAGGTCTTCAGGGATACTTGACGGGCCGGGCGTCGAGGCCGGGCCGCAGAAGGATCGACAATGGGAAAAGAAGCCACGCGCGTCCGCCGTCGCGAGCGCAAGAACATCGCCTCGGGCGTCGCGCATGTGAACGCCTCGTTCAACAACACGATGATCACCATCACGGATGCCCAGGGCAACGCGATCGCGTGGTCGTCGGCCGGCACGATGGGCTTCAAGGGCTCGCGCAAATCGACCCCCTACGCGGCTCAGATCGCCGCCGAGGACTGCGCCCGCAAGGCCCAGGAGCACGGCATGCGCACCCTCGAGGTCGAGGTCGCCGGTCCCGGCTCGGGCCGCGAGTCGGCGCTCCGTGCGCTGCAGTCGGCGGGCTTCACGATCACCTCGATCCGCGACGTGACGCCGATCCCGCACAACGGCTGCCGGCCGCGCAAGCGACGTCGCGTCTGACATTTCGAACGCTCCGGCGGACCGATTGCGGTCCGCCGCCGCCTTTTTCGTCCCGCGGGCGGAGCGGGACGCGCGGCGTAGATGCCCCCGCGCCACCTACCGATGGGTGATGACGTGACAATTCAGAAGAACTGGCAAGAGCTGATCCGGCCGAACAAGCTGCAGGTCACCCCGGGCGCCGATCCCAAGCGCCTCGCGACCGTCGTCGCCGAGCCGCTCGAGCGCGGTTTCGGCCTCACTCTCGGCAACGCGCTGCGCCGCATCCTGCTGTCCTCGCTGCAGGGCGCGAGCGTGCAATCCGTGCACATCGACGGCGTCCTGCACGAGTTCTCCTCGATCGCCGGCGTGCGCGAGGACGTCACCGACATCGTGCTGAACATCAAGGACATCGCCATCAAGATGCAGGGCGAAGGCCCGAAGCGCATGGTGGTGAAGAAGCAGGGGCCGTCGGTCGTCACGGCCGGCGACATCCAGACCGTCGGCGACGTGGTGATCCTGAACCCCGAGCTGATCCTGTGCCATCTCGACGAGGGCGCCGAGATCCGCATGGAGTTCACGGTCAACACCGGCAAGGGCTACGTCCCGGCCGAGCGCAACCGCCCCGAGGACGCGCCGATCGGCCTGATCCCGGTCGACAGCCTCTACTCGCCGGTCAAGAAGGTCTCCTACAAGGTCGAGAACACCCGCGAGGGCCAGATTCTCGACTACGACAAGCTCACTCTGTCGATCGAGACCAACGGCGCCGTGACGCCCGAGGACGCGCTCGCCTACGCGGCCCGCATCCTGCAGGACCAGCTCAACGTCTTCGTCAACTTCGAGGAGCCGAAGCGGGCCGAGCAGCCGATGCTGCTGGCCGACGACCTCGGCGGCATCCCGCCGGCCTTCCTCAAGAAGGTCGACGAGCTCGAGCTCTCGGTGCGTTCGGCCAACTGCCTGAAGAACGACAACATCGTCTACATCGGCGATCTCGTTCAGAAGACCGAGGCGGAGATGCTCCGCACGCCCAACTTCGGGCGCAAGTCGCTCAACGAGATCAAGGAGGTGCTGGCGCAGATGGGCCTGCATCTCGGTATGGAAGTGCCCGGTTGGCCGCCCGAGAACATCGAGGAGCTCGCCAAGCGCTTCGAGGACCACTACTGAGTGGCTTTTCACCTCTCCCCTGTGGGGAGAGGTCGGACCGCGAAGCGGTCCGGGTGAGGGGGATCCGGCGTCGAAATCCGTCGAGGCCCGTCCCCCCTCACGCTAGCCCTCTCCCCGCAGGGGAGAGGGGATATCTCTGAATTCTGGGCCGGTCGAACGGGCCCAAATAGAGGATACGACCATGCGCCACGGCTCCGCCCACCGGAAGCTCAACCGCACCTCCGAGCATCGGCGCGCCATGTTCGCCAACATGGCGGCGGCGCTGATCAAGCACGAGCAGATCGTCACGACGCTGCCGAAGGCGAAGGATCTGCGTCCGATCGTCGAGAAGCTCGTCACGCTCGGCAAGCGCGGCGACCTCCACGCCCGCCGCCAGGCGATCGCCGAGCTGCGCGACGTCGCGATGGTGAAGAAGCTCTTCGACGTCCTCGGCCCGCGCTACAAGGACCGTCAGGGTGGCTACACCCGCGTCCTCAAGGCCGGCTTCCGCTACGGCGATTCGGCCCCGGTCGCCGTCATCGAGTTCGTCGACCGCGACGTCACGGCGAAGGGCAAGGACTCCGGCCCGACCGCCGAGGCGAGCGAAGCCGAAGCGGCCTGATCATTTTCAAAAGGCGCGGGTCGTCGCGCCTTTCGCCTGGACGAACGGACGCGCCCGGACCTTTGTCCGCGGCGCGTTTTTTCATGCAGGCGCGGTGCGGCGCGCCTTGCTTGGCCTCCGGTTCGCACGGCGGGCCGGAAAGGCATGGACGAACCGTCGCCGATCGCCGAACCTCCCTGCCATGAGCCACGCCAATCGATCATAACGGCAAGGGGAGATCCGCGATGCTCGGACGACAGACGGTGCTCGGGGGGCTGGCCGTCGCCGCGATGGTGGCCGGGACCGCCGGGGCCGCGGCGCAGACCGCCGTCGAGCGCGGCGCCTACCTCGTCAACACGGTGATGACCTGCCACAACTGCCACACGCCGATGGGGGCGAACGGCCCCGACCTGGGGCGGGCCTTCTCGGGCGGCACGCCGGTCTTCGACACGCCGGCCTTTCGGGTGCGCGGCTCGAACATCACCCCGGACAAGCAGAACGGCATCGGCACCTGGAGCGAGGCCGAGATCGAGACGGCGCTGCGCCGGGGTGTGCGGCCGAACGGCGTCCCGCTCGCGCCGCCGATGCCGACCGGCTTCTACGGTGTCCTGACGCCGGCCGACGGCAAGGCGATCGCCGTCTATCTCAAGAGCTTGAAGGCGTCGCCCAACAAGGTCGAGGCCCCCGTCTACAACGCGCCTTTCGAGCGCGAGGTGTTGCCGGGCGCGAACAAGCCGGCCGATCCGGCGAGCTTTTCCGACAAGGTGAAGCTCGGCGAGTACCTCGTCACCATCGGCCACTGCATGGAGTGCCACACGCCGCGGATCGACGGGAAGCTCGACGTCTCCGCGATCGGCGCCGGCCGGCAGGAGTTCGCCGGGCCATGGGGCACGTCGATCGCGCGCAACATCACGTCGCATCCGCAGAAAGGCCTCGCCGCGTGGAGCGACGACGAGATCAAGCGGGCCATCACGCAAGGCGTGTCGCGCGACGGCGCGAAGCTCAAGCCGCCGATGGGCTACGGCTTCTACGCCCGGATGACGCCTGGCGACCTCGACGCCATGGTCGCCTATCTGCGCACCCTGCCGCCGCGGGAGTGAAGGCCGCGTGCTCCGGATGCCGCGTGCCGCGGACAAGGGGTGACAGCCCGCGGGCCTGACGCGTCCGGAGCCGGGGCCGAGGGGCGGCACGACGAGGACATCGCGCTCGTCACCCTGGATCCCGCCTTCCGCTGCGTCGCACCGCGTCCGCAACACGGAGCGGCCCCCGGCGGAGCCGTCGCGGCCCTTCATTTGAGCGGTTCGAGGCTCTATGGTTCGCGGAATTTCGACTTGGGAGTCGCACCATGCCGTCCATCCTGCGTTCGGGTCTCGGATCGCTCGCCGTCGTTCTCGCCGTGCTGGCGGCCGGGCCGGCGGCCGCCCAGGAGGGGCGCGTCCCGACCTCCGTGCAGGAGATGAAGCTCTCCTTCGCCTCGGTGGTGAAGCGGGTGACCCCGGCGGTCGTCAACGTCTACGCGGCCCGCGTGGTCGAGAACCGTCACCCGCTGATGGACGACCCCGTGTTCCGCCGTTTCTTCGGCGGGCGGCCGCAGGAGCAGGTCCAACGCTCGCTCGGCTCCGGCGTCATCGTCGACCCGAGCGGCCTCGTGATGACCAACAATCACGTCATCGAGAACATGGACCAGGTGAAGGTCTCGCTCGCCGACAAGCGCGAGTTCGAGGCCGAGATCGTGTTGAAGGACGCGCGCTCCGATCTCGCGGTGCTGCGTCTGAAGGAGGTCGCCGAGAAATTCCCGGCGATCCCGCTCGGCGACTCCGACGCGCTCGCGGTGGGTGATCTGGTGCTCGCCATCGGCAACCCCTTCGGCGTCGGCCAGACCGTGACGCACGGCATCGTCTCGGCCGTCGCCCGCACCCAGGTCGGTATCACCGACTATCAGTTCTTCATCCAGACCGACGCCGCGATCAATCCCGGCAACTCCGGCGGCGCGCTCGTCGATCTCTCCGGCAAGCTGATCGGCATCAACACCGCGATCTTCTCGCGCTCGGGCGGCTCGCAGGGCATCGGCTTCGCGATCCCCGCCAACATGGTGAAGGTGGTGCTCGCCTCGGCCCAGCACGGCTCGAGCGTGGTGCGCCGGCCGTGGCTCGGCGCCAAGCTGCAGGCCGTCACGGCCGAGATCTCCGAGGCCTTCGGGCTCAAGCGGCCGTCCGGCGCGCTGGTCGGTACCGTCGTCGCCAAGAGCCCGGCGGAACGCGCGGGGCTTCGCACCGGTGACCTGATCGTCGCCATCGACGGCATCGAGGTCGAAGACCCCAACGCCTTCGACTACCGCTTCGCCATGAAGGCCGCGGGCGGCCAAGCCCAGGTCGGCGTGCTGCGCAGCGGCCGCGAGATCCGTGTCGCGATCCCGCTCGAGACGGTGCCGGACGGGCCGCGCGACGCGCGCCCGATCCGGTCGCGGTCGCCGTTCCAGGGCATCACGGCCGCCAACCTGTCGCCGGCGCTCGCCGAGGAGCTGAGGCTCGACGTCACGCTGCAGGGCTGCGCCGTGGTCGAGGTGCAGGAGAACTCCACGGCCCGCGGTCTCGGCTTCCGCAAGGGCGACGTGGTGATCGCTATCAACGGCGAGAAGATCGTGACGAGCCGTGATCTCGAGCGCGCCGCCGGCCAGCAGAACCGCCTCTGGCGCATCACCATCCTGCGCGAGGGCAAGCCGCTCTCGGTGGTGTTCGGCGGGTGATGTGGGCGTCAGCGGGATGACTCCGTCACGCCCGCTCGTCCCCGCGAAGGCGGGAACCCACGGGCGACACGGCACGGAAACCCTGGATGCCTGCCTTCGTGGGGATGAGCGGGCGGTGGGGCCAGCCCACCGCAGATCGTACTGAGGCCCCATGGCCACCCGCGCCAAGAAGCCCGAGTCTCCCTCGCTGTTCGCGGCCGCCGGCCTCGATCACGACGCGCCGCGCCCGCTCGCCGACAAGCTGCGCCCGCAGTCGCTCGCCGCGGTCGT
The DNA here is from genome assembly GCF_042682915.1 of Rhodoplanes azumiensis. Classification (NCBI taxonomy): domain Bacteria; kingdom Pseudomonadati; phylum Pseudomonadota; class Alphaproteobacteria; order Hyphomicrobiales; family Nitrobacteraceae; genus Rhodoplanes; species Rhodoplanes azumiensis. Next base: position 376,841 of record NZ_JBHUIW010000001.1, on the reverse strand, counting down.
CGGCCAGGATCACCTGCTCGGGCCGGACGGCGCGCTGACCCGGATGATCGAGACACGTTCGCTCGGCTCGCTGGTGTTCTGGGGGCCGCCCGGCACCGGCAAGACCACGGTGGCGCGGCTGCTGGCGCATGCGACGGACCTGGAGTTCGTCCAGATCTCGGCCGTGTTCTCCGGCGTCGCCGACCTCAAGAAGGTGTTCGACGCGGCGCGCGAGCGGCGCGAGACGGGGCAGGGGACGCTCTTGTTCGTCGACGAGGTGCATCGCTTCAACCGCGCCCAGCAGGACTCCTTCCTGCCCGTGATGGAGGACGGCACCGTCGTGCTGGTCGGCGCGACCACCGAGAATCCGTCGTTCGAGCTCAACGCGGCGCTGCTGTCGCGCGCCCGCGTGCTGGTGTTCCGCTCGCTCGACGCGGCGGCGGTCGAGAAGTTGCTGGTGCGGGCCGAGGCCGCGGAGGGCCGCGCCCTCCCGCTCGATGCCGAGGCCCGCGCCGCGCTGATCCGCATGGCCGACGGCGACGGCCGCGCCTCGCTGACGCTCGCGGAAGAAGTCTGGCGGGCCGCCCGAAAGGACGAGGTGTTCGACCTCGCGACCCTCCAGGAGATCGTCCAGCGCCGCGCACCCATCTACGACAAGAGCCAGGACGGCCACTACAACCTGATCTCGGCCCTGCACAAGTCCGTGCGTGGCTCGGATCCGGACGCGGCGCTCTACTGGTTCTGCCGCATGGTCGACGCCGGCGAGGATCCGCTGTTTCTGGCGCGCCGGATCGTCCGCATGGCCGTGGAGGACATCGGCCTCGCCGACCCGCAGGCGCTGGTCGTCGCCAACGCCGCCAAGGACGCCTACGACTTTCTCGGCAGCCCGGAGGGCGAGCTCGCCATCGCCAACGCGGTGATCTACGTCGCTACCGCGCCGAAATCGAATGCCGCCTACAAGGCCTACGGCGCGGCGATGCGGGCGGCCAAGCAAGGCGGCTCGCTGCTGCCGCCCAAGCACATCCTCAACGCGCCGACCAAGCTGATGCAGCAGGAGGGCTACGCCGCGGGCTACGAATACGACCACGACGCCCCGGACGCCTTCTCGGGCCAGGACTACTTCCCCGAGTCGCTCGGCCGCCAGAGCTTCTATCACCCGGTCGAGCGCGGCTTCGAGCGCGACATCCGCAAGCGCCTGGAATGGTGGGCGAAGCTGCGCCGGGAACGGGGCGGGGGGTAGGGACGTATCCTTGGCCGGTCGCCTCGCCCGCGGAGAGGGCCTATATTGGCACTGTTGGATTGGCGGAGCGGTCGGATGAACAAGCGCCTGAGCGAAGCGATCGAGCAGATCAAGGGACTGTCAGAGGAGCGGCAGCAACGGGCCGCGTTTTTGCTGCTCGATTTCCTCGAAGAGGACGATACGCAGTTCTACCTCACGCCGGAGCAGCGTGCCGAAATCGAGGAGGCCTTGTCGGACGACGAGGAGGTCGCGAGCGACGAGGAGGTGAAGGCCTTTTTCGCTCGCCTGATCGGATGAAAATCACCTATACGAAGCGCGCGTTGCGGCATATCGAGGCGATCTACGAATACGCGGCACAGGACGATCCGGTCGCGGCGGGTCGTCTGGTGGAGCGATTTGCTTACTCCGTCACCCGGCTTCGCATCCTCCCTTTTTCAGGGCGGCCGAGCGGAGATGGGCGGAGCCGGCTTCTCTCCGTTCCTGGGCTGTCCTACGTCGTCGTTCATGTCGTTCGTGGCGACACGGTGAGAATTCTCGCCGTGTTTCACACCTCCCGCAACCGGTCGAGACCGCACAAGAGGATAGATCATTGAAGCGGAGCGGCGGACCCCGGCAGCCGGGCGGAAAGCGACAGATCGCCGGACCGCGCGATCACGATCGGGGCGGTTTTTCGCGCACTGGCGGGCCGGGCCGCAGCGGCGGGCCGGGCCGTGGTGCCGGCAAGGGCGGCAAGGGGCCGGGCGGCGGCAAGTTCGGTGGCGAGAAATTCGGCGGCGACAGGCCGGCGGGGCGCTTCGGGGACGAGGCGCCGAAGCGGACGCGCGGGCCGAAGCGCGCCGCCGCCGGGGCCGGCGGAGGCGCCGCCAAGCGCACGCGCGACGAAGGGTTCCGCGGGCCGCGCCGCGACCGCGACGAGGCACGCGAGGCGTCCGGCTACGGCCGGTTCCGCCGCGACGATCGTCCGCTCACCGGCCGCAACAAGAAGGAGCGCGCCGCGCCCGATCGGCGTTTCATCAAGACCGGCAAGCGGCGCGAGGCGGAGCCGGACGAGCGGATTCTCGGCGAGGGGATCGAGGAGCGTCGCGACGATCGCCGTTTCGACGAGCGCCGTTTCGACGACACCCGCTCCGCCGGCGAGCGGCCGCGCGGCGGTCGCGCCCGGCCGGAGCGTCGCGACGATCGAAGCGAGGAGCGAGGCGAGGGGGCTCGACGGCCGCCGCGTGCGCGTCCCCCGGCGGCGCCCCACACCGGGCCGCGCACCCGGCGCGAGCGCGACGATGTCGAGCGTGACGATGTCGAGCGCGACGCGAGCGAGCGCGCCGCCGCGTCTGAGCCGCCGGTCGAGACGAGCGCCCCGCCGCCGACCGCCGTGCAGACCCTCGTGGTGACGGCCGACGAATCCGGCATGCGGGTCGACCGCTTCTTCGAGGCGCATTTCCCGAGTCTGTCGTTCAGTCACATCCAGCGCATCGTCCGCAAGGGCGAGGTGCGGGTGAACGGCAAGCGCGTCGACACCAAGGACCGGCTCGCCGAAGGCCAGAGCGTGCGGGTTCCGCCGTTGCGGCTCGACGGCCCGAAGTCCTCCGGCGCCTCCTCGGAGGCCGACGAGAAGACCCGCGCCTTCCTGAAGTCGATCACCCTCTACGAGGACGCCGACGTCCTCGTGCTCAACAAGCCGATGGGGCTCGCCGTGCAGGGCGGCTCGGGCACGACGCGACACGTCGACGGCATGCTGGAGGCGCTGCGCGATGCACGCGGCCAGCGGCCGCGGCTCGTCCACCGGCTCGACAAGGACACGGCCGGCTGCCTGCTGATCGCCAAGACGCGCTTCGCCGCCTCGACGCTCGCCGGCAGCTTCCGCTCCCGCTCCGCCCGAAAGGTGTACTGGGCGCTGGCCGCCGGCGTGCCGAAGCCGCGGCAGGGCCGCATCTCGACCTTCCTGATCAAGGAGGAGCGCGAGGACGAGAGCGTGATGCGCATCGCCAAGCACGGCGAGGAGGGGGCGAGCCACGCCGTCACCTACTACGCCGTCGTCGAGACGGCGGCGCAGCGCCTCGCCTGGCTGTCGCTCAAGCCGGTGACCGGGCGCACCCATCAGCTCCGCGCCCATCTCGCCCACATCGGCCACCCGATCGTCGGCGATCCGAAGTACTTCTCGATCGAGAACTGGGAGCTGCCGGGCGGCATCCAGAACCGCCTCCATCTGATGGCGCGCCGGCTGGTGATTCCGCATCCGCGCCAGGGCGTCATCGACGTCACGGCGCCGCTGCCGGCCCACATGGTGCAGTCGTTCAACCTGCTCGGCTTCGACGCGACCCGCTACGACCCGATCGAGGACGCACCCGACGAGGACTGACACGGGCGGCATTCCGGCGCGGCGCACGCGGGCCGGCGCTTCGCGCCGCCCGAGCCAAGGGACCGCGCCGCGGCAGGGTTTCCGCCTCGCACCATCAGAGCGGGTGACGAAGGGTGATGCAACCTTGATGCGTGATCTTACGAATCGCAGTCGAACGGACTGTTCACGCGCCAACGAACAATTAACCTGACCCCGTCGGTTCGCGGGCGTGTCGTGACGTTGTGAGGCGTTCCCCGCCGCCGGCTTCCGCTGACGAGTCGACGACAGAAGCGTGCGCGCCCGCCCGGCGCGCACGGGAGGGTTCCCATGCCCGGCTCCCGACGGGACACGACGAACGAGGATGGCGAAGGCACGCCGACCGTGGCGCGCGTGACGCTCGCGGTCGGTCGGCTGCGCCTGTCGACGGAAACCCGTGCCTCGGGCGACGCCGCGCCGCCCCACCTTCGCCTCGGCCGGCGGCCGAATGTGGATCTCGATCCGGATTTGGGCATCAGGCTTCCGCGTCTCCCGTGAGGTCCGCTCCGGCGCCCGCGCCGGGTTCCGCGCGCACTCCGCCTCCGGGTCCGAGCCATCCGGCACGGCGCTCTTGATTTCATAATTGCGAATATGAGAAACTGTCCGGGACGGCGCAGCCGGTGCGCCGCACGCCCGGAGCTTCTCGCATGATCGCGCTCACCGACCGTGCCTGGTCCCCTTATGTCGCCGGGGCCCTCATCGGCCTCCTGCAGATCCCGGCTTTCCTGCTGATCGACACCGCGCTCGGCGCCTCGTCGTCCTTCGTCACGATCGGCGGCACCCTCGCCGGTCTGGTCGATCCGTCGATCCTGAAGATCGACTACGTGGCCAAGCACGTCGCCGCGACGGCGAAGAACTGGTGGCAGGTCGCGCTCGTCGTCGGCGTCGCGATCGGCGCCTTCCTGTCGGCGTTCCTGTCCGGGTCGCTGCGCCGCGGCGTGTCGCCGATCTGGACGCGGGCACTCGGCACGCCGTCGCGGCCGGTGCGCTACGCGGTCGCCTTCGTGGCCGGCTTCCTCATGCTGTTCGGGGCGCGCCTCGCCGACGGCTGCACGTCGGGCCACGGCCTCTCCGGCGTCGCCCAGCTCGCCGTCGGCTCGACCGTGGCGGTTGCCGCCATGTTCGTCGGCGGCATCGCCACCGCGATGCTGCTGCTGCGCCGCATCTGATCCGTCCGGTCGATCCGAGAGGAGGAGAGTTCCATGTCGCTGTTCGTCGCCGTCCCGATCGGTCTCGCCATGGGCGTGGTGTTCGGCTTCCTGCTGGAGAAGGGGCGCGTCTTCGAGCCCGGCATCATCGTCGGGCAGATGCAGTTGCGCAGCTTCGTCATGCTGAAGATGTTCCTCGCCGCGGTCGCCACCGGTGCCGTGGTGCTCGCCGCCCTCAACGGGCTCGGCATCGTCAAGCTGCAGCCCAAGGCGGCGCTCTACGCGGCCGACGTGGTCGGCGGGTTGATCCTCGGCATCGGCATCGCGCTCGCCGGCGCCTGCCCGGGGACGACGCTCGCGCAGATCGGCGCCGGCTATCGCGACGCGATCTTCACCCTGATCGGCGGGCTCGCCGGGGCCGTGACGTTCTCGTATGCCGAGCCGTGGCTGAAGACGACCTTCCTGGGCCAGGGACAGGGCAAGATCACCTTCGCGGACCTGCTCGGTGTTCCTTATTGGAGCGGCGCCCTGGGGTTGGCCGCCACGTTGATCGCGGTGCTGATCGGGCTCGAGCTGTGGCGGCCGTGGCGTGCCGAGATCGGTCGCAACGCCGACGGCGATCTCGACGTTCCGGCGGATCGCCCGGCGCGGCCCCGGATCGTGCCGGCCGAGTAGTCGGCCGGCGGGCCGGCCGCGGCACGGGACGACGGAACCAATCGCCGACTGGTGCGTTGGTGGCGCGGTCATGGTTCCGCCAGGATCGCGCCCCTTGAAGGACACGCAATGGATGCCGCTGTGAGCATGCCCGCCGCGGGCGGTCGAGGATCTGCTGTCGCGTCCGGAAAGCTGAGTTCCTGGAAGGAGATGCTCGACGCGCTCCCGGTCGCCGCCTATCTCTGCGACGGCGCCGGCGCGATCGTCCACTGCAACCGCCGGGCGGCCGAGATGTGGGGCCGCTCGCCGGTCGTGACCGACGACGCTCCGACCGCCTGGCCGGCCCGTCCGGTGCGGGACACCGACCCGGCCCATCATCACCTCGGCCTCGCCGACACGCCGGTGGGTCAGTTCATGCGGACCGGCCAGCCGGTGCGCGACCGCGAGATCGTGCTGGAGCGCTCCGACGGGGGACGTGCCATCGTGCTCGCCAATGTCGAGCCGATCACCGAGGACGGCGCCCTGGTCGGCGCCGTCGGTTGCTTCCAGGACATCACCGAGCGCAAGCGCGCCGACCATCAGCAGCGCGCGCTCCTCAACGAGCTCAATCACCGGGTCAGGAACGCGCTCGCCACCGTGCAGTCCTTCGCCGACCACACGATCCGCAAATGCGGGCTGCCGCGCGAGGCGCAGGACGATTTCGAGGGCCGCCTCGTCGCGCTGAGCCGGGCGCACGACCAGCTCACCCGCGGCCGGTGGGAGCCGATCGATCTCGGAACCATCGTCGCGAGCGCCGTCGCGCCGAGCTGCAACGGCCGTCCGGACCGGCTGCGCGCCGCGGGCGACACCATCCGGTTGGGTGCTCAGGCCGCTCTGACCCTCTCGCTGGTGTTCCACGAGCTCGCCGCCAACGCCGCGAAGCACGGCGCGCTGTCGGTCGCGGCCGGCCACGTGACGGTCTCTTGGAGCGTCGAGGATCGCGGCGAGGTGCCGACCGTCCGGGTCATTTGGGAGGAGCGCGGCGGCCCGCCCGTGACGCAGCCCCCCGCCCAGGCCGGCTTCGGCTCGCGGCTCGTCCGCGAGGGCCTCGCCCGCCAGCTGCACGGCACCGCCGTGCTTGACTGGGATCCCTCCGGACTGCGATGTACGATGGATATTCCATTGTCGTCGACGCCGGGATGATGTCGGACGAAAGCGAAGACCCGTCCTATCCGAGCTTCCGTCGTCTGAGCGTCCTCATCGTGGAGGACGAGGCCATCATCTCGTTCCTCATCGAGGACGTCCTGCGCGAGCTCGGCTGCAAGGTCGTGCGCAACGTCGCCTGCATCGAGGATGCCTTCGCGGCGCTCGACGAGGCGGCCCCGGACGTCGCCGTGCTGGACGTCAATCTCGACGGGGTCGAGGTCTATCCGGTCGCCGAGCGGCTGCGCGCCCGCGGTATTCCCTTCGTCTTCACCACCGGTTACGGGGCCGACGGTCTCGCGCCCGACTGGGCCGACCGGCCGGTCGTCCAGAAGCCGTTCCGCTCCGAAAGCCTCGCCCGGGCGCTCGAAGCCGTGCTCGCGGAAGCGTGACCGCATCTCGCCCGACGGCCTTCGCCGAACCGTGATTCCGAACCGATATGGGCCCGCGAGTCGTTGTGGCGTCCGCCCGAAGGTCTAAGATCGGCCCGAGCTTCGCGCCGGCCCGGCCGGGGCGGACCATTCGTCCGTCGTCGGCCCGCCGGGCATCCGTAAACCGTGGATCTGGATCATGTCCCTTTTGAAAGCGCTGCACGCCCAGGGTCAGGCCGTGTGGCTCGATTTCGTCGCCCGCGGCTTCGTCGAGAAGGGTGACCTCGCCCGCCTGGTGGCCGACGACGGCATCCGCGGCGTCACCTCCAATCCGGCGATCTTCGAGAAGGCGATCGCCGGCTCGTCCGAGTACGACGACGCCATCGCGGCAGCGCTCGCCGACGGTGACCGCAGCGTCGTCGACCTCTACGAGCAACTCGCGATCGCCGACATCCGGAAGGCCGCCGACGTGCTGCGCCCGGTCTACGACGCCACCGGCGGGGCGGACGGCTATGTCAGCCTCGAGGTGTCGCCCTATCTGGCGCTCGACACCGCGGCGACGGTCGCCGAGGCGCGGCGGCTGTGGGCCGATGTCGCGCGTCCCAACCTGATGGTCAAGGTGCCGGGCACGGCGCCGGGCGTGCCGGCGGTGCGCACGCTGATCGGCGAGGGCATCAACGTCAACGTGACGCTCCTGTTCGCGCGCCGCGTCTACGAGGAGGTCGCCGAGGCCTACATGGCCGGGCTCGAGGATTTCGCGGCCAAGGGCGGCGACGTCTCGAAGGTCGCGAGCGTGGCGAGCTTCTTCGTCAGCCGCATCGACAGCGCCGTCGACGCGCAGCTCGAGGCGAAGGCGGCGGCCGCGACCGACCCGGACGAGAAATCGCGCATCGAGGAGCTGCTGGGCGAGATCGCCATCGCCAACGCGAAGCTCGCCTATCGCAGCTACGAGCAGATGATCGAAGGCGCCCGCTGGAAGGCGCTCGCCGCCGAGGGCGCGCGGCCGCAGCGCCTCCTATGGGCCTCGACCGGCACCAAGAACAAGGCCTACAGCGACGTCCTCTACGTCGACGAGCTGATCGGCCCCGACACCGTCAACACGGTGCCGCCGGCGACCCTCGACGCCTTCCGGGATCACGGCACCCCGGCCGCGACCCTGCAGCGCGGCGTCGACGAGGCCGAGGCGGCGCTCGGCGCGCTCGATCGCCTCGGCATCTCGCTCGACGCGATCACGGACCAGCTCGTCACCGAGGGCGTGCAGCTCTTCGCCGACGCCGCCGACAAGCTCCTGGGCGCCGTCGCCCAGAAGCGCGCCCAGGTGCTGGGCGCGCGCATGAACCCGCAAGTGATCACGGCGCCGCGCGACCTCGCCGAGGCGGTGGCGACGGAGACCGAGCGCTGGCGGGCCGGCGGCTTGATCCGCCGTCTGTGGGCCAAGGACGCGAGCGTGTGGACCGGCACCGACGAGGCGAAGTGGCTCGGCTGGCTCACCTGCACGGTCGAGGGCCGGGCGAAGCTCTCCGACTACCAGGCCTTCGCGGCCGACGTGAAAGCCGCCGGCTTCACCGACGTGCTTCTTCTCGGCATGGGTGGCTCCAGCCTCGGGCCGGAGGTGCTGGCCGAGGTGTTCGGGCCGCAGGCCGGCTTCCCGAAGCTGCGCATCCTCGACTCCACCGACCCGGCGCAGGTGCGCGCCACCGAAGCGGCCGTGACGCTCGCCACCACGCTGATCATCGTGTCGAGCAAGTCGGGCTCGACCACCGAGCCGAACGTGATGCTCGCCTACTTCTTCGACCGGCTGAAGCGGACGGTCGGAGACCAGGCCGGCCGCCACGTCGTCGCCGTCACGGATCCGGGCTCGTCGCTGGAGACGGTGGCGAAGCGCGACGGCTTCCGGACGATCTTCCACGGCGAGCCGACGATCGGTGGCCGCTACTCGGTGCTGTCGCCGTTCGGCCTGGTGCCGGCGGCCGCCGCCGGCATCGACGTCGCGGCCTTCCTCGACTCGGCCGACGTGATGGTGCACGCCTGCGGTCCCGACGTGCCGCCCGCCGCCAATCCGGGCGTGCAGCTCGGCCTGCTGCTCGGCCTCGCCGCCAAGGCGGGACGCGACAAGATGACGATGCTGGCCTCGCCGGCGCTCGCCGACTTCGGCGCCTGGACCGAGCAACTCGTCGCCGAGTCGACCGGCAAGAACGGCAAAGCCGTCATCCCGGTCGACGGCGAGCCGCTCGCCTCGGTCGTCTGCTACGGCAAGGACCGGGTGTTCGTCGACCTGCGGCTCGCCTCCGATGCCGCCTCGCCCCACGACGCCGAGATCAAGGCGCTGGAGCAGGCCGGCCATCCGGTGGTGCGGATCACGCTGCGCGACCGCGCCGCGATCGCCCAAGAGTTCTTCCGCTTCGAGATCGCGACCGCGGTCGCCGGCGCCGTGTTGGGCATCAACCCGTTCGACCAGCCCGACGTCGAAGCCTCCAAGATCAAAACCCGCGAGCTCACCGCGGCCTTCGAGGCGACCGGCAAGCTGCCGCCCGAGACGCCGGTGGCGTCGAGCGGATCGTTCGACGTCTTCACCGATCCGAAGAACGCCGAGGCGCTGCGCGCCGCCGGCGCCGGGGCCGATCCGGCGAGCTGGCTGAAGGCGCATCTCGCCCGGGTGAAGCCGGGCGACTACGTCGCGCTGCTGGCTTACGTGGCCCGCAACCCTGCCCATGTCGGAGCCCTGCAGGCGATGCGGCTCGCCGTGCGGGCGCGCAAGACGGTGGCGACCTGCGTCGGCTTCGGGCCGCGCTTCCTGCACTCCACGGGCCAGGCCTACAAGGGCGGCCCGGACACCGGCGTCATCCTGCAGATCACGGCGGACGATCATCCGGATCTCGCGATCCCCGGACAGACCGCGAGCTTCGGCATCGTCAAGGCGGCGCAGGCCCGCGGCGACTTCGGCGTGCTCGCCGAGCGCGGCCGCCGGGCGCTGCGCATCCACATCAAGACCGACGTCGGGGCGGGCCTCTCGGCGCTCGCCGCGGCGGTGGAGCAGGCGCTGAGCTGACGAGGCGTCGCAGCATTTCGCGCCGTCATTCCGGGGCGCGGACCAGAGGTCCGCGAATCCGGAATCCAGCAGCACGGTCCGTGTGTTCGGCCGGGTTCCGGGTCCGATGCTGCGCCTCGGCCCGGAACGATCGACAGGAACAAGTAGGAGCACGCGATGCAGATCGGGATGATCGGGCTCGGGCGGATGGGCGGCAACATCGTGCGCCGGCTCATGCGCGACGGCCATTCGGCCGTCGTGTACGACCGCGATGCGCGCGCCGTCTCGGCGCTGGTGACCGACGGTGCGGTCGGCGCCGGCGACATCGAGGATCTGCTCAGGAAGCTCGAGGCGCCCCGCATCGTCTGGGTGATGCTGCCGGCCGGCCCGATCACCGAGAGCACGATCGAGACGCTGTCGGGGCTGCTCTCCGCCGGCGATGTCGTCATCGACGGCGGCAACACGTTCTGGAAGGACGACATCCGCCGCGCGCGCTGGCTCAAGCAGCGTGGCGTCCACTATGTCGACGTCGGCACCTCGGGCGGCGTGTGGGGGCTCGAGCGCGGCTACTGCATGATGATCGGCGGCGAGAAGGAGGTGGTGAAGCGGCTCGACCCGATCTTCGCCACGCTGGCGCCGGGTGAGGGCGACATCCCGGCGACGCCCGGACGCGCCGACCGCGACGGCCGGCCGGAGCGCGGCTATCTGCACGCGGGCCCCAGCGGCGCCGGTCACTTCGTCAAGATGATCCACAACGGCATCGAGTACGGCCTGATGCAGGCCTATGCCGAGGGCTTCGACATCCTGAAGAACGCCGGTTCCGAGGCGCTGCCCAAGGAGGAGCGGTTCAACTTCGATCTCACAGACATCGCCGAGACGTGGCGGCGCGGCAGCGTGATCACGTCGTGGCTGCTCGACCTCACCGCCTCGGCGCTCACCCGTGACGCCGAGCTCGGCGATTACACGGGCTTCGTCGAGGACTCGGGGGAGGGGCGCTGGACCATCATGGCGGCCGTCGACGAGGCGGTGCCGGCCGACGTGCTCTCCGCCGCGCTCTATGCGCGGTTCAGGTCGCGACGTGATCACACGTTCGGCGAGAAGATCCTCTCGGCGATGCGCCAGGGCTTCGGCGGCCATGTCGAGCCGAAGGCGCCGGCGGGAGCCCCGACCACGAAGGTCGAGGCGTGACGGCGAAGAACGGCGCGCGGATCGTTCCCCCGGCGGATCCGTGCTGCTTCGTCGTGTTCGGTGCGTCGGGCGACCTGACCCATCGGCTCCTGGTGCCGGCCCTCTACAATCTCGCCGCGACGGGCCTGTTGCCCGAGGCGTTCTCCATCGTCGGCGTCGCCCGCGCCGAGATGTCGACCGAGGCCTTCTGCGAAGGGCTTCGCCAGGCGCTGGCGAAGTTCGCGACAAGGAATGTCGAGCCGGACGTGGTCGAGCGGCTGCTCGCCTGCGTCACCTATGTGCAGGGCGGTCCCGAGGACGAGGCGTCGTTCGATCGTCTCGCCGAGACGCTGCGCGCGATCGAGGAGACGCGCGGCACAAGCGGCAACCGGCTCTATTATCTCGCGACGCCGCCGACCGCCTTCGCGCCGATCGCCCGCGCGTTGGGTCGCACCGGGCTCGCCGCGGAAGAGAACGGGGCCTGGCGGCGGCTGATCGTGGAGAAGCCGTTCGGCACCGATCTCGCCTCGGCGCAGGCGCTCAATCGCGAGCTTCTCGCCGTGTTCGAGGAGCATCAGATCTTCCGCATCGACCACTATCTCGGCAAGGAGACGGTGCAGAACATCATGGTGATGCGGTTCGCCAACGGCCTGTTCGAGCCGATCTGGAATCGGGATCACATCGACCAGGTGCAGATCACGGTGGCCGAGACCTTGCCGGTCGGCCGGCGTGGAAAATTCTACGACGCGACCGGTGCGCTGCGGGACATGGTGCCGAACCATCTGTTTCAGCTCCTGTCGCTGGTCGCCATGGAGCCGCCGTCGCGGTTCGATGCGCGCGCGGTGCGCAGCGCCAAGGCCGCCGTGCTGGACGAGATCAAGATCGACACGCCCGAAGAGGCGTTACGCCGCTCGGTCCGCGCCCAGTATCTCGCCGGCAGGGCCGGGCGCGAGACCGTGCCGGACTATCGGGCGACCCCCGACGTCGCGCCCGACAGCACGACCGAGACCTATGTGGCGCTCGGCCTGATGATCGACAACTGGCGCTGGGCCGGCGTGCCGTTCTTTCTACGCACCGGCAAGGCGCTCTGCGCGCGGCGCAGCGAGATCGCGATCAAGTTCAAACAGGCGCCGCTGTCGATGTTCCGCCACATGCCGGTCGAGCACCTGGCCGAGAACTTCCTCGTGGTCGGCATCGCGCCGGAGGAGGGGATCTCGCTGCAGTTCAACGCCAAGGTTCCGGGCCCGTCGGTCGCCATCGACGGCGTCGACATGACGTTTCGTTACAAGGATCACTTCGAGGCGGCGCCGTCGACCGGCTACGAGACGCTGATCTACGACTGCATGATCGGCGACGCGATCCTGTTCCAGCGCGCCGACGGCGTCGAGGCGGGCTGGCGCGCCGTGCAGCCGTTCCTCGATGCGTGGAAAGAGGCCGGCCGCGACGGACTTTCGACCTACACGGCCGGCACCGACGGTCCCGAGGAGGCGCATCGCCTGGTCGGCGACCACGGGCGCCGTTGGCGCCCGATCTGAGGGTGATGTGATTGCGTCGTGACGATGCCGGACAGATCATCATCGATCTCGCCGGGGCTTTCCCCCTCCCTGTCCCTCCCCCACAAGGGGGGAGGGAACGCAAGAGCCGCATGCTCCGAGGCCAGTTTGGTCGGTTTGCTCGCCTGCCCCCGGTCTGCCGTCCGATGCTTCGTTATCAGCTGATCCCTTGTCAGATAAGCCGTCGTCACAGGGGCGTGTGATCATGATCGATGGCGTAGCCGCGCGCCGCAGCCTGCTCCCTCCCCCCTTGTGGGGGAGGGGTGGGGAGGGGGGTAGCCCCTGGCGCGAGCGTTGCGGCTCGGAGGCGCAGGCATGACTCTCCACGACCTCCTCGTCTTCGACTCCCGCGACGCTCTCGTCGCCGCGGCGGCGGAGCGCATCGCCGCGCTTCTGGGAACCATCTCGGGCCGCGGCGCCGTCTGCCTCACCGGCGGCTCGACGATCGTCCCGGTGTACCAGGCCCTCGCGCGAAGGCCGTTGCGTGAGAAAATCCCGGTCGCGCGGATCGATTGGTTCTTCGGCGACGAGCGCTTCGTGCCGGCCGGGCACGCGCTGAGCAACGCCGCGCAGGCGCAGGAGGCGCTGCTCGGTCCGCTCGGCGTGCGCCCCGAGCGCATCCATGCGATGCCGACGCACGCCGCGACACCGCAGGCGGCGGCCGACGCCTACGCGGCGACGCTCGCCGCGTATCACGGCGCCGAGCGGCTGGCGCCGGACCGGCCGCTGTTCGACCTCGTGCTGCTCGGCATGGGCGCCGACGGTCACGTCGCTTCGCTCTTCCCCGGACAGCCCGGCGTGGAGGAGGGTCGGCGCTGGGTCGTCGGTGTCGACGAGGCCGGGCATCCGCCGGCGGTGCCGCGGGTCAGCCTCACCCTGCCGGCGCTTGCGTCGAGCCGCGCCTTGCTGTTCATCGTCGCCGGACCGGACAAGCGTCCGGCGCTGTCGCGCGTCCTCGCCGGCGACGACCTGCCGGCCGCGCGTGTGCGGTCGGCCGGTCCGGTCCTGTGGCTTATGGACCGCGCCGCGGCGCCGACGACGCGCATCGAGGACCGAACATGACCACCCGCGCCCGTGCCGCCATCGTTCCCGTCACGCCGTTCCAGCAGAACTGCACGGTCCTGTGGTGCGAGGCGACCAAGACGGGCGTCGTCGTCGATCCGGGCGGCGATCTCGACCGGATCGAGGCGGCGATCGCCGAGGCCGGCATCGCGGTCGAGGGCATCTGGCTCACCCACGGGCACATCGACCATGCGGGCGGCGCCGCCGAGATGAAGGAACGCCTCGGCGTGCCGATCATCGGCCCGCATCGCGACGACCTGTTCCTGCTGGAGCGCCTCGCCGAGACCGGCCGCGGCTACGGCATCCCGGCCCGCGACATGGTGCCGGACCGGTGGCTCGACGAGGGCGAGACCGTGTCGGTCGGCGAGCTCACGCTCGAGATCCTGCACTGCCCGGGCCATTCGCCCGGCAGCGTCGCCTATGTGGATCGCAGCCAGGGCTTCGCGCTGGTCGGCGACGTGCTGTTCCGCGGCTCGATCGGCCGCACCGACCTGCCGGGCGGCGACTACGACACGTTGATCCGCTCGATCACCGAGAAGCTCCTGCCGCTCGGCGACGACCTCGCCTTCGTGTGCGGCCATGGCCCGACCTCGACGATCGGGCACGAACGGGCGACCAACCCGTTCCTGCGCTGACCACGCGCCGCCGGTCTCGATCGTCTCGGCCCGGGTCGAAAACACCCCGGTCCGTCGCAGCAGGGCAGGGTCGCCTTGCCTTTTCCGGGGGCCTGTTCCACAACACCGCCGTCCGCGTCCGGCCGGGGACGCAAGCGGAGCCGCACCCATGGATTTCGCTGCCGCACGCCACAAGATGGTCGACAACCAGGTGCGACCGAACGGCGTCACCGATCGGAGCCTCGTCACGGCGCTGCTCGAGGTGCCGCGCGAGCACTACGTCCCGTCCGCCAAGGCGCCGATGGCCTACATGGACGGCGACCTGCCGGTGGCCGTCGTCGCCCACGGCAAGCCCGACCGCTGCCTCCTCAAGCCGATGGTGCTCGCCCGGATGATCCAGGCGCTCGAGCTCGCCGAGACCGATCGGGTGCTCGATATCGCCTGCGGCACCGGCTACTCGACGGCGGTGCTGGCCCGTCTCGCCGCCCGCGTGGTCGGGCTGGAGGAGACGCCGGCGCTCGCCGAATCGGCCGCGAAGCTGCTCGCTTCGGCCGGGGTCGAAAACGCGAGCGTGGTCGCCGGACCGCTGGAGGCCGGATGGCCCGCCGACGGCCCCTACGACGCCATTCTGATCAACGGCACGGTCGACAGCGTGCCCCGCGCGCTGCTCGCCCAGCTCGCCGAGGGGGGGCGGCTGATCGCCGTGGTCGGCACCAAGGCGCCCGGCGAGGTGATTCTCTACCGGTCGGTGAATCGCGAGCCCAGCGGTCTCCCGGTGTTCGACGCCGCGGCGCCCGTTCTGCCCGCCTTCGTCACCCCGCCGACCTTTGTTTTCTGACACAAATTTGTCGTAGCCCGGGCTGTGGCGCGATTGCGCCACCGTGCATCTTTTTCGCCGTCGGGGTTCCCACCGCACTGACCGGTTCCTATTCTGATGCCGCTCCGGCGTGATTGGCGTCGGGCGGAAATGCGTGTGGTGAGGTGGAGGTTGGTCATGCAGGTGGCGACGAGGTATCGGCAGCGGCTCGGTGCAGCGGTGATCGCCGCGACACTGACGGCTGGCGTCGGGCCGGCGCTGGCCGACACGCTGCCGGGGGCGCTCGCCCAGGCCTACCAGAACAATCCGCAGCTGAACTCGCAGCGTGCGATCGTGCGCGCCACCGACGAGAACGTCCCGACCGCGCTGTCGGGCTACCGGCCGAGCATCACGGCGTCCGCCAGCGTCGGTCGCCAGTATCAGCGGACCGAGAACCAGCAGGGCGCCCTCACGGTGGTCACCGAAGGGGCCTTCACGCCGCACGGCGTCGGCATCACCGGCACGCAGACGCTGTTCAACGGCTACCAGACCGGCAACCGCGTGCGGCAGGCCGAAGGGCAGGTCTCGGCGGCGCGCGAGACGCTGCGGCTGATCGAGCAGAACGTCCTGCTCAACGGCGCCACCGCCTACATGAATTTGCTGCGCGACACGGCGATCCTCGATCTCCAGCGGCGCAACGTCGAGGTGCTGCAGGAGCAGCTTCGCCAGACCCGCGACCGCTTCGCGGTCGGCGAGGTGACCCGCACCGACGTCGCCCAGTCCGAATCGCGCCTCGCCGCCGGCCGCTCGCAGGTGTCGCAGGCCGAGTCGAACTACACCTCGTCGAAGGCGACCTACCGCCAGGTGATCGGGGTCGAGCCCGGCAAGCTCTCGGCCGCCACCCCGGTCGACCGGCTGTCGCCCGGCACTCTGCCGGCCTCGGTCGACACCGGCCGGGCCCAGAACCCGAGCGTCACGGCGGCGATGTTCGGCATCGACGTCCAGGCCCTGCAGGTGAAGATCAACGAAGGCACGCTGCTGCCGACCCTGACCGCCACCGCGAACGTGCAGCAGAGCTGGGAGGTGAGCCCGACGATCCCGAAGCAGTTCAACGCCTCGGTGATCGGCCAGCTCTCGGTGCCGCTCTACCAGGGCGGCGCCAACTACGCCCAGATTCGCTCGGCCAAGGAGACGCTCGGCCAGAAGCGGCTCGACCTCGAGACGGCGCGCGACCAGGCGCAGGCCAACGTCGTCCAGGCCTGGGGCCAGCTCACCGCCGCCAAGGCGCAGATCGAGGCGACCCAGGCGCAGGTCTCGGCCGCCGAGATCGCCCTCAACGGCGTGCGCGAGGAGGCCCGGGTCGGCCAGCGCACCACGCTCGACGTCCTCAACGCCCAGCAGGAGCTGGTCAACGCGCGCGTCGCGCTGGTCACGGCGCAGCGCGATCGCGTCGTCGCCTCCTACACGCTGCTCGCGGCGGTCGGGCGGCTGTCGCCCGTCGTGCTCGGCCTGCCCACCTCGATTTACGACCCGGTCACGCATTATCATCAGGTCCGCGATGCCTGGGCCGGAACCCGCACGCCCGACGGGCGCTGATCCTCGGAGCACGCAAAGGCCCTATGCGGACGCAGCGACCTGGGCGTAATGTCGTTGGATTGCTTGCAGATGGCGGCATGGCCTTCATACTGCGTCGAAGCTCTGGGGCGATGATTCGACCCCTCTGATCGTCGGCTCGACCGGGACGACCGGAAACGGGAACGGATCGCATGAACCAACCGGCAAAGGCGCAAGAGCCGTCGATGGAGGAGATCCTGGCCTCCATCCGCCGGATCATTGCCGACGACGACACCGCCAAGCCCGCCGCTGCCAAGGCCGAATCCAAGCCCGAGGCCAAGCCCGAAGCGAAGCCCGCGCCGGTCGCCGTCGCGCCGGCGCCTGCTCCGGCCCCTGCCGCGCCCGCCAAGGCGCCCGACGCGTCGAACAGCCAGGACGACATCGACGCGCTGTTCGCGAGCTTCGATTCGACGCCCGAGCCCGAGGAGGAGCCACCACCACCGCCGCCGGAGCCCGAGCCGGTCGCCGTGGCACCTCCGCCGCCGCCCCCGCCGCCGGCCCCGGCCGCGCCACCGGTCGCCCGGGCGCCCGCCGACGATGTGCTGGAGCTCACCGAATCGATGCGCACGGCGCCGCCCGGCCTGCGCAAGGTCGACGGCCGGCCCGACGTGGTGTTCAGCGAGCGCGCCGGCTGGGACGAGGCGCCGCCGCGTCCGGTCGAGGACGGACGCCCGCTGCTGTCGGCCACCACCTCGGCGGCGGTCGATTCGGCCTTCAACACGCTCGCCCACACGGTGCTGGTGCAGAACGCCCGCACGCTGGAGGATCTCGTCCGCGAGATGCTGCGGCCGATGCTCAAGGCGTGGCTCGACGACAATCTTCCGCAGATGGTCGAGCGGCTGGTCCGGGCCGAGATCGAGCGCGTCTCCCGCGGCCGGACCTGACCCGCCCGGGCATCCGGAGCGTCGCTCGCCGCCGCACGGCCATCAGGGGCCTGTCGCGCGGCGCCGCAGCTTCGCCGCGAACCACAGCCCGATCAGCGGCAGCAGCACGGCCGTGACCAGGAACACGGGACGCGCGCCGAAGCGATCGTAGACCGGCGCCCACACGGCGACGCCGAGCGGCTGGCCGAGGAACAGCGACGACGAGAACAGCGCCACGCCGGTGCCGCGGACCTCCGGCGACATCTGCGTCGCATTGGTCTGCAACGTGTTGTGCAGCATGTAGAAGCCGAGCCCGAGCAGCACCACGCCGAGCGGCGCGAGCCACCAGCGCGGCGTCAGCGCGAGAATCGCGTAGGCGAGGCCGAGCGTGGCGCCGCCGCCGATCGACAGGCCGACCTGGCCGAGCCGGCCGACCAGAACCCGCACCGCGCTGGCATAGATCAGCCCGCCGAGCCCGAAGCTGCCGAGCACCACGCCGACCAGCGTGAAGCTCAGCCCGAAGCGGGCGACGAGATCGGCGCCCACATAGGCGAGCCCGCCGAACATCAGTGCTCCCTCGACGAACACGATCAGCATCAAGGTGCGGGCCCAGCGGTTGCGCAGCACGATGCCGTAGCCCGCGATCATGCCGATGCGTGGGCCGTCGTCGGTGCGGACGCGGGTCGCCGGATTGCGGGCAAGCTCGACGGCGAGCGCCAGCGCCGCCACCATGAAGATGCCGCCCAGCACCACGAACACGGCGCGCCAGCCGAAGGCGTCGCCGACGATGCCGCCCGCCGCCTGGCCGAAGAGCTGGCCCATCACTTGGCCGCCGAGATAGCGACCGAGCACCTGCTGGCGCCGCTCGTAGGGCACGGTGTCGCCGATATAGGCCATGCCGAGCGGAATGACGCAGGCCGCAGCGGCGCCGCAGGCGAGCCGCATCGCGGTCAGCCCGGCGAGCGTGCCGGTCAGGGCGCAGGCCAGCACCAGCAGCGAGGCGAGGGTGGCCGCGATCGCCACGGTGCGGAACTTGCCGAAGCGGTCGCCGACCGGCCCGCTGACGAGCTGCAGCGTCCCGTGGACGACCAGATAGGACGACACCACGACCGAGGCCACCCCGACGGTCACGCCGAAGTCGGCGGCGATCTGCGGCAGCACGGTGTCGGCGGCGCGCACCTGCGCCTGGCTGGCGAAGGCGGCGAGCGACAGCACGGCGATCGGGCGGGTGAACGAGGGCGAGGCGGGTGGGGCGGTCGGCACGTGAGGCGTCGGATCCTTGCGAGCCGGCAGCTTACACGATCCGGAGGGGCGCTCCAGGCGCCACGGCCCGGACGCCGCCGAACCGCCGCGGTGGGCGCTCGCTCCGCCGCGTGGTCCGCCCGGGCGGCCGCCGTTCGGCGGCGTTGACAGCGGCGGGTGCGGGGGGTTTGGTGGCGCCCGCCATCTTCCAGGGCGGACCCGCGATCGTCGCCGAACCTCTTGCGGCGCTTCGCGATCGTGCCCCGCCGCGTAAAGAATCCGGACCCATGATCGAGAAAACCTACCAGCCCGCCGCCATCGAGGACCGCATCTCGGCCGCTTGGGAGGCGGCGCAGGCGTTCCGGGCCGGACGGCCGGACCGTGCGAACGCCGCGCCTTACTGCCTCGTTATCCCGCCGCCCAACGTCACCGGCTCGCTCCACATGGGGCACGCCCTCAACAACACGCTGCAGGACGTGCTGGTGCGGTTCGAGCGCATGCGCGGCAAGGACGTGCTGTGGCAGCCCGGCACCGACCACGCCGGCATCGCCACCCAGATGGTGGTCGAGCGCCAGCTCATGCAGCGCAAGGAGCCGTCGCGCCGCGAGATGGGCCGGGAGGCGTTCCTGGATCGCGTCTGGGCCTGGAAGGCCGAGTCGGGCGGCACCATCGTCAACCAGCTTCGCCGCCTCGGCGCCTCGTGCGACTGGTCGCGCGAGCGCTTCACCATGGACGAGGGGCTTTCGCGTGCGGTGCTGAAGGTCTTCGTCAAGCTTTACGAAGAGGGGCTGATCTACAAGGACAAGCGGCTGGTCAACTGGGATCCCAAGCTCCTCACCGCCATCTCGGATCTCGAGGTGCAGCAGGTCGAGGTGAAGGGGAATCTCTGGCACATCCGCTATCCGGTGGAGGGCACGGGCGAGTTCATCACGGTCGCGACGACACGGCCGGAGACCATGCTGGGCGATACCGCCGTCGCGGTGCATCCGACCGACGACCGCTACCGGCACCTGGTCGGCAGGCACGTGATCCTGCCGCTGGTCGGCCGCCGCATCCCGATCGTCGCCGACGAGTATTCGGATCCCGAGAAGGGCACGGGTGCCGTCAAGATCACCCCGGCGCACGACTTCAACGACTTCGAGGTCGGCCGGCGGCACCATCTGCCGCTCGTCAACGTGCTCGACACCGAGGGCCGGCTCGACCTCGCCGAGAACGCGGCGTTCCTCGACAAGGTCGAGATGACCGAGGCGCTGCGCGAGACGATCGCGCTGCACGGGCTCGACCGCTTCGAGGCGCGCAAGACGATCGTCGAGCGGCTGGAGACCGAGGGCCTGCTCGAGAAGATCGAGCCGCACACCCACATGGTGCCGCACGGCGACCGCTCCGGCGTCGTCATCGAGCCGTTCCTCACCGACCAGTGGTACGTCAACGCCAAGGCGCTCGCCGTCCGGGCGCTCGACGCGGTGCGCGACGGCTCCACCGTCTTCGTCCCGAAGACCTGGGAGAAGACCTATTTCGAGTGGATGGAGAACATCCAGCCCTGGTGCATCTCCCGCCAGCTCTGGTGGGGCCACCAGATCCCGGCCTGGTACGGGCCGGACGGCAAGGTGTTCGTCGCCGAGACCGAGGAGGAGGCCGTCTCCCGGGCGCTCGCCTATTACGCCGAGACCGAGGCCATCACGCCCATGGAAGGGCACGACATGGCGCTCGATCCGGAGAGCCGGTCGCCGTTCCTGATCCGCGACGAGGACGTGCTCGACACCTGGTTCTCCTCGGCGCTGTGGCCGTTCTCGACGCTCGGCTGGCCGGACGAGACGAAGGAGCTTTCGCGCTACTACCCGACGAGCGTGCTCGTGACCGGGTTCGACATTATTTTCTTCTGGGTTGCCAGGATGATGATGATGGGACTTCACTTCATGGACGAAGTCCCGTTCAAGACCGTCTACATCCACGCGCTGGTCCGCGACGAGCGCGGCCAGAAGATGTCGAAGTCCAAGGGCAACGTCATCGATCCGCTGGAGATCATCGACGAGTACGGGGCCGACGCGCTGCGCTTCACGCTCGCTGCCATGGCGGCGCAAGGGCGGGACATCAAGCTGGCGAAATCGCGGGTCGAGGGGTACCGAAACTTCGCGACAAAGCTGTGGAATGCCAGCCGCTTCGCCGAGATGAACGGGTGCGTCACGGTTCCGGGCTTCGACCCGCGCGTCGCCACCGAGACGCTCAACAAGTGGATCGGCCACGAGCTCGCCCGTGCCGTCGCCGACACCACGGCGGCGCTCGAAGCCTACAAGTTCAACGAGGCGGCGGGCGCCGTCTACCGCTTCGTCTGGAACGTCTATTGCGACTGGTACCTGGAGCTCGCCAAGCCGGTGCTGCTCGGCGCCGACGGCCCGGCCAAGGACGAGACCCGCGCCATGGTGGCGCATGTGCGCGACGCCATCCTGGCGCTCCTCCACCCGTTCATGCCGTTCGTCACCGAGGAGCTGTGGACCGTCACGGCCGAGGGCGGCCCGGCCCGCGACGGGCTGCTGGCGCTGGCCCGTTGGCCCGCGGCCGAAGGCCTGGAAAATCCGGAGGCCGAGGCCGAAATCGGGTGGGTGATCGACCTCGTGACGGCGATCCGCTCGGTGCGGGCCGAGATGAACGTGCCGCCGGCCACCAAGCTGCCGCTGGTGCTGACCGGGGCGCCGACGACCATCGAGCGGGCACGGCGCTGGGCCGAGGTGATCGAGCGGCTCGCCCGGCTGGAGGGCATCGGCCATGCCGCGGCCGCCCCCAAGGGCGCCGTGCAGCTCGTGGTGCGCGGCGAGGTGGCCGCCATCCCGCTCGCCGGCGTGATCGACATCGCCGCCGAGAAGGCCCGGCTGACCAAGGAGAAGGCCAAAGCCGAGGCGGACATCGCCCGGGTCGACGGCAAGCTCGCCAATGCCGACTTCGTGGCGCGGGCTCCCGAGGAGGTGGTCGAGGGCGAGCGCGAGAAGCGCGAGGAGGCGGTCGCCCGCCGCGACAAGTTCATCGAGGCGCTGGAGCGGCTGAAGGACGCCGGCTGATCCGAGGCCCGTCATCCCGGGGCGGCGGGTCGGCGCCGAGCCCGGGATCTATATCCCCTCTCCGGCGTGATCCACCGACACCGGGCGAATGGGGTCCGGGCCCGCGGACCGTCGGTCCGAGGGACAGGAACGACGGCGATCGTGGCCAACCCGTGCCGGTCGCCGCCGGTGCATGGCAGCAAATCCTCAAATGCGTGGAAATCCGTCTGTTTTGGCGGCGCCGTATCGGTATTTTGCGGTGCACCGACACGCCTTCGGACCGCCGCGCCTTGTTCGGGCGCCGGGGCTTCCCTCCGTCTGTTCGGCGTCCGACCCCGATTTCTGGAGTGCCGCATGAAGCTCGTCACCGCCGTCATCAAACCCTTCAAGCTCGACGATGTCCGCGACGCCCTGACGTCCGCCGGAACCCAGGGCATGACCGTCACCGAGGTCAAGGGTTACGGCCGCCAGCGCGGCCACAAGGAGGTCTACCGCGGCGCCGAGTACGTCGTGGCGTTCCTGCCGAAGATCCGCATCGACGTGGTGGTCGACGACGACCGGGTCGAGCGGGTGATCGAGACGATCCGGGGCGCCGCGCGCACCGACCATATCGGTGACGGCAAGATCTTCGTCACCCCGATCGAGCGGGCGCTGCGCATCCGCACCGGCGAGGTCGACGGCGACGCCCTCTGACGACGCACGGTCGCCACCGCTCGATCGCGCGCCCACGCCGCGGCCGGCGGCGGGCCGTCACGCTCCACGAAACGGCTTGCTGAGGAACGGCGAGCCCTTCAGCCCGTAGCGCCACGGCCGGTCGGCCGCCTTGGTGATGCCGATGCGCGGGCCGGCGACGATCTCGGGCGTGCCCCGGCGGGCCAGCAGCACGAAGGGCGGGGCGTCGAGCGGCGCCCCGTCCAGCGCCCGCGTGATGCCGAGCGCCTCGCACAGGCGCCCCGGCCCGGCGCACAGCAGGCGGTCGTCGGCGACGCCACGGCGCGCCCGCATGGTCTCGATCCCCTCGGTCGGAGCGATCGCCCGGATCAGCACCGCGCTCGCCGAGCCTTCCGGCTCGCACACCGCGTTCACGCACCAGTGGATGCCGTAGGATCGATAGACATAGGCATGCCCCGGCGGGCCGAACATCACGGCGTTGCGCGCCGTGCGGCCGATGTAGCTGTGCGCCGCCGGGTCCGTGTGGTGATAGGCCTCGACCTCGACGATCACGCCGCCGACGCCGTCGACGAGCAGCGTCGCGCCGATCAGGTCGGGCGCCACGCGATGGACGCTGCGATCGAAGAAGCCACGATCGAGCCGCGTCGGCGCGCGGCGAAGAGGCTCGGCGGTCCGCGTCATGGTGAACGAAAGCTCGACGAAATCGGTGGTTTCGGCACGTGCGCCTTGACGGTCCGTCGACCGGTTCCGTGCAGAGTGGAGACGGGACGACGGGCTCTGCCGGTACAGCGAGACGACGACAACGACGCGCGCTCCGCAAGCCGTTTGTGCGTCCGTGACCACAGCGTGTGTCGCTGCAGCAACAGGGGATCAACATTTCCGTGACCGGGCGTGTGTCAAGGCCAAACGCCTATTTTCCGCCACACGCCTCCATGATTTCGAATGGGTCCAGATCGCTGAACTCGGTGCACGAACGTGCCGGTCGCTCGCGGTCTCGACCGGGGACACGACGCGCGATGGACGTTCGGACGGACCTCAAGAGCAGGCTGCCCAGCCGGCACGTGACCGAAGGTTCCGCGCGCGCGCCGCATCGGTCCTACTATTACGCCATGGGCCTCACCAAGCAGCAGATCCATCAGCCCTTCGTCGGCGTGGCCAGCTGCTGGAACGAGGCGGCCCCGTGCAATATCGCGCTGATGCGCCAGGCCCAGGCGGTGAAGAAGGGCGTCGCGGCGAACGGCGGCACGCCGCGCGAGTTCTGCACCATCACGGTGACGGACGGCATCGCCATGGGCCACGAGGGCATGAAGTCCTCGCTGCCGTCCCGCGAGGTGATCGCCGACTCGGTCGAGCTGACCATGCGGGGCCACGCCTACGACGCGCTGGTCGGGCTCGCCGGCTGCGACAAGTCGCTCCCCGGCATGATGATGGCGATGTGCCGGCTGAACGTGCCGTCGATCTTCATCTACGGCGGCTCGATCCTGCCCGGTAGCTTCAGGGGCCGGCCCGTCACGGTCCAGGACGTCTTCGAGGCGGTCGGCCGGCACTCGGTCGGCGACCTCTCCGACGGCGACCTCGACGAGCTCGAGCAGGTCGCGTGCCCGTCGGCCGGCGCCTGCGGGGCGCAGTTCACGGCCAACACCATGGCGACCGTCTCCGAGGCGATCGGCCTGGCGCTGCCGTACTCGGCCGGCGCGCCGGCGCCTTACGAGATCCGCGACCGCTTCTGCATGACGGCCGGCGAGCAGATCGTCGAGCTGATCCGCCGCAACATCCGGCCGCGCGACATCGTCACCCGCGAGGCGTTGGAGAACGCCGCCGCGGCCGTCGCCGCCACCGGGGGCTCGACCAACGCGGCCCTGCATCTGCCGGCGATCGCCAACGAGTGCGGCATCACCTTCGACCTGTTCGACGTCGCCGCGGTGTTCAAGCGCACCCCCTACATCGCCGACCTGAAGCCGGGCGGCCGCTACGTCGCCAAGGATCTGTTCGAGGTCGGCGGCGTCCCGCTGATCCTGAAGACGCTGCTCGACCACGGCTTCCTGCACGGCGACTGCATGACCGTGACGGGCCGCACCATGGCCCAGAACCTCGCCGCGGTGGCTTGGAACAAGGCCCAGGACGTCGTCCTGCCGGCCAATCGTCCGTTGCTGCCGACCGGCGGCGTCGTCGGACTGAAGGGCAACCTCGCCCCGGACGGCGCGATCGTGAAGATCGCCGGCCTGGAGAGCCTCACCTTCACCGGCCCGGCGCGCTGCTTCGACGGCGAGGAGGCCTGCTTCGAGGCGGTGAAGAAGCGGCGCTACAAGGAGGGCGACGTCCTCGTCATCCGCCACGAGGGTCCGCAAGGCGGTCCCGGCATGCGCGAGATGCTGGCCACCACGGCGGCCCTCTACGGGCAGGGCACCGGTGGCAAGGTGGCGCTGATCACCGACGGCCGCTTCTCCGGCGCCACCCGCGGCTTCTGCGTCGGCCATGTCGGGCCGGAGGCGGCGGTCGGCGGGCCGATCGGCCTTCTGCGCGACGGCGACATCATCGAGATCGACGCCGAGGCCGGCACCCTGAACGTGAAGCTCTCCAAGGCCGAGCTCGATGCCCGCCGGGCCGAGTTCAAGCCGAAGCGGACGACGGCGACGTCGGGTTACTTGTGGAAATACGCCCAGCAGGTGGGATCGGCGCGAACCGGCGCCGTCACGCATCCGGGCGCCGTAGCCGAGAAGAAGTGCTATGCGGACGTCTAGGCGGATCGGCATTCTGGTCGCAGTCGGCTTGGCCCTCGGGCTGGGCAGCGCGGTCGCGTTCGATGCCTCGCGCGGCCCGGTGGGGCCGGTGACCCCGGTCGGGCCGGTCGGGCCCGTGCAGGTGGCGCCGGCCGTCAGCATCGACCTGTTTCCCCGCGGTGCCGCCATTCTGGCGCCTGGCACGCTGCAGGCCGCCCCGACGCTGCGCAACCTCACCCCGGTCGAGGCGTTCCGCTCGGGCGCCCAGGCGTTGCGCGCCGGCGACACCAAGAACGGCCTGTCGTCGCTCGAATACGCGGCCGCCAGCGGCCACCCGATCGCCCAGTGGAAGCTCGGCCGGATGTATGCCGAGGGCGACGGCGTCAAGCAGGACGACGTGCGCGCCTTCGAGTATTTCCGCGAGGTCGCCGACGCCTATGCGGACGAGAGCCCCGGCACGCCGCGCGCCCGCTTCGTCGCCAACGCCTTCGTGGCGCTCGGCAACTACTATCTCGACGGCATCCCGAACTCGGTCGTGAAGTCCGATCCGGACCGCGCCCGCGAGATGTTCACCTACGCGGCCTCCTATTTCGGCGACCCGGACGCCCAGTATCACCTCGGCCGCATGTATCTCGAAGGATACGGCGGCGTGAAGGACGCCCGCCAAGCGGCCCGGTGGCTGCAGCTCGCCGCCAACAAGGGCCAGTACCAGGCCCAGGCGATGCTCGGCGCCATGCTGTTCAAGGGCGAGGCGGTGCCGCGCCAGGGCGCCAAGGGCCTGATGTGGTTGACGCTCGCCCGCGACGCCGCGACCCCGCAGGAGGCGTGGATCACCGACCTGCACGCCGCCGCCTTCAAGACCGCCACCGAGGCGGAGCGGGCCAAGGCGCTCGCCCATCTCGAGCACTGGCTGCGCGGCGGGCGGAAGGAGTAGGGGCGGGGTCAGGTCGTCGGCAGGAAGAGCGAGGCGTACCGGGTCGGCTTGCAGACACGCCGAAGCCGCTCGTCGAAGCTGACCAGCTTGGCTTTCCTCTGCTCGGCCAGAGCCACGTAGAAGCAGTCGTAGATCGAATGCCCGAGCCTGATGGCGATCGACAACGCTCGCTCGGTCAGCGCGGAGCAGGGGATCAGCTCGTCGAAACCCGACGGTGCCGTAGCGAGCATCTCCTGGGCCAAACCCGCATCGAGCCCTTCGAACTTCCAGAGCTTCCAGACCACGCTCGCGATCTCGGCGATGACGAGGTCGGGCGCGATCAGGCGATTCTCACCGTTGCCGAGGATGCGGTCGGCGTCGTCGGAGCGCGCAAGTCGAAGCAGCCGATGCGCCGCGATGCTCGCATCGACGACCAGGATCACGCCAAGTCCTCGTCGCGCCCCGATCGGACCAGTGCCTCGACATCGACATGGCGGAGGTCGGGCAATTTCTCGCGAAGGCGCCGCGTGTGCTCGAGCCTTTCCTCGGGAGACCACGGTGCTTCCGGCGCTGCCGCGGCGAGTACCTCGCGCAGCTCCTGCTCGAGCGAGCGGCCGTTGAGCGCGGCGCGGCGCTCGAGGCGCGCGATGACGGCATCGTCGAGGTTGCGGATCCGGATCTCGCCCATTGCGTCCCCCGGTTGCGTGGCCGGGTTAATATAGCAGATCGGAGGTGCCGACGGATGCAAGCACTCCACGGCGCTGGCGACCCGCGGGGCGCCGCCTCCCCCCTCATGCCGCCTCGAGCGCGAGGTCGCACCACACGGGCACGTGGTCGGAAGGCTTGTCCCAGCCGCGCACGTGCTTGTCGATGCCGGCGGCGGAGAGGCGGTCGGCTGCCTGCGGCGACAGCAGCAGATGATCGATTCGCAGGCCGAGATTCTTCTGCCAGCAGCCGGCCTGGTAGTCCCAGAATGTATACAACCCTGGTGCGTCGGAGCCGGCCCGGATCGCGTCGGTGAAGCCGAGCGCCTTCAGGGCCGAGAACTTGTCGCGCGTCTGCGGCAGGAACAGCGCGTCACCGGCCCACGCCTCCGGATTGGGGACGTCGATCGCGGTCGGCAGGACGTTGTAGTCGCCGGCCATCACGAACGGCTCCTCGAGCGACAGCCGGTCGCGCGCATAGGCGGCGAGCCGGTCCATCCAGCGCAGCTTGTAGGGGTATTTTTCCGTGCCCACCGGATTGCCGTTGGGCAGGTAGAGGCAGGCGACCCGAACCACGCCGCCTCCGCCGGTCGAGACGACGCCTTCGATGAAGCGGGCGTGGTCGTCGTCGGGATCGCCCGGCAGGCCCGGCGTCACCTCGTCGAACGGCCGGCGTGACAGCAGCGCGACACCGTTGAACGTCTTCTGGCCGTGCACCGCGACGTTCCAGCCGGCGGCCTCGATGGGCTCGCGTGGAAACGCGTCGTCGACGCACTTGATCTCCTGCAGGCAGACGATGTCGGGCTGCCGTTCCTGTAGCCAGGACAGCAGATGATCGAGCCGCTGCTTCACCGAGTTCACGTTCCACGTCGCGATCCGCATCGTTTTCTCCTGCGTCCCGCACTTGCGATACAAGGCGCGCCGGCCCGATTACAATTTCGCAATCTTCATACCGGATGGCTGCTTCGATTTTTGCGGTATGCTAATTGCTCGTCGGTGACAATGCCGACGCCGCCGGCCACTCGTTCGAGGCACCCCCTTGGCCCCGTCACGGACCGCGCTCGTCTTCATCGAGACGTCGATCGTCGGACCGATGTTCGACGGCGGGGTGATCATCGCGGCGTCGTCGCGGCGCAACACGATCCGGCACGGCGGACGGCGGCCGTGTCGCACGGCAACTGAACAGACGGGCAGACCATGATCCGACGTCGGGCGCTCTGGGTTGTGGTGGGTGTGCTCGCACTCGCGGGCAGTGCCTTCGCCGTGCAGCGGCTCGGCGCCGAGAAGTCGGCGAGCCAGACGGCGCGCGCTGCCGCCGGGCCGCGGGCCGTCGCGGTCGAGACCGCGGTGTCGGTCCGCAAGAAGAGCCCCGTGACGGTCGAGGCGCTCGGCTCGGTGACGCCGCTCGCCAGCGTCGCTGTGCGCACCCGCATCGACAGCGAGATCGTCGGCATCCATTTCGAGGACGGCGCCGTGGTGAAGAAGGGCGACCTCCTGGTCACGCTCGACAGCCGCGCCCTCGAAGCCCAGATCCGGCAGGCGGAGGCGCAGCTCGCCCGCGACAAGGCCCAGCTCGAAGGCGCCGAGCGCGACCTGCGGCGCTACACCGAGCTGGTCGCCCGCGCCGCCACGCCGCAGACCAATCTCGACAACGCCAAGACCCAGGCCGACGTCTACCGGGCCGCGATCCTTGCGAGCCAGGCCACCATCGACCACCTCAAGGTGCAGCTCGGCTTCACCACGATCCGGGCGCCGATCTCCGGCCGCACGAGCCAGGCGAACGTGAAGATCGGCAACCAAGTGCGCACCGCCGACCTGACGCCGATCGCGACCATCAACCAGACCGCGCCCGTCTACGTCTCCTTCACGGTGCCGCAGCGCCTGCTGCCGCAGATCCGCTCCGCGCTGACCAACGAGGACGCCGTCGTCGAGGCCGTCATCCCGGGCGAGACGCGGCGCGCCCGCGGCCAGATCGCCATGATCGAGAACGCGGTGGACGCGGCGACCGGCATGGCGACGATCCGGGCGACGATGCCCAACGCCGACGAGCTGCTGTGGCCCGGGACGCTGGTCACGGCGCGCCTCACGCTGCGCGTCGAGGACGCCGTGACGGTGCCGTCGACCGCCGTGCAGGTCAGCCAGCAGGGCAGCTTCGTCTACGTGGTGAAGGACGGCGTCGCCAAGGTGCAGCCCGTCACGGTGCTGCGCGCGAGCGGCCCCGAGACGGTCGTCGAGACCGGCTTGTCGGGCGGCGAGGCGGTGGTGACGGCCGGCCATCTCCAGCTCACCGACGGCGCCCGCGTCACGGTGCGGGGCGAGCAACCGCCCCGCAAGGCCGGAGCGTGATCGTGCCGGCCACGGTGGAGATGTAGGGTGGGCAAAGCGAAGCGTGCCCACCGCGCCGGCTCGCCGGCACCACGAAGAGCGCCGCGGGCTCGACCGCGTGGGCACGGCGCGCCGAGCGCGCGCCTTTGCCCACCCTACGCGCCGCGCGCCGAAACGAGGTAGGAGACGGCCGCCGTGACGATCTCGGAGACCTGCATCCGCCGCCCGGTGCTGACGACGCTGATCACCGCGTCGATGATCGTGTTCGGCATCTTCGCCTATCGGCTCCTGGCGGTCGCGGCGCTGCCGACCGTCGACTATCCGACCATCGCCATCACGGCGACGCTGCCGGGCGCCAGCCCCGAGACCATGGCGGCCTCGGTCGCCTCGCCGATCGAGCGCCAGCTCTCGACCATCTCGGGCATCTCGTCGATGACCTCGATGTCGTCGCTCGGGACGACGCAGATCACCATCCAGTTCGATCTCGGCCGTGACATCGACGGCGCCGCGCTCGACGTGCAGACGGCGCTCTCGGTGGCCCAACGGCGGCTGCCGATCGAAATGACGACGCCGCCGAGCTTCCGCAAGGTCAATCCCGGCGACTTCCCGATCCTCTACATCAGCCTCGTCTCGTCGACGCTGCCGCTCTCCACCGTCAACGACTACGGCGAGATCACGCTCGCCCAGCAGATCTCGCAGATCCCGGGCGTCGCCCAGGTTCTGGTCTACGGCGCGCAGCGTTTCGCCGTGCGGGTGCAGGTCGACCCGGTCGCCGCGGCGGCCCGCAACATCTCGCTGGAAGACATCCGCAACGTCGTCGCCAAGACGAACTCCAACACGCCGGTCGGCACCATCTCGGGAACCGACCGGAACGTGACGCTGACCGCGACCGCCGCGATGACCAAGGCGGCCGATTACCAAAAGGTCGTCGTCGCGTTCCGCAACGGCACGCCGGTCAAGCTGGAGGATGTGGCGCGCGTCGTCGACTCGGTCGAGAACGACCGCATCGCGAGCTACTTCAACAACGAGCGCGCGATCGTGCTGGCCATCCAGCGCCAGCCCGCCGCCAACACGGTGGCCGTGGTCGACGCGGTGCGCGAGCGGTTGCCCGGCTACCGGGCGCAGATCCCGGCGGCGATCCGCATGGAGGTGCTGAACGACCGCTCGGTCTCGATCCGCGAGGCCGTCTACGACGTTCAAGAGACGCTGGCGATCGCCATCGGCCTCGTCGTGCTCGTGATCTTCCTGTTCCTGCGCACCTTGCCGGCCACCGTCATCCCGGCGCTGGCGGTGCCGATCTCGCTGATCGGCACCTTCGCGGTGATGTACGCGCTCGGCTTCTCGATCAACAACATGACCATGCTGGCCCTGACCCTGTCGGTCGGCTTCGTGGTCGACGACGCGATCGTCATGCTCGAGAACATCGTGCGCCACATCGAGGGCGGCATGCGGCCGTTCGAGGCGGCCCTGAAAGGCGCCCGCGAGATCGGCTTCACCATCGTGTCGATCACGTTCTCGCTGATCGCCGTGTTCATCCCGGTGCTGCTGATGGGCGGCCTCGTCGGCCGCGTGTTCCGCGAGTTCGCCGTCACCATCGCGGTGGCGATCCTGATTTCCGGCTTCGTCTCGCTGACGCTGACTCCGATGCTGTGCGCCCGCGTGCTGCGCGGTCATCACGGCGGTGAGCAGAAGCCGAACCCGGTGCTGCGGCTGTTCGAGCGGGCCTTCGAGGGCATGCTGCGCGCCTACGAGGCGACGCTCGACCTCGTGCTGCGCCACAAGCCGCTGGTGCTGGCCGCGACCGCCGCCACCATGATCGGCACGGTCTGGCTCTACATCGTCATCCCCAAGGGCTTCTTCCCGATCGAGGACACCGGCTTCATCGCGGCGACCGTGGAAGGCCCCGCCGACATCTCGTTCAAGGCGATGACCGAGCGCCAGCGCAAGATCGCCGAGATCGTCCGCGCCGATCCGGCCGTCGCCTACGTCAACTCGACCGTGGGGGTCGGCGGCCCCAACCCGACGCCGAACTACGGCCGCATGTTCATCGCGCTCAAGCCGAAGAAGGAGCGCGGCGAGAACGCCACCGCCGTGATCCAGCGGTTGCGCCGCGAGACCGGCAAGGTCGTCGGCATGGCGACCTATTTCCAGAACGTCCAGAACATCAACATCACGGGCCGCATCTCCAAGAGCGAGTATCAGTACACGCTGCAGTCGAGCGACACGGCCGAGCTGTATCGGATCGCACCGGAGCTGCGCGAGAAGATCGCGGCGCTGCCGGGGCTGCGCGACGTCACCACGGATCTCTACATCTCCAACCCGCAGATGACGGTCGAGATCGACCGCGAGCGCGCCGCCTTCTACGGCATCTCGGTCGATCAGGTCCGGCAGGAGCTGTTCAACGCCTTCGGCACCCGCCAGGTCGCGACCATCTACACGCCGTCCAACGACTATCAGGTGATCCTCGAAAGCCTGCCCGAGTTCCAGGCCGATCCGTCCGGGCTCGAGCGCATCTTCCTCAAGACCAACGTCAGCGGAGCGACCGGCAACACGCTCACGCCCGGCGGCGGCGTCACCGGCAACACCGCGGCGAACGGCCCGTCGATCCCGCTCTCGGCCGTCACCCGCATCGTCCCGACCGTCGGCCCGCTGCAGGTCAACCACCAGGGCCAGCAGCCGGCCGTGACGATCTCGTTCAATCTCATGCCCGGCCTCTCGCTCGGCCAAGCTGTCGACGCGATCCGCGAGATCGAGCGCGAATCGAACTTGCCGGCCTCGATCGCCACCGGCTTCCAGGGCTCGGCCCAAGTGTTCCAGGAGTCGCTGCGCGGGCAGGGCGTCCTGGTGCTCGCCGCCGTGTTCGCCGCCTATGTGGTGCTCGGCATCCTGTACGAGAGCTTCATCCATCCGATCACCATCATCTCGGGCCTGCCGTCGGCCGGCGTCGGCGCGCTCTTGATCCTGATGGCGTTCGACATGGAATTGTCGGTGATCGCCATGATCGGCATCGTCATGCTGGTCGGCATCGTCAAGAAGAACGCCATCATGATGATCGACTTCGCGATCGAGCGGCGGCGCGTCGGGCTCGGCGCCGAGGCGGCGATGCGGGAAGCCTGTTTGTTGCGCTTCCGGCCGATCATGATGACCACCTTCGCGGCGATCTTCGGCGCGCTGCCGATCGCGCTCGGCACCGGCGCGGGCGCCGAGCTGCGCCAGCCGCTCGGCGTCGCCGTGGTCGGCGGGTTGATCTTCTCGCAGCTCCTCACGCTCTACATCACGCCGGTGATCTACATCTATCTCGACAAGGTCGATCGCCGCCTGAAGAAGCGTCTGGAGCCGCAGGTCGCATCTGTGCGCGAGGGCGAGCGCGCCCCGGTCGCGGCCGAGTAGGGCGGGCGGGGCAGGGAGCCGCGGCGGGCGCTGCGGCTCTCGGTTGGCACGCGAGTTGCCCGTTCGGAGTCCAAACCGGACCCGGAAGGACGACCATGACACTGCCTCGCTTCGCCCCCGCTTTCGCACGTTCCTTCGTGCCTGCCGTGATCGGCCTCGTCGCCGCGACGGCGACGCTCGCGCCGTTGCCGGCTGCCGCCGAGACCCCGGCCGTGGCCCCGGCCGTGGCCCCGGCCGTGTCTTGGCCGACCAAGCCGGTGCGTGTGGTGATCCCGTTCGGCGCCGGCAGCGCCACCGACGTGGTGCCGCGCGTCGTGCTGGAGCAGCTCTCCGCCCGCATGGGCCAGACTTTCGTGGTCGAGAACCGCGGCGGCGCCGGCGGCACGCTCGGCTCGGCCGCGGTCGCCAAGGCCGAGCCCGACGGCTACACGCTCCTCGCCAACTCCTCGGCCCACACCATCACCCCGGCGCTCTATCCGAACCTCGGCTACGACGTGACCCGGGACTTCGTCGCGCTCGGCGTCATCGGCAGCGTGCCCAATGTGCTCATCGTCGCGCCGTCGTCGGGACTGAACACGGTGCAGGACTTCGTCGCCGCGGCCAAGGCGAAGCCCGGGGAGTTCACCTTCGCCTCGGTCGGCATCGGCTCGGCCGTGCATCTCTCGGCCGAGCGGTTCCGGGCGAGCGCCGGTTACGAGGCGGTCCACATCCCGTTCAAGGGCGGCGCCGAGGCGCTCACCGAGGTGATCGCCGGCCGCGTCACCTACTATTTCTGCCCGATCTCGACGGCGCTGCCGCACATCAGGGCCGGCCGCCTGAAGGCGCTCGCGGTGTCGAGCCCGACGCGCGCCGCCGCGCTCCCCGACGTGCCGACCACGCTCGAAGCCGGCTTCCCGAACTCCGACTACACGGTGTGGATCGGGTTCTTCGCCCCGGCGAAGACGAACCCCGCGATCGTCACGACCTTCCATCGCGAGCTCACGGCGGCGCTCGAAAGCCCGGTCCTGAAGGCGAGGCTCACCGACATCGGCGTCGAGCCGCTGCCCGTCACCCCGGCCGAGTTCGAGACGCGCGTCAAGGAAGAGGTCGGCACCTACGCGGCCTTCGCCAAGTCGATCGGCATGAAGATCAATTGAGGTCGGAGCGGCCGCGATGTGCCTCCGCGGAGGAGGCGCCGCGGCTGCCGTGGCGGCGTGTTCGGCCCGGATTCAGACTGTGCGACAAGAGGAATCCACCGTCTGGGATTAGTCCATCAGGCGTAATTCTTCCTTAAGATTTGTCATCGACGGTAGTGCCATCAGACCTTCTCTCTTGCCGCTCGCCGACGTGTCCGCCGCCATTCATGGCCAGGATCTGTCCGATGCACGCCGAGACGACCCTCGCCGGCCCGATCCAGACCCAAGCCGCGGTGTATGCAGCGGCGTGGGTGCGGCAGCTTCGGCGCGGACGCCCGGTTCCCAAGCTGCTGCCCGAGGTCACTGGAGCGCTGGCGTCGCTGGCCCGCGAGCTCGATCTGCTCGCCGACCAGATCGGCCGGCGCGAGCGCGAGTTCGAACGGCTGTTCGACCTCGTCCACTCGGTCGACCAGGGGGTCGGCCTCGACGACGTGCTCAACCGCATCTTCGACTGGTTCGTCGACATCATTCCCTACCACCGCATCGGCTGCGCCTTCGTCTCGACGGACGGCGCTCACCTCACGGCCCATTGGGCGCGTTCGGTGCTCGGCGAGGTGCAGATCTCGGCCGGCTACTCGCAGCCGCTCGCCGGCTCGAGCCTCGGCGCGGTCCTGGCCCGGGGCGAGCCGCGCATCATCAACGATCTCGAGCAGTATCTGGCGGACCATCCGGACTCGGACTCGACGCGTCGGATCGTCCGTGAAGGTGGCCGGTCCAGCTTCACCTGTCCGCTCATCGTCGGCGAGCGCCCGATCGGCGTCCTGTTCTTCACCAGCCGGGAGAAGGAAACCTATCGCGAAGTCCACCAGGCGATCTTTCGTCAGATCGCCGCGCAGGTGTCGATCGTCATCGAGAAGAGCCGCCTTTATCAGGACATCGTCGATCATAATCGGCGCCTGCAGGAGGAGCGTGGTCGGCTCGCCGAGAAGGCGATCCGCGATCCGCTCACCGGCGCGCTCAATCGCGGCGCCATCATGGATCGCCTCGCCGATGCGTTGCGCACCGCCGCCGGACGCGGCGACATGGTCGGCATCGTCATGGCCGACATCGATCGCTTCAAGTCGATCAACGACCAGTGCGGCCATGCCGCCGGTGATGCCGCGCTGATCGAGTTCACCCGCCGGACGGCGGCGGCGCTGCGGGACGACGACTTGATCGGCCGCTACGGTGGCGAGGAGTTCCTGCTGGTGCTGCCCGGGATCGGAGCGGAGGCGGTCCGCGCCGTGGCCGAGCGCCTGCGCCGGACCGTCGCGGCGACCCCGTTCGACCTCGGCGGTGTGATGCGCACCGTGACGGCGAGCTTCGGCGTGGTCGCGGCGAGGGCGGACGATGGCCCGGCGGCCGCGCTGGTGGCGGCCGCGGACCGCGCCCTCTACGTCGCCAAGAACAGCGGCCGCGACAAGGTCGTGGCCGGCTGAGCGCCGGCGTCCTGCGTCACCGCGGCAGCGCGTCGATGCGCAACGCCCCGGGGGCGATCAGCAGCGCCGTCCATTTGGCGACGTCGGCGTCGATGTAGCGGGCGAATGCCGTGGGCGAGGTAGGCTGCGGCGTCGTGCCGAGCGCCGCCAGACGGTCGCGAAGGTCGGGGCGTCGGAGCAGGGTGCCGACATCGTCCGCGATGCGCGCGACGAGCGCATCCGGCGTGCCGCGCGGGGCGAGCAACCCGAACCAGCCGACCGACTCGAAGCCCGGCAGGCCGGATTCGGCGATCGTCGGGATCGCCGGGAACGTCGGCGAGCGCGTCCGGCCGGTCGTCGCCACGGCGAGCAGGCGGCCGTCCTCCACGGTGTCGCGGATGGTCGGGGGCGGCGCGAACAGGAGGTCGAGCCGGCCGTCCAGCAGCTCCTGCATGGCGGCGCCGGTGCCGAGCAGCGGGACATGCTCGAGCAGCACGCCCGCCTGCTGCTGGAAGAGAACCCCGGTGAGATGCGAGGCGGCGCCCGATCCGGACGAGCCGTAGCGTAAGGGGAAGCCGGCGACCTCGCGGTCGCGGGCGAGGCGGATCAGCGATCGGACCGTGGTGGCCCGCACGCCGGGGTGCAGCGTGAGCACATAGGGCGGGGCGGCGACCAGCGCGATCGGGGCGAAATGATCGGTGACGCGGAACTCGGACACGAGCCCACCGTCGACACCGCTCGCGGCCGCCATCAGGGTTCCGGTCGATCCCATCAGCAGCGTGCGGCCGTCGGCCGGCGACCGCCGCACGGTGCGGGCCGCAACTCCGCCGGCCGCGCCGGGGATGTTCTCGCTGACGACGCTGCGCCGCCAGAGATCGGCGAGCCGGCCGGCGAGCAGCCGCGCCAGGATGTCGGAGCCGCCGCCGGCGACCGCCGGCACGATGATCCGCACCGGCCCGGCCGGCAGCTCGTCGGCACGACCGGGCGCCACGGCGACGGCGGTCGCTGCCCCGATCAGGGCCGAGCAAACGCGGCGCCGGTCCAGCATGGCGGAGTCTGAGGTTAAGGCGCGTCGAAACCGGCGCGCCGTGGCTGATGACGATGGGTTACGGAGGGAGTCGCCAACATCTGGTAAAGCGGCAGCGTTGAAGAGGGCGCTGCGGGCGCACGGCAGCGCTGCGAGGCCTGCAGTGGCGCGGCGGTGGCTGGCGAAAGAACGGTGTCGGCCGGTGGTCGGCGCCGCGAGGCGGCGCGTGCGCCGGCGGTCAGATCGAGAAGCTCGTCCCGCAGCCGCAGGAGGCGGCGGCGACCGGGTTCTTGATCTTGAAGGCGGCGCCGATCAGGTCGTCGACATAGTCGATCTGGGCGCCGGCCATGTACTGTTGCGACACCGGATCGATCAGCACGGTGGCGCCGTCGCGGGCCAGCACGAGGTCGTCCTCCGCCTTCTCGCGGTCGAGATCGAACTTGTACTGGAAGCCGGAGCAGCCGCCGCCTTCGACACTGACCCGCAGCATCGCACCGGCCGGCTCGGATGCGAGAATCTCGCCGATGCGCCGGACGGCGCTGTCGGTCAGGGTGATGTCCGCGAGCGTCACGTCGGTGGACACGGCATCGGTCATCGGGAAGCCCTTCGCAGTTGACGGAAATTGCGGGGTCCGGCCCAAAAAAGGTAAGTGCTGCCCCGGCACGGGTCAATGTGCCGCGAGCGGGGAAGGCCGTCATGGCGGTTCAGGATGCATGCGCGCGGGCGCGGTTCGCGGCCGACGCCAAAGCGGGCCGGGGACGGCTCCATCCGGAGCCGCCGAGCCCGGGCCGCAGCGATTTCCGGCGCGACTGCGACCGGGTGATCCACTCGACCGCCTTCCGGCGCCTCGCCCACAAGACGCAGGTGTTCGTCTATCACGAGGGAGATCACTTCCGCACCCGGCTCACCCATACGCTCGAGGTGACCCAGGTGGCGCGCTCGATCGCCCGCCAGCTCGGCCTCGACGAGGATCTCGCCGAGGCCTGCGCGCTCGCCCACGACCTCGGCCATCCGCCGTTCGGCCATGCCGGCGAGCGGGCGCTCGACCGTTGCCTCGCCGCGCATGGCGGCTTCGACCACAACGCCCAGACCCTCGCCGTCGTGACGCGGCTGGAGCGCCGCTACCCGGCCTTCGACGGACTCAACCTGACGTGGGAGACGCTGGAGGGTCTGGTGAAGCACAACGGCCCGCTGGTCGGCCCGCGAGTCCGCCGAAAGCCGGGGGACGACGTGTGTGCCGCAGCATCGGAACTGCCGTCGGTGATTCGCGCCTATGATGCGCTGCACGATCTCGATCTGGCGAGCTTTCCCAGCCTCGAAGCCCAGGTCGGCGCCATCGCGGACGATATCGCTTACGATGCCCACGACATCGACGACGGCTTGCGGGCCGGCCTGTTCACGCTCGACGAGCTGTCCCGGGTCGAATGTGTTGCGCACATCGTGGGAGACATTTGTGCGGAGCACAAGAACATCGACCCCGCCCGTCTCGTCCACGAGCTGGTTCGCCGCATCATCACGGTGATGATCGTCGACGTGATCACCGAGACGCGGTTGCGCGTCGCGGCGCTCGATCCGACCTCGGTGGCGGAGGTCCGCGCCGCCGAATCACCGCTGGTTGCATTCTCGGCTCCCATGGCGGCCGCCGACAAGGCCATAAAGGCCTTCCTGTGGACCCACATGTACCGGCATCCCCGCGTCATGCAGGTGATGACGGCGGCCGAGGGCGTGCTGGCCGACCTGTTCGGCCGCTACGTCGCCGACCCCGACCTCCTGCCGGCCGAGTGGCGCCACGACCTGCCGGACGAGCCAGGAGCGCGGGCGCGCCGGATCGCCGACTTCATCGCCGGGATGACCGATCGTTACGCGATCGCCGAGCATCGCCGGCTTTTTGACTCGACCCCGCAATTGCGTTAGGCCGCGGCCCGCAGCTCCGCCCCGGGACAGAACCAAAATGCTTGATAGGACGAAAGAAACCAGCCACGTCTTCGCCGCCGTCCTGGCCCGGGTGCAGGCGGCGCTCGACGCCCTCGTCGCGAAGGGCGCGCTGCCGGCCGGGCTCGATCGCGGCCGCGTGCTGGTCGAGCCGCCCCGCGATGCGAGCCACGGCGACCTCGCCACCAATGCCGCCATGGTGCTGGCCAAGGACGCCGGGCAGAAGCCGCGCGATCTCGCCGAGGCGATCGCCGAACAGCTCCGGGGCGACGATTGGGTCCAGTCGGTCGACGTCGCCGGTCCCGGCTTCATCAACATGACGCTGAAGCCCCAGGTCTGGCGCGCCGCGCTCAAGGCGGTCCTGTTGGCCGGCGCCGACTACGCGCGCGGCGTCCCGGGCGGGGCGCCCGTCAATGTCGAGTACGTCTCGGCCAATCCGACCGGCCCGATGCATGTCGGCCACTGCCGCGGCGCCGTGTTCGGCGACGCGCTCGCCAACCTGCTCGAATTCGTCGGACGGCGGGTGACGCGCGAGTACTACATCAACGACGCCGGCGCCCAGGTCGACGTGCTCGGCCGCTCGGCCTATCTGCGCTACCTGGAGGCGCTCGGCGACGAGATCGGAACCATCCCGGACGGCCTCTATCCGGGCGACTATCTGGTGCCGGTCGGCCAGGCGCTGGCACGCCGGTTCGGGGCGGACCTCAAGGACAAGCCCGAGGCCGAGTGGCTGCCGGTGGTCCGCAAGACCGCGATCGACATGATGATGGCGATGATCCGCGACGATCTCGCCGCCCTCAACGTCCGCCACGACGTGTTCTTTTCGGAGCGATCGCTGATCGAGGGCGCGACCGACCAGGTCGGCGCCACCATCGCGGCGCTGCGGGCCGAGGGGAAGGTCTACGAGGGCCGGCTGCCGCCCCCCAAGGGGGCGCCGCCCGAGGACTGGGAGGATCGCGAGCAGACGCTGTTCCGGGCGACCGACTTCGGCGACGACATCGACCGGCCGCTGAAGAAGTCGGACGGCTCTTACACCTACTTCGCGTCCGACATCGCCTATCACAAGAACAAGGTGCAGCGCGGCTTCGACGACCTCATCGATGTGTGGGGCGCCGACCACGGCGGCTACATCAAGCGCATGCAGGCGGCCGTCAAGGCGGTGAGCAAGGGCCGCGCCGCGCTGGACGTCAAGATCGTTCAGCTCGTGAAGCTGTTGCGGGCCGGGCAGCCGGTCAAGATGTCGAAGCGGGCCGGGGACTTCGTGACGCTTCGTGAAGTCGTGGACGAGGTCGGCAAGGACGCCGTCCGCTTCATGATGCTGTACCGCAAGAACGACGCCGTGCTCGATTTCGATCTCGCCAAGGTGATCGAGCAGTCGCGCGACAACCCGGTCTTCTACGTCCAGTACGGCCACGCCCGCGGCCGCTCGATCTTCCGCAACGCCCGCGACACGCTGCCCGACATGCCGGAGGACTGGAAGGGGCCGGCGGCGCTGACGCTGTGGCTCGCCGGCGCGCCGCTCGACCGGCTCGACGATCCCGGCGAGATCGCGCTGATGCGCAGCATCGCCCAGTTCCCGCGGCTCGTGGAGGCGGCGGCGGCGGCGCACGAGCCACACCGAATCGCCTTCTACCTGTACGATCTGGCGAGCGACTTCCACGCCCAGTACACGCGCGGTGGCAAGGACTCGCCACATTTACGGTTCATTATCCAGGATGATCCAACACTGACGTCGGCCCGTCTCGCGCTCGTTCAAGGTGTGATCACGGTGCTCTCCGTGGGGCTAGGTCTGCTCGGGGTCGAAGCGCCTGACGAGATGCGGTGACCCTCGCCGGCGCGCACGGATTGCGGTGATCCGGCCGCGTCCGCAGTGAAAGAGTGGCGCCGCGACCGGTGAGCTTTCTGGCATGGCGGAAGACCGATATCGGCGAACCGACGGTCCTGGCGCGACGGCTGCCCGTGCGGCTCCGCGCACCGATCCCGCGACCGATCCACTGGTCGAGCTGGCTCGGCTGATCGGCCAGAACGAGCCCGTCGCCTACGAGCCGTCGAGCCGCATGTCGCGCATGCGCGACGGGATCACGCGGGACGGCGCCCCCGATCGGTTGACCCGGGACGGCGTCGAGAGCCGCATCGAGCGCGGCCCCGCGCCGTCGTTCCGTCGTAGCGAGCCGATCGCATCGGTCGCCGTCGAGCCGCCGCAGCCCGATCCGGTGCCCTACGAGCCGGGCTATCCGGAGCCGCGCTTCGGCCGGTCGCCCTCCGATTACGCCCGCGGCGGCGGCGAGCCGCGTTATGCCGATCCGTCGCTCGACGCCGACGCCCGCCATCCCGACCAGCGCTACAGCGGCTACACCGAGCCGCCGCCGCCGCGTGCGGCGGCCGCCGATCCGCGCCGCGGCGATCCGCCGGCCTGGCTGACCGCCCGCGCCGAGGTTCCGCCGGAGCCGCGGGCCGCCGACACCGGGTGGCGCGCGCCGCGATCACGCGATGCGGCCCCGCCGCCGGCACCGTCCGTGCCGGCCGCCGAGCCGGCCTGGGACGCCGGCTATGCCGATCCGCACGGCCGCCCCCGCGACGCCGGCTACGCGGCGGCCGAGCCGATGTTCACGGGTCAGCCGGAGCCGCTCGCGATGACCCGCGAGGACGCGCTGGAGTACGACCCGCGCTACGCCCCGGCCGCCGACGGTGCCTTCGAGGCCGGCGAGACCTACGACCCGGCTCGCGACCCGGCTCGCGACCCGACCCGTGATCACGACTATTACGGCGCGGCCTATGACGGCCGCTACGCGGCCGAGGACGACGCACGCGCCGAGCCGCCGTCGCGCCGCCGCGGCTTCATGGTCGCCGCCGCCATCCTGGCGGTCGCCGTGGTCGGCACCGCCGGCGCCTATGGCTGGCGCAGCATGAAGGGCGGCCCGTCGGAGGCCGGCGGCCCGCCGGTGGTCCGGGCCGACACCTCGCCCAAGAAGATCGCCTCGGCGGTCCAGGGCGGCGACAAGCAGATCTACGAGCGCGTCGGCGGCGGTCAGAACGAGCGGCTGGTGCCGCGCGAGGAGCAGCCCGTCGCGGTCCGCGACATGTCGGGCGACGCGACGTCCAACCTGCCGCCGCAGGTCAGCGCCCCGGCGACCGTGCCGTCGGCCTCGCCCGGCGACCCCAAGCGCATTCGCACCGTGACGATCCGGCCGGAGAGCGAGGCCAACCAAGGCCGGCCGCCGGCCGCCACCCCGGTGGCGCCGGCCCGTCCGGCCGCCGCGGCGCCGGCCGCGCCGGCTCAACCGCGCCCGGCCGCTCCGGCCGGCAACGCGCCGATGGCGATCACGCCGCAGGCCGCACCCGCCGCGCCGG
This sequence comes from Rhodoplanes azumiensis, assembly GCF_042682915.1. NCBI lineage: Bacteria > Pseudomonadati > Pseudomonadota > Alphaproteobacteria > Hyphomicrobiales > Nitrobacteraceae > Rhodoplanes > Rhodoplanes azumiensis. Next base: position 335,319 of record NZ_JBHUIW010000001.1, on the reverse strand, counting down.
CGCCCGCCGCCCGCACCGCGATGACGACGCCGGCCCCGACCGCCCTCGAAAGCGGCGGCTACGTCGTCCAGCTCTCCGCCCAGAAGACGCCCGAGGAGGCGCGCGCCTCGTTCCGGGCCATGCAGTCGAAGTATCCGTCGGTGCTGTCCGACCGTCAGGTTCTGGTGAAGAAGAAGGATCTCGGCGCAAAGGGCATCTACTACGGCAGCCAGGTCGGCCCGTTCACCACCCGCGAGGCGGCCATCCAGCTCTGCGAGAACCTCAAGGCCGCCGGCGGCAATTGCTTGGTGCAGAAGAACTGACCGGATTCGGAACGACGGCTCTCTCTGTCGCCCAGAGGTGCCCGGCAAAGCCGGGCTTGGTTGGCACGTCTTCGAGTTGGTCGAAGCGTGTCCTCCGTCGTGCTCCGCGCCGGCGGAGCACCCAGTACACCGCAGCGTCCGACCGAACGATCGAACGCCGGTGGATACCGGGTCATCCGCATGCGCGGATGACGACCATCGAGACGCGGTACCAGGGTGCGATCCAGCAGCGAGCAGGGGCGAGCCCGGCCAGGACAGGCAGGGTCGCCGCGCCAGACGACGCGCAAACTGTGCGGTGCCGTAAGGGTGCCCGCCTCGCCGGGGGATAACTGCGTCCGGGCGGCCCGGGCGCTTTGACCTCGGCGCTCGGGACTCGGATAAACGGCGGCATGACGGCTCGTGCGTTCATCACCGGGGTGTCCGGCCTGCGCCTGACCGACGCCGAGCGGCAGTTTCTCCGCACGGCGCGGCCGTTCGGGCTGATCCTGTTCAAGCGGAACATCGATACACCCGCGCAGGTGGTTGCGCTGGTTGATGAATTCCGCGAGGCGGTCGGCGCCGAGGCGGCCGTGCTGGTCGACCAGGAGGGCGGCCGGGTGCAGCGCCTCGGCCCGCCGCACTGGCCGGCCTATCCGGCCGGCGGCTGGTACGGCGCCCTTCACGCTCGCGATCCGCAGGCCGGGCTCGCCGCCGCGCGGCTCGGCGCCCGGCTGATCGCCGCCGACCTTGTCGCCCTCGGCATCACGGTCGACTGCCTGCCGGTCGGCGACGTGCCGGCTCCGGAGGGCGACCCGGTGATCGGGGACCGTGCCTACGGGACGACGCCCGCGACCGTCGCGGCGCTCGCCGCCGCCGCCGCCGAGGGGCTGATGGCGGGCGGGGTGCTCCCCGTGGTCAAACACATGCCCGGCCACGGGCGGGCCGCTTGCGACAGCCACAAGGCGCTCCCCCGCGTCTCGGCCGACCGCGCGACCCTGGAGGCCATCGACGTCGCCGCCTTCCGGCCGCTCGCCGCGCTGCCGTTCGGCATGACGGCGCATGTCGTCTACATGGCGCTCGATCCGGATCGTCCCGCGACCCTGTCGCCGACCGTGATCGGCGAGGTGATTCGCGGCGCGATCGGCTTTTCCGGGGCGCTGATGACCGACGACCTCTCCATGGGGGCGCTGTCCGGCAGCCTCGCCGAGCGGACCCGGGCGGCGCTTTCGGCGGGCTGCGACCTGGCCTTGCATTGCAACGGCAATCTCGTGGAGATGGAGCAGGTTGCGGCCGAGAGTCCGGGCCTCTCCGGGGCGGCGGCGGGGCGTTGCGCCGCGGCGCTCGCGGCCCGGCGTTCGCCCGATCCGATCGACCTCGCCGAGGCGCGGGCCGCCTTTTCCCGTATGATCGCCGCTTCCTGAACCGCTGGATGACCTGAGGGCATGACCGAGCAATCCGGCCAAGACGACACCGGCCCCGACACCGGCCCCGACGACGGCCCGACCGGCGGCATCGAGCCGACCGGCCCCGCCATGGCGCCGTCCGCGGCGGACGAGTCCGCGCCGGACGAGTCCGCGGCGGGCGCGGCAGCGGCGGCCGAGGCGGTGGACGGTGCCGCTGCGACCGCGGCCGAGACGCCGGCCGCCGGCGAGACGCCGGCCCAGTATCCGCCCGAGGTGGTCGAGGCCGACCGGGCGGCCGACGAGCCGGCCCTGATCGTCGACGTCGAGGGCTTCGAAGGCCCGCTCGACCTCCTGCTTGCGCTCGCCCGCCAGCAGAAGGTCGATCTGCACAAGATCTCCATCCTGGCGCTCGCCGAGCAGTACCTCGCCTTCATCGAGGAGGCACGCAAGCTCAGGCTCGAGCTCGCCGCCGACTATCTCGTGATGGCGGCCTGGCTCGCCTATCTGAAGTCGCGCCTATTGCTGCCCGTCGGCACCAACGAGCCGGAAGGGGTGACCGCCTCGGACATGGCGGCCGCCCTGGCGCTGCGGCTGAAGCGGCTCGAGGCGATCCGTGACGCCGCGGCGAAGCTGATGGCCCGCCCGCAGCTCGGCCGCGAGGTGTTCGGCCGCGGCGATCCGGAGCCGATCGAGGAGATCAGGCGGCCCGAATGGTCGGCGACGCTCTACGATCTCCTCTCGGCCTATGCGAGCCAGCGGCAGCGCCAGGCGCTGTCGCATGTGCGCATGAAGAAGCGCAACGTCTGGTCGCTCGCCGACGCCCGCTCGATTCTTCAGCGCCTGCTCGGCACCGTCGGCTCCGACGACTGGAGCGTGCTGGACGGCTACCTGGTGTCCTACGCGGTCGAGCCGTCGATGCGCTCGACCGTCTACGCCTCCAGCCTCGCCGCGCTCCTGGAGCTGGTGCGCGAGGGCGTCATGGACGTCCATCAGCCGACCGCATTCGCGCCCATCTATATCCGCAAGCACGTGGGGGCCGCCGAGATGGCCGACGAAGTCGTCGCCGACGTGGCGGTCGGCTTGGCTGCCGAAGTGACCGTCGGGGAACCGACCCGACGAGACGACGACTCGCCGCCGCCGCCGTCCGCGGCGAGCGAGCCGGTCCAGTGACGAGGGGATGCCCGAGATGAGCCGCGACGGATGGCGGATTGCGAAACTGGCCGAAGAGGCGACCATGATCCCCGAGAACGAGGCCGGCCGCGGGGAGGTCCGGAAGCGCCGTGGCCGCAAGGCCGAGACGGCGCGTGACGCCGCCGCGCCGGCTGCGGTCGAGGCGGTGGCCGAGGACACCGTGGCCGAGGACAGGGTGTCCGAGGACGCTGTCGCCGAGGTGGGGGCTGCCGACGAGCTCGCCGTCGGTCCGTCGGTCACGGCCGAGTCCACCGAGGGGCTCGCCGAGGCCACCGACGAGACGAGCGACGAGACGAGCGAGGAGACGATCGAAAACACTGTCGTCGACGCCGTCGTCGTGGCGGAGCCCGAGGTGACGGTCGAGACCGCGGCCGAGACGCAGGCCGTGCCCGAGGTCGACGACGCCGCGCTGGCGGCGGTCGCGCCGACCGAGGAGGGGGCGGCGCAGGGCCCGGAGGCTCGCCCCGACGAGCTGCGCCTTCTGGAGGCGCTCCTGTTCGCGGCGTCGGAGCCCGTCGAGGAGAAGGCGCTGGCGAAGCGCCTGCCGGCCGGCACCGACGTGAAGGGCGGCCTCAAGCGGCTGCAGCTCGAATACGCGCCGCGCGGCGTCAACCTGGTGCGCATCGGCACCAAATGGGCGTTCCGCACGGCGAACGATCTCGCCTGGCTGCTCACCCACGAGGCCGGCGAGCCGAAGAAGCTGTCGCGCGCTGCCGTGGAGACCTTGGCAATCATTGCGTATCATCAGCCGGTGACCCGCGCCGAGATCGAGGAGATCCGGGGCGTCGCGGTCGCCAAGGGCACCATCGACGTGCTCCTGGAGACCGACTGGATCCGGCCACGCGGCCGCCGCAAGGCGCCCGGCCGCCCGCTCACCTACGGAACGACCGATCATTTCCTCTCGCATTTCGGCCTGGAGCAGCTCGGCGACTTGCCGGGTCTCGACGAGCTGAAGGGGGCGGGGCTGTTCGACGGTCAGCTCCCGTCGGGCTTCGGCGTGCCGAACCCCTCCGACGACCCGGCGCTGCGCGAGGACGAGGATCCGATCGATTCGATCGAGCTCGACCTCGGCCTCGCCCCCCGCGCCGAGGACGCCCCGGCCGGCGAGAGTTTTGGCGAGGGCAGCGAAGAGGCGGCCGGCGAGACGGCCGGCGATGACGCGACCGAGGCCGAGACCGAGGCGCACCGCGAAGACGAGCCTCGCGAGCCCGAGGCGCGCGACGAGGAAGCGAGCGACTGAGGCGAGGCGGCCCCTTCGTTACCTCTCCCCGGCGGGGAGAGGTCGGACCGCGCAGCGGTCCCGGTGAGGGGGTGCCGAGGCATCCATGGGCGCCGTAAACCCTCACCCCGGTGCGCGCTGAAGCGCGCCCCGACCCTCTCCCTCAGGGAGAGGGTTTGCGCGGAGCCGCCTGTACTCGTTCCGAGACGAGCATCCGCTCCCGAAGCGCATCAACCCTCTTCACCGGCGTGCGCAATCGACGCGCGGGCGGTCCTTGTCTTCGTCGGGTCGACCGCCTAGGTTCACGACAAAACCGAAGGCGAGCCCGGACCGCGGCCCGTCGGTTGGAGGGTAACCCGATGGGTTCAATGAGCATCTGGCACTGGATCATCGTCCTCGGCGTCGTGCTGCTGCTGTTCGGGCGCGGCAAGATTTCCGAGATGATGGGCGACGTCGCGCAGGGCATCAAAGCCTTCAAGAAGGGCATGGCCGAGGACGACACCGCCAAGGCCGAGCCGGTCAAGCCCGCCGAGCCGGTCAAGACCATCGATCACCAGCCGACCACGGCGCCTTCGCAGTCCGTCCAGCAGCCGCAGGCCGAGACCCACAAGGCCGGCTGATGCCGGCCCGCCGGACCCGCCGTCCCGCAGCGACCGCGGCGCAGTGACGAACGTCGGACGCGCGGTCCCGCCGGGGACCGCTTGAACCCGTCCCCGATCTGCGGCACACCGCTTCGCGTCGCGCCGGCGGACGACCGGCCATTGCGGGGGCCGCACCGCCAGGGGCGGGCGGCACCCTCGGAGCCACGATGTTCGATATCGGGTGGAGCGAGCTCCTGCTCATCGGCGTGGTCGCGCTGATCGCGATCGGCCCGAAGGAGCTGCCGGGCGTGCTGCGCGCCGTCGGCCAATGGACCGGGAAGATGCGCCGCATGGCGGCCGAGTTCCAGGGCCAGTTCCAGGAGGCGCTGCGCGAGGCCGAGATGGCCGACCTGAAGAAGCAGGTCGACGAGCTCAACGACGCGGCCCGCAGCCTCGCCACCTACGACCCGCTCGCCGAGACGGCGAAATCGATCTCGGCCCCCACCCCGATCACGCCCGAGACGTCCACGCCTGAAGCACCCACGCCGGCCGTGACGGCCGCGCTGCCGGCACCCGAGGGTGTCGCGCCGGCCGTCCCGGCCGAAGCGCCCGTCACCGAGGCGTCCGTGTCGGCGCCGAGCACCGAGCCGGTCTCCGGCACCGCCGCCGTGGCCGCCGCCACCGCGCCGGCCGAGGTGCCGCCGGCCCCGACGCCAGCCCCGACTCCGGCTCCTGCACGGGCCGAGACGGTGGGCGAGGCCGCGCCGACCAAGGACCGCCCGGCATGACCCACGAGGACATCGAGGCGACCAAGGCGCCGTTGATGGACCACCTGATCGAGCTGCGGTCGCGGCTCATCAAGTCGCTCGTCGCCTTCGCGATCATGTTCATCCTCTGCTTCGCCTTCGCCAAGCAGATCTACAATGTGTTGGTGTGGCCCTTCGTGTGGGTCGCGGGGCCGGAGAACTCCAAGTTCATCTACACGGCGCTCTTGGAGTACTTCGTCACCCAGCTCAAGCTCGCCATGTTCGGCGCCGTCTTCCTCGCCTTCCCGGTGATCGCGACGCAGATCTACATGTTCGTCGCGCCCGGCCTCTACCGGCACGAGCGCAACGCCTTCCTGCCCTACCTCGTGGCGACCCCGATCTTCTTCCTGCTCGGCGCCATGGTGGTCTATTTCCTCGTGATGCCGATGCTGGTGCGCTTCTCGCTCGGCATGCAGCAGCTCGGCGGCGGGCAGACGGCCGACATCGCGCTCCTGCCAAAGGTCGGCGAGTATCTGGGCCTGATGATGAGCCTGGTGCTCGCCTTCGGGGTGGCGTTCCAGCTTCCCGTGATCCTAACGCTGCTCGGCCGCATCGGCATCGTCGATTCGGCGATGCTCAAGTCCAAGCGCCGCTACTTCATCGTCGGCGCCTTCGTGATCGCCGCCGTGCTGACCCCGCCCGACGTGATCTCCCAGCTCTCGCTCGCCGTCCCGCTGATGATCCTCTACGAGGCCGCGATCTACTCGGTCCGTTTCGTCGAGACCAAGGCGAAGGACGAGGCCGCGAAGGCCGCGGCCGACGCGGGCCCCCCGCCGGCGGCTTCGACCCCGATGGGATGAACGGCTCCGGGGCCGCCGGTGACCCCCGGGCGCCCCGCCCGCACCGTAGCCGCAGGGTCGTGACGACGGTGCTATAAGGGCCGTCCGATTCGATCGCCGTTTCCACGTATCGCCGCCAGAGCCCGTCCCATGTACGACATCAAGTGGATCCGCGAGAACCGCGAGACCTTCGACCGCGGCCTGCAGCGCCGCGGGCTCGCGCCGCTCTCCGACACCCTGTTCGAACTCGACGACCGCCGCCGCGCCGCCATCCTGGCGCTCGAGGCCGCGCAGGCGCGCCGCAACGCGGCGTCGAAGGAGATCGGCGAGGCGAAGAAGAAGAAGGACGAGGTCGCCGCGAAGGCCTTGATGGACGAGGTGGCGGGGCTCAAGGCCTCGATCCCGGCCATGGAGGCCGAGGAGAAGGCGGCGAGCGCGGCGCTCGACGAGGCACTGGCCAAGATCCCGAACACGCCGCTCGACGAGGTGCCGGACGGCGCCGACGAGCACGGCAATGTCGAGCATCACAAGTTCGGCGCGCCGCCGGTGCTGAGCTTCACGCCGCGCCAGCATTTCGAATTGGGCGAGGGCCTCAAGCAGATGGACTTCGAGGCGGCGGCGAAGTTGTCGGGCGCCCGCTTCGTCGTGCTGAAGAGCAAGCTCGCGCGGCTCGAACGCGCGCTCGCCCAGTTCATGCTCGATCTGCACACGACCGAGCACGGCTACGTGGAAGTGTCGCCGCCGCTGCTGGTGCGCGATCATGCGATGTTCGGCACGGCGCAGCTTCCGAAGTTTGAAGAGGATCAGTTCGCCGCGGTGTCCGGCGAGGGGCTCAAGGCGGTTGCGAAAGGGGCAGAGCCTGTTTCGCTCAATCCGGATGAAGAGAAAGCGGCGGAGTACTTGGGTGTCGGCGCAAATCGCCGCTGGCTCATCCCCACGGCCGAAGTCCCGCTGACCAATCTCGTGCGTGAGCAGATCGTCGAGGAAGCCGAGCTGCCGCTGCGGCTCACCGCCGGCACCTACTGCTTCCGGGCCGAGGCGGGGGCAGCGGGACGCGACACGCGCGGCATGATCCGTCAGCACCAGTTCTACAAGGTCGAGCTGGTGTCGATCACGACGCCGGAGAAGAGCCTCGAAGAACACGAGCGCATGCTGGCCTGCGCCGAAGAAGTGCTGCGCCGGCTCGGCCTGCACTATCGGGTCGTGACGCTGTGCACGGGCGACATGGGCTTCGCGTCCCAAAAGACCTACGACATCGAGGTGTGGCTGCCGGGGCAGGGGATGTTTCGCGAAATCTCCTCCTGCTCGGTGTGCGGCGATTTCCAGGCGCGCCGCATGAGCGCGCGCTATCGCACCGCCGAGGGTCGCGCCGTGCGACCGGTCCACACCCTCAACGGCTCGGGCGTCGCGGTCGGCCGCGCGCTCATCGCGGTTCTGGAGAACTACCAGCAGGCCGACGGCTCGATCGTCGTGCCCGAGGTGCTGCAGCCCTACATGGGCGGGTTGAAGGTCATCGAGGCGGGCGCGTGACACGCGTCACGGCCTCGTCGGATGCCGCGGTCGTTCCGGGGCGCGGGCCGAAGGCGCGCGAACCCGGACTCCAGCGGCAGGCTCGTCCCTCGTGGCTGGATTCCGGGTTCGCGCCTTCGGCGCGCCCCGGAATGACGGCTGCGGGACGCGAGCCGAATTGGAGCAGACGACACTGATGCGCATCCTGGTCACCAACGACGACGGCATTCACGCGCCGGGGCTCGACGTCTGCATCGAGATCGCCCGTGCCCTCTCGGACGACGTGTGGATCGTCGCGCCGGAGTTCGACCAGTCGGGCGTCGCACATTCGCTGTCGCTCAACGATCCGCTGCGGCTGCGCGCCATCGAGGATCGTCGCTTCGCCGTGAAGGGAACGCCGACCGACTGCGTCATCATGGGGGTGCGCCACATCCTCGCCGACAAGCGGCCCGACCTCGTGCTGTCCGGCGTCAACCGCGGGTCGAACGTGGCCGAGGACGTCACCTATTCGGGCACGATCGCCGGCGCCATCGAGGGCACGATCCTGAATATCCCGTCGATCGCGCTGTCGCAGTCCTACGGGGCGGAGAGCCGACAGCAGCCGCACTGGGACACGGGACTGCGCCACGCCCCCGCACTGATCCGCAAGGTGATCGACACCGGCATCCCGCGCGACGTGCTGATCAACATCAACTTCCCGGACTGCCGGCCGGACGACGTGAAAGGGATCGCGGTGTCGAGCCAGGGCAAGCGCGACATCGACTGGCTGAAGATCGACCCGCGCTACGACGGCCGCGGCAACCCGTATTTCTGGATCGCCTTCGACCGCGTGAAGAAGAACCCGCCCGGCCGCGGCACCGACCTCGCCGGCCTCGCCGACAAGCGCATCACCGTCACGCCGCTCCGCCTCGACATGACCGACGAACCGTTCATGACCAAGCTGGCGCAGGTGTTTTCGGGGGCGGGCGGGGCGTAGGACGCGCCCGCTGCACGGACGTGCCTTCATCCGAGTCACTCTGCAATTTGCCTGGTCGTCCCGGGCTCGCGGACCTGACGGTCCGCGCCCCGGGATGACGCCGAGGCGATACCGGCGTGCCGACAAAAAACGGGGCGCCGCGGCGCCCCGTTTGTGTCTCCGCCACGTGCTGCTCGGGTGCTCACACCACGGCGGCGCGCTCGAAGGCCTGCGCGAGGATCTTGCCGAGGTTGTCCTGCTGGAAGGGCTTCTGCAGGGTCGGGCGGTTCATGAATTTTTCGGGGAGGCCGCGCTCGCCGTAGCCGGTGGCGAAGACGAAGGGCAGGCCGCGCTCCTCGAGAATCTCGGCGACCGGGCTGACGGTCTGGCCGGCGAGGTTGACGTCGAGAATCGCCATGTCGAAGTCGCCGGTCCTGGCGAGCTTGATCGCGTCGTCGATCCGGCCGACCGCACCTGCGACCGTGTATCCGAGATCGCCGAGCATGTCCTCGAGCAGCATCCGGATCATGATCTCGTCCTCGACGACGAGGATGTTCTTCGAATCGGCGGCCGCGTCAGCCTTGTCCATTGTTGCTCCGTCCTGTGATGCGATCCGCCCCCCTCGGATGGACCGCGTGTATTGCGAACCGTGTTGTGCGAACCCTGTCTTGCGAACCGCGTCGTGCGAACCGCGTCGTGCGAACCGTGCCGTGCGAACGTCTTACGCGCATCGTCCGGGCTCGATTCTCGCCCAGCCCCGATGCCGGCTCCCGAGCACGCGCCGGAGGGCGCACTCGCAGAGACGGACCCGAAGGCAGTCTCGTACCGGCCGATGGATCGCACGAACGACCCCGTCAACCAATCCGCGCGGGCGCGTTTGGTTCCTCGCGGGTGAGAATTTCGTAACCTGCCCAGGCTAGCGCAGGTGCTATGGTTGGTAAGGCGTGAATGGGGCAAATTGGCGGTGGCCGCAACCCCGCACCTGCCGGCCGGCCGAAGGGCCCTGCGTCCAGTGTGCCGCGTGCGAGCGTCCGAAGGAACGCGAGTGCGATGACGAGGCTCGCCGATCGGAGGATCGGCCCGATGGAGTTTCTCCTTGGTCTGCGCCGCCGCGGCATCGCCGATCCGGCCGTGCTGCGCGCCATGGAAGAAGTTCCGCGCGAGAACTTCGTGCGGGCCGAGGACGCCGCGGTCGCCTATGCGGACCACGCGATGCCGATCGACTGTGGCCAGACGATCAGCCAGCCCTACGTGGTCGCCTACATGACCGAGCGGCTCTCGCTCGCGCCGGAGCACAAGGTGCTCGAGGTCGGCACCGGCTCGGGCTATCAGGCCGCCGTGCTGTCGCGGCTCGCCGCCCGGGTGGTGACGATCGAGCGCTATCGCACGCTCGCCGAGCAGGCACGGGCGCGATTCGCGGCGCTCGGCTACGACACCATCACGGTGGTGGTCGGCGACGGGCTCGCCGGGGTGCCGGAGGAGGCGCCCTACGACAGGATCATCGTGACGGCGGCAGCCGAATCGATTCCGCGCGCGCTGGTCGATCAGCTCGCCGACGGTGGCGTCATGGTGCTGCCGCTCGGGCCGCAGGACGGCGCCCAGATCATCGTGCGGCTGACCAAGACGCCGAGCGGCCTCTTTCGCGAGAATTTCATCGGCGTCCGCTTCGTGCCGCTGCTGCCGGGACGGGCCAGGGAGCTGTAGCCGTCGGCCCGATCGTCACGACGATACGGCCCGGGGCGGCGTGTTCGGGCCGGGTGCCGCTCTGCGCTTGGGCTTGGTCACGGTCGTGACGAACATCACGCCGAGCAGGCCGCCGTTCAGCCACTTCAACCGGCAGCGACGATGGGCATGACCGAGCGTGGAGAGCGCGAGAAAGAACTCCTCGAGCTGCAGTCCCTCGAGAGCCCCGTCGACGGCGATCTGCGCCCCGCTCTTCGAGACGTCGAGAACCAGGCAAGCGCGCTGCCAGGTTCCGTCGATGCCATACATCCGAGCCGGATACCCGTCCGTGAACGTGACGCGGACTTCCGATCTCTTTTCAATGGCCATCGGGTCACCGAATTCGGCGTTCTAAACGGGTCGTCGGCCTGATCGCTGCGCGCGACCAAATCGCAACAGTAGTCTTGAATTACCACAAATTGTATCGATGGGTCACGCTCGACCGGATCAGTGTATCACCGGTTGCATGTCTCTCGCGTAAATTCTGTTGAAACTGGGCGGTAATCGCCACGCGCGTGAGGCGACAGAACGAGTTTCAGGCGACGGACCCTGTGTATCGCTGCCGCCACACCTCGGCATGGCCGTTCCGCTCGGGGTTGCCGCGGCGCGGGGGCGTGCCGATATGTCGCCGGCGGCTGCGCCGCGCCGTCGTCCCCCGTCCGGCCGGAGCCCGTGCCCGCCCAATGTCGTCCCCGCTGTCACCCCCGTCGTCCTCGCTGTCGCCCGTCATCTCGATCGCGGGCCTGACCAAGACCTACGCGTCCGGCTTCCAGGCGCTGAAGACGATCGACCTCGACGTCATGCGGGGCGAGATCTTCGCGCTGCTCGGACCGAACGGCGCCGGCAAGACGACGCTGATCTCGATCGTCTGCGGCATCGTGCGGGCCTCGACCGGCACCGTCACGGTCGACGGGCACGACATCGTCTCGGATTTTCGCGCCGCGCGCGCGCTGATCGGCCTCGTCCCGCAGGAGCTGACCACCGACGCCTTCGAGAGCGTGTGGGACACGGTCTCGTTCAGCCGGGGCCTGTTCGGCAAACCGCGCAATCCCGGGCATGTCGAGAAGGTGCTGCGCGATCTCTCGCTGTGGGAGAAGCGCGACAGCAAGATCATGACGCTGTCGGGCGGCATGAAGCGCCGGGTGCTGATCGCCAAGGCGCTGTCGCACGAGCCGCGCATCCTGTTCCTCGACGAGCCGACCGCCGGCGTCGACGTCGAGCTGCGCAAGGACATGTGGGAGGTGGTGCGGCGCCTGCGCGCCTCCGGCGTCACCATCATCCTGACCACCCACTACATCGAGGAAGCCGAGGAGATGGCCGACCGCATCGGCGTCATCAACCACGGCGAGATCGTGCTGGTCGAGGAGAAGGCGACGCTGATGCGCGAGCTCGGCAAGAAGCAGCTCACCGTGCTGCTCAACGACCGGCTCGACGCGGTGCCGGACGCCCTCGCCGGCTACGGCCTGACGCTCGCCGACGAGGGCAGGGCGCTGGTCTACGCCTACGACACCAAGGGCGAGCGCACCGGCATCACCGGGCTCCTGCAGGATCTCTCCGGGGCGGGAATCGGCTTCCACGACCTGGTCACCACCCAGAGCTCGCTCGAGGACATCTTCGTCGATCTCGTGAGGCAGCGCCGATGATCAGCAACTTTCGGGCGGTGCGCGCCATCTACGTGTTCGAGATGTCGCGCACCGGGCGCACGCTGCTGCAGAGCATCGTGTCGCCGGTGCTCTCGACGTCGCTCTACTTCGTCGTGTTCGGCGCGGCGATCGGCTCGCGCATCACCGAGATCGAGGGGGTTCAGTACGGCGCCTTCATCGTGCCGGGGCTGATCATGCTCCTGCTGCTCACCCAGAGCGTCGCCAACGCCTCGTTCGGCATCTACTTCCCACGCTTCACCGGGACCATCTACGAGATCCTCTCGGCGCCGGTCTCCTCCGGCGAGATCGTGCTCGGCTATGTCGGGGCGGCGGCGACCAAGTCGATCATCCTCGGCCTGATCGTGCTCGCCACGGCCGGGCTGTTCGTGCCACTCGAGATCGCGCATCCCGTCTGGATGCTCGTCTTCCTGGTGCTGACCGCCGTGACGTTCAGTCTGCTCGGCTTCGTCATCGGCATCTGGGCCGACGGCTTCGAGAAGCTCCAGCTGGTGCCGCTGCTCGTCATCACGCCGCTGACCTTCCTGGGCGGGACGTTCTACTCGATCTCGGTGCTCCCGCCGGCGTGGCAGACCGTGGCGCTGTTCAATCCGGTCGTGTACCTGATCTCGGGCTTCCGCTGGGCCTTCTTCGAGACCGCCGATGTCCATGTCGGCGTGAGTCTCGCGATGACGCTGGTGTTCCTCGGCGCCTGCCTCGCAACCATCGCGTGGATCTTCCGCACCGGCTATCGCCTCAAGGCGTGATGCCACAGGTCGTGATCATGTGTCGGTACAGTTAACGCCGAGAAGAACAAAAGAAGAACTGATTTTCGTGCCAGACCAGCGGACGACCCCGCACGCCGTTGCCAACATACGGGCGGAACAGCGCAAACTTCCATTGTAATCGTAAAGGAAACGTCTTTCGGGGAGCGCGAGGGTTAAATCAATCTTTACTCGCTCGGTGCTTAATCGGGCGCGTCTCCGTGTGTGTCCGTCGCGTAGAGTGAGTGAGCCGATGCGTACGATCGTCGAGTCGTCGAGCCCGTACTGCGTGTCGCGGGTGCTGGTCCTGCTCATGGTCGGCTTCGGCGTGGCGAACTGCAGCACCGACTCGACGCGACTCGCGGAAAGCCCCCTCCAGAATCCTTATGCGGGCGGTGGCCGTCCGTCTTACGAGACCACCGGCTCGGTGTCGGGCGGGCAGCGTGCTCCGGTCGGGCGCGTCGATTCGCGACCGCTCGGACAGCCCGTGGCGGCGCAGCCGCTGCCGCCTCCTTCGGCGTCTTCCCCGAACTACGCGTCCTATGGCGCACCGGTGTCCTACGGAGCGCCGCCCGCCTCGCATCAGGGGGCCGTCGCCGGCGGCGGGGTCGCCGGGGGCGGGCGCGGCCTCGGCTCCTACCAGCCGTCCCAAGCCGCGGCGCCACAGCCCGCCTACGAGCGCGTCGCCTCGGCCGATGTCACCGGCGCGGTGCCGCGCCTGCAGACCGCGAAGCCGATGACCGCGGCGGCGCCGGGCTGGCAGTGGGAGGGCGGCACCCCCGTTACGGTGGCGCCGGGCGATTCCTTCGCCTCGCTGTCGAAGCGCTACGGCGTGCCGGCCAATGTGATCGCCGAGGCGAACGGCCTCGCTCCGACCGCCACGCTCCACGCCGGGCGCCGCCTCGTGATCCCGCGTTATGCGGGCCCGTCGACCGCCGCCGCCGCGCCGACGGCCGCGGCCCCGGCCGTGCAGCCGGCGTCGGCGCCCGGCCCGCGCACCGCGGCCGGAACGGTCCATGTCGTCGGTCCGGGCGACACGATGATCGGCATCTCGAAGCGCTATCAGGTCAAGATCGGCGACCTCGCCGCCGCCAACAACATCCAGCCGCACGCGATGCTCAAGCTCGGCGATCGCCTGGTGATCCCCGGTCGCGGCGGCCGCACCGCCTTCGTGCCGCCGCCGCCGCCGGTCGCCGCGGCGCCGCCGGCCGCCCAGGCGCCGGTCGCACCGCCGCCCGCGCCGAGCCGCACCGCCGCGGCGCCACCGGCCGTGCCGCCGCCGGCGCCGGCCCCGCAGCAGACCAAGCTCGCCTCGCTCGAGCCGCAAGCGACCGCCTCGGTTCATCGCACCAGCGTTGCCGATCCGCCGGTCGACGACGACCGCGAGGCGCGCAACGGCGCGCTGTCGTTCCGCTGGCCCGTGAAGGGCCGGGTCATCGCCGGCTTCGGCAAGACGAACGGGCAGCAGAACGACGGGATCAATCTCGCCGTGCCGGAAGGCACCGCGGTGCGGGCCGCCGAGGACGGCATCGTCGCCTATGCGGGCAGCGAGCTGAAGGGCTACGGCAATCTGGTGCTGATCCGCCACGCCAACGGCTTCGTCACCGCCTACGCGCACAACAGCGAGCTGTTGGTGAAGCGCAACGACCAAGTGCGGCGTGGCCAGGTGATCGCCAAGTCGGGCCAGACCGGATCGGTCTCGGCGCCGCAGCTCCACTTCGAGATCCGCAAGGGCTCGGCGCCCGTCGATCCGGTGCCGCATCTGCCCGGCGCGTGAGCCGGGCGCCGCGATCGCGAACGACCGTCTTCACTGCGATGCCCGGCCAGCGCCGGGCATCGGCGTTTCGAGTCGCTCCCCGCCCGCGGAGAGAGGGAAGCCCCCGGCCCCTCCGGGGGGGGGCGTCACGTCTCGCTCAGCGTCACCGCGAGCCGGCCGGCCAGATCCTGGATGAACTGCCAGGCGACGCGGCCGGAGCGCGAGCCGCGCGTCGTCGCCCACTCCAGCGCCTCGCGGCGCAGCGCGTCGGCGGCGATCGGGATTTTGTGGTGGTCGACGTAGCCCTGCACCATGGCGAGATACTCGTCCTGGCTGCAGCGGTGGAAGCCGAGCCACAGGCCGAAGCGGTCCGACAACGACACCTTCTCCTCGATCGCCTCGCCCGGATTGATCGCGGTGGCGCGCTCGTTCTCCATCATGTCGCGCGGCAGCAGGTGCCGGCGGTTGGAGGTCGCGTAGAGAATCACGTTCTCGGGCCGGCCCTCGATGCCGCCTTCGAGCACGGCCTTGAGCGACTTGTAGGAGGTGTCGGCGGCATCGAAGGAGAGGTCGTCGCAGAACACGATGAACCGGCACGCGGGCGCGGCGCGCAGGAGGCCCATCAGGTCGGGCAGGCTCTCGATGTCCTCGCGGTGGATCTCGATCAGCTTCAGCGTCCCGGCCTTGGCCCCGAGCGCCGCGTTGACGCCGGCGTGGACGGCCTTGACCAGCGACGACTTGCCCATGCCGCGGGCGCCCCACAGGAGCGCATTGTTGGCCGGTAGGCCGCGGGCGAAGCGTTCGGTGTTGGCGAGCAGCTGGTCGCGGACGTTGTCGATGCCGCACAGGAGCGACATGTCGACCCGGTTGACGTGCGGCACCGGGGCGAGGCGGCGGCCCTCCGGCTGCCACACGAAGGCCTCGGCGACGCTCATGTCGGGCGCCGAGGGGGCGGGCGGCGCGAGCCGCTCCAGCGCCGCCGCGATGCGTTCCAGCAGGGCGTCCCTGGTGGTCGGGGAGGTGGCAGGGGCAGATGTGGCAGGCTGATCGGCAGGATGATGCATGGCGTCCGGCTCCGGGGGGTTCCCCATACCGGGGGGCGGGCGTCGCCGCAAGGCGGGCCACCGCTCGGCTCTGCGTTCGGCGCAGGGCGCGATGCAACCCGCTGCCGTGACAGGAAGACCCGTGACGCGCCGTTGCAATCGACGGCCCCCCCGGTATAGTCCCGGCGGTTTTTCGCCCCGGCCCGTGCAGACCACCGGGCCTCCGGGGCTGTCCGGTTTCCGAAGGAGCACCAAGTCGATGTTCGTGACGCCCGCCTATGCCCAGGCCGCCGCAGCGACGAGCGGCACCGAGATGATGATGTCGCTGCTGCCGTTCATCCTCATCTTCGTGATCATGTATTTCCTCATCCTGCGGCCGCAGCAGAAGCGCGCCAAGCAGCACCAGGAGATGATCAAGAACGTCCGTCGCGGCGACAGCGTCGTCACCTCGGGCGGTATCGTCGCCAAGGTCACCAAGGTGATCGACGACAACGAGATCGAGATCGAGCTTGCGGACGGCGTCCGGGCACGCCAGATCCGCGCCATGGTGGCCGAGGTGCGGGCCAAGGGCGAGCCCGTGAAGGACGAGGTGGTCAAGCCGGGCTGACCTGCGCACGTCGCACCGGCGTGACGTTCGGAACGTCGCGGCCCGTCACGCCCATCCCGCCGACAGGCGCCAATCGGGAACTCGAGGCCAATGCTCTATTTTTCGCGGTGGAAGGCGACCGCCATCCTGCTCGGGACGTTGCTGGTCTGCCTCTTCGCGGTGCCGAACTTCCTGCCCGACAGTGTCGTCGACAAGTGGCCCAAATGGGCGCAGCGCCACGTCGTGCTCGGCCTCGACCTGCAGGGCGGCTCGCACATCCTGCTCGAGGTCGATTCGAACGCGGTGCGCCGCGAGAAGGTCGAAAATCTGCGTGACGACGTCCGTCGCGCACTGCGCGACGCCAAGATCGGCTACACGGGCCTGACGGCGCGCGGCGACGCGGTCGAGGTCCGGGTCCGCGAGATCGCCGACGTGCCGCAGGCGCTGACCAAGCTGCGCGAGCTGTCGCAGCCGCTCGGTGGGATCCTCGGCGGTAGCGGCCAGCGCTCCGTCGACGTCGCCGACCAGGGCAACGGCGTCATCCGGCTGACCGTCACCCAGGCGGCCATGACGGAGCGCATCCGCCAGTCGGTCGAGCAGTCGATCCAGATCATCGAGCGTCGCGTCAACGAGCTCGGCACGGTCGAGCCGTCGATCCAGCGCCAGGGCGTCGACCGCATCCTGGTGCAGGTGCCCGGCCTCCAGGATCCCTCGCGCCTGAAGGATCTGCTGGGCAAGACCGCCAAGCTCACCTTCCGGCTGGTCGACATGAACAACAGCGCCGCCGACGCGGCGCAGACCGGCCGGGTGCCGCCCGACGACGAGCTGCTCTACGAGGGCCGCGGCGGCCAGCGCACCCCGATCCTGGTCGAGAAGCGCATCATGGTGTCGGGCGAGGATCTCACCGACGCCCAGCCCGGCTTCGACAACCGCACCAGCGAGCCGATCGTCTCGTTCCGCTTCAACACGACGGGCGCCCGCCGTTTCGCCCAGACCACCCAGGAGAACGTCGGCCGGCCGTTCGCCATCGTGCTCGACAACGAGGTGATCTCGGCCCCGGTGATCCGCGAGCCGATCCTCGGCGGCTCCGGCCAGATCTCCGGCAACTTCACGGTCGAGAGCGCCAACGATCTCGCCATCTTGCTGCGTGCCGGCGCCCTGCCGGCGCCGCTGACCATCGTCGAGGAGCGCACCGTCGGTGCCGGCCTCGGCCAGGACTCGATCGAGAAGGGCAAGATCGCCGCCTATGTCGGCTCCGGCCTGGTGGTCGTCTACATCCTCGCCACCTACGGCATGCTCGGCCTGTTCGCCAACATCGCGGTCGCCGTGAACGTGGCGATGATCTTCGGCATCCTGTCGCTGCTCAACGCCACGCTGACGTTGCCCGGCATCGCCGGCATCGTGCTCACCGTCGGCATGGCGGTCGACGCCAACGTGCTCATCTACGAGCGCATGCGCGAGGAGGCCCGCAGCGGCCGCTCCGCCATCAACGCGATCGACGCCGGCTTCGCGCGGGCGCTGGCCACCATCCTGGACGCCAACATCACGACCCTGATCGCCGCCGTGGTGCTGTTCTTCCTCGGCTCGGGCCCGGTCCGCGGGTTCGCCCTCACCCTGATCATCGGCATCTTCACCACGGTGTTCACGGCCTTCACGCTGTCGCGGCTGATCGTGGCCTTCTGGGTGCGGATGACCCGGCCCGCCGCCGTCCCGATCTGACCGTCCGGAGCCTCTCGTGAAGCTTCTGCGCCTCGTACCCGACGACACCAACCTGCCGTTCATGAAATGGCGGCGGATCACGTTTCCGCTGTCGGGCCTCCTGTCGCTCCTCGCCATCGCGCTGTTCTTCACGGTCGGGCTGAACTTCGGCATCGACTTTCGGGGTGGCACGCTGATCGAGGTCCAGGCCAAGAACAGCGCCACCGCCGATCTCGCCGCCATCCGTTCGACGCTCACGGCGCTCGATCTCGGCGAGGTGCAGCTGCAGCGCTTCGGCGCACCTTCCGACGTGCTGATCCGGCTCGCCCAGCAGCCGGGCGGCGACGAAGCCCAGCAGGCGGCGGTCCGCAAGGTCCGCGACGCGCTCGGCGACGGCTACGACTACCGCCGCGTCGAGGTGGTCGGGCCGCGCGTCTCCGGCGAACTCGTCCAGAACGGCGTGCTCGGCATGCTGGTCGCGATCATCGGGATCCTCATCTATCTGTGGTTCCGCTTCGAATGGGAATTCGCGGTCGGGGCGACGATCGCGACGTTGCACGACGTGGTGCTGACCATCGGCTTCTACAGCGTCACCCAGATCGACTTCGACCTGTCGTCGGTCGCCGCCGTGCTCACCATCATGGGCTTCTCGGTCAACGACACCGTGGTCATCTACGACCGCATCCGCGAGATGCTTCGACGCTACAAGAAGATGCCGCTCGAGGAGCTGCTCGACCTGGCGATGAACTCGACGCTGTCGCGCACCGCCATCACCTCGACGACCGTCATCCTGTCGCTGCTCGGCATGTTCGTCTTCGGGCCGGAGGCGATCCAGAGCTTCGTCCAGGCGATGCTGTTCGGCGCCATCGTCGGCGTCTACTCCTCGGCCTTCATCGCCGCGCCGCTCTTGATCTATTTCGGCCTGCGCGTGCGCGCCGTGTCGGAGGAGGGCGAGGGCACGGCGACGCCGCGGGCCAAGGCGCGGACCTGAGGCGGCATGCCGCTCGACCGCACCGCCCGTCACCTGCCGCGCCCGGTCGTGATCGAGTCCTACGGGGACGGCGGCTTCCGGCTCGGGGATCTCTCGCATCGCGGTGCGCTCGTCTGCCTCACCGACGGCATCTGGGCGGCCGACATCGCCTCGCCCGATGCGATCGGCGACGACGTGATCGCCTTCGTCGCCGGCAGCACGCCGCCGGTCGAGCACCTGCTGATCGGCAGCGGAACGGCGCCGTGGATCGTGCCCGAGGCGCTCCGGACGCGCCTGCGCGACCACGGCATCGTCGTCGAGAGCATGACGACGGGACCGGCTGTGCGCACCTGGAACATGCTGCTGGTCGAGCGCCGTCGCGTCGGGGCGATCCTGCTGCCGGTTCGCTGAACGGCGTTCTCCGTCGTCTCAGTCGTCTGAGGTGTGAGGGCCGGCGGTGCCGGCTGCGTCGCGACGACGAAGTCTCATGTCGGACAGGACGAGACCATGGATCCCTTCGCCCATTGCGAGGCGCTCGTCCGCGAGCACGACCGCGACCGCTTTCTCGCGGCGCTGTTCGCGCCGGCGGAGCGGCGGCCGTATCTGCTCGCCCTCCACGCCTTCAACGCCGAGATCGTGCGGGTCCGTGCGGCAGTCCGGACCCCGATGGCGGGCGAGATCCGCCTGCAATGGTGGCGCGACGTGCTCACCGGGGACGGTCGCGGCGACGGGCGGGCGAACCCGGTCGCCGCCGCGCTGCTCGACACGGTCGCGGCCTGCGGCCTGCCGGTCGCGCCGCTCCTCGATCTGATCGAGGCGCGCAGCTTCGATCTCTACGACGACCCGATGCCGAGCCTCGACGCGCTCTACGGCTATGTGAGGAAAACCTCGTCGGCGACCATCGCGCTCACCGCCCACGTCCTCGCCGGCCCGGATCCGGTCGCCGCCGCGCTCGCCGGTCCGGCTGGCCTCGGCTGGGGGCTCGCACGCCTCGTCCAGGCGGTTCCGGCGCATTCTTCACGCGGCCAGATCTATGTCCCGGTGGATCTTTTGCGCGAGCACGGCGTCGATCCGGCCGACCTTTTGGCACGCCGCGCGAGCCCGGGTCTGGTCGCCGCAATGGCCGATCTCAGGGCACGTGCTCGGCTGGAGATCGCCGAGGCCGAGCGGGCGATCGCCATGGTGCCGCCCGCCGCCCGGCCGGCCTTCCTGCCGGCGGCGCTCGCCGCGCCGCTGCTCGATCGGCTCGACCGGGCGCAGGCCGCCGACCCGTTCGCGGCCGTGGAGCTCGCGCCCTGGCGGCGGCAATGGGCGCTGTGGCGGGCGGCGCGAAGAATGCGCTGACGCGCTACTCGGCGGCCGCGGCCGGCAAGGCGTCGCGCCAACAATCGAGGTCGGCGAGGGCGCGGGCGGAGAGCGCCTGCTTGCGGGCGACCGTCTTGGCGGTGCCGCGCAGCCTTCCGCCGTCGGGCGTCTTCACGACCGAACGCTCGAGCGGCGGGAACAGGCCGAAATTGACGTTCATGGGCTGAAACGAGCGCGGCCCGGCGTCGATCGTCACCACGTGGCCGCCCGTGATGTGGCCGAGCAGGGCGCCGTGCGCCGTGGTGGGGGGCGGCGGCGACACCGTCTCGCCGCGCCGCTCGGCGGCGGCGAACAGCCCGGCCATCAGGCCGACCGCGGCCGATTCGACGTAGCCTTCGCAGCCGGTGATCTGGCCGGCGAAGCGCAGGCGGGGCATCGCCTTCAGCCGCAGCGTCTCGTCGAGCAGGCGCGGCGACTCGAGGAACGTGTTGCGGTGGATGCCGCCGAGGCGCGCGAACTCGGCGTTCTCCAAGCCCGGAATCATCCTGAAAACACGTACTTGCTCGGCGTGCTTCATTTTGGTTTGGAAGCCCACCATGTTGAACAACGTGCCGAGCCGGTTGTCCTGGCGGAGCTGGACGACGGCGAACGGCTTCTGGTCCGGCTTGTGCGGGTTGGTCAGGCCGACCGGCTTCATCGGTCCGAAGCGCAGCGTGTCGGCGCCGCGCTCGGCCATCACCTCGACCGGCAGGCAGCCGTCGAAATAGGGCGTCGCCGCCTCGAAGTCGCGGAACGCGACCGTCTCGGCCGCGAGCAGCGCGGCCACGAAGGCCTCGTATTGGTCGCGGTCGAGCGGGCAGTTGAGATAGTCGGCGCCCGACCCGCCGGGACCGGCCTTGTCGTAGCGCGACTGCGCCCAGGCGACCGACATGTCGATCGAGTCGCGGTGCACGATCGGCGCGATGGCGTCGAAGAAGGCGAGCGCGTCGGCGCCGGTGAGGTCGCGCACCGCGGCGGCGAGCGGCTCCGAGGTCAGCGGGCCGGTGGCGACCACGACGCTGTCCCAGTCGGCCGGCGGCAGGTCGGCGATCTCCTCGCGGCGGATGTCGATCAGCGGATGCGCCACGAGCGCTGCCGTCACGGCGGCCGAGAAGGCGTCGCGATCGACCGCCAGCGCGCCGCCGGCCGGCACCTGGTTGGCGTCGGCCGCGCGCATCACCAGCGAGCCGAGGCGGCGCATCTCGGCATGCAGGAGGCCGACCGCATTGGTCGCGGCGTCGTCGGATCGGAACGAGTTGGAGCAGACGAGCTCGGCCAGGCCGTCGGTCTTGTGGGCCGCGGTGGCGCGGCCGGGCCGCATCTCGTGCAGCACGACGGGGACGCCGCGGGAGGCGATCTGCCAGGCCGCCTCGCTGCCGGCGAGGCCGCCGCCGATGACATGAACAGGCTGCATGGATCCGCTCGTCTCGCGGCCGCCGGCCGCCGCCGTCCCTCCGCCGGGTCGCGCCGCGCGGCTTGGTCCGTGCGGTCGATATAGGGGAGGGGCGCCCGAAAAGAAAAGCGCCCGCCGGTGAGGGCGGGCGACTTTTCGGGACGGCACGGTCGCAGGGGATCGGCAGGCCGGGCTCGATCCGGAGCCGGTCGGCGGCCGGGCGCCTTTCGGCGCCGCACGGCGTGGCGGATCGGTCGCCCGATCCCTCCGTGGCTCACTCGGCCTTGGCGGCGTCCCAGGCGATCTGCTGGATGTCGGCCCGCATGATGCCGATGTCGGCCAGCTCGCGGTCGCCGAGACGGCTCAGCTCGCGCAGGCTGTCGTTGTACTTGCGCCACACTCGGAAGAGGTGGACGAGCTTGGAGAAGAGATACATGATAACCCCCGAATTCCATCGCGCGGGTTTCGACCCTCGCGAAGTCTTTGTTGCATAAATAAGTTGCTGAAATCGGACGAGAAGAGCCCGATTTTGCGATGCAGCTATACATCTGCTGCAATGGCGTGCAGTAATTGCACATTTCGTGTTCAGGTGTGGCGAGCCGGTTCGGTGCTGCCGGCCGACTGATCACCCGTCGATCGGGGCGGCCGTGCGCGGCTGGCGCGGAAACAGGCGCGCCGCAGGGCACGCTCGTAGGATGGGCATCGAACCCGGGGCTCGGGCGTGGTCCAGGGCGCGCGACGCACACAAGGCCGTGAACCTCGGGCGCGATTGAAACCACCAATCCAGGGGACGCGAATTTGCCGCATCGTTGCGGCAGGGGACAGGAATGATCACCGGCATCGTCGGGCGAACCTACGCCGCGGTCACGCGCTCCGCGAACCGCGGACTCCGTGATCGCGGATCCCATGATCGCGGATCCCATGATCGCGGATGCCGAACTGGCCGTCCGGTGGACCGGTTGCGCCGGGCCGTCGACCGCGCCAGTCTCGCCTCGCGACCTCGCCGAGAATCATCGTAACGGGTCGGCCGATGGCGTCCGACCGCATTGGAGGACTTGGATGAATCGTCGCTTGTTGGCCTTCGCGGCGGCGGCTGCCGCGATCGTGGCGGGTCCGTCGCTGAAGGCGGCGCCGATCGGCGCTGCCGGGGGTCTCGGCGCGGCCGCCGATGCGGCGGCCGTGGTCGACACGGTCCAATACTACTACGGCGGCTATCAGCACTGCTGGTATCCGAACGGCTGGCGCGGTCCGGGCTGGTACCGGTGCGGCTTCAACTGGCGTCGCGGCTACGGCTGGGGCGGGCCGGCCGGCTGGCAGGGCTGGGCGGCGCCCGGCCCGCGCTATTACGGCCCGCCGCCGCGCCGCTACGGCCCGCCGCCGCCCCCGCCCGGGCGTCGCGGCCCGCCTCCGCCTCCGCCGCCGCCCGGCGCCGGCCGGCTCGTGCCGCCGCGCTGAGCGAGCGCACCGCTCGATCCGATCATCACGACACGGTGGGCCGCCTTCGGGCGGCCCGCTCGCATTTCGGGTTGCAGGGGATGACGTCGTGCGACCGCCAGTGTCGGCTTGTGTCGGCGCACATCCCATGGTGCTCTTCGGCTTGATGCATCGCACCTAACCGGGACCGAGACCGCACCATGGCCGACACTGTTCTGGAGCCGCGCAGCCTGTTCTTCGAGGATCTCGCCATCGGCATGAGCGAGACCCTGGAGCGCACCGTCACCGACGCGGCGGTCCGCGCCTTCGCCGACGTCAGCGGCGACCACAACCCGATCCACCTGTCGGACGAGTACGCCGCCGGGACCATGTTCAAGTCGCGGATCGCCCACGGCGTGTTCACGGCGAGCCTGATCTCGGCCGTGCTCGGCATGCGGCTGCCGGGGCCGGGCGTCATCTACTTCTCGCAGACGCTGAACTTCCGCGGGCCGGTGCGGATCGGCGACACCGTCCACGTCAAGCTCGAGGTGGCCGAGCTGATGCCGGAGAAGTGCCGCGCCCGGCTCGCCTGCACCTGCACGGTGGCCGGCGAGGTGGTGCTCGACGGCGACGCCTGGGTGAAGGTGCCGTCGCGGCTGCCGAAGCCGGACGCGCCGAAGCCGGACAAGCCGAAGAGTGCGTGACGGCGTGCTGCGGGCGGGGTCGGCGCCTCCGCCCGCGTGTTAGTCCGCGCGCCCACGTATAACGGGTGCGAGTGGTCGCATGCCGCGAATGAATTAGCTGCCGCACAGCGAACGTGTATACTTTTTCTGGTGATGGGGCGGGACTCGTGTCAGGAGGGCCGCATGCCTCGACCACAACGGTCCTGGGTTGATCTGGCCGCCATATTGCGCATGCGACGCGATCGGCCGCCGCGGGTCATGCAGTTCCGCGAAGCGCCGCCCGCGGGCCCCGCGGCCGCAGAGGCGATGGGCGGCGACGCCGGCCTCAGCGTTCGCGACGATCGCGCTCGCGACGATCGCCCTCGCGACGACATCGCCCTCGATTTCGACACCGACAATTTCGACACCGATTATTTCGACACCGACGATGCCGACGACGGAGCCGACGCCGGCTTCCGCACCGCCGGCAGCGTCGTGATCGACGACCTGCTGCTGTGCCGTCGGATGCGGGCGCTTCGCCTCGATCCGGACGAGCTCTACTGCAGCGAGCCGCGTGCTTTCGGAATGCTGCACCGTCTGTGCGCGACCTGCCCGGTGCCGGGCCGCTGCGCCCGCGACCTCGCCGACGAGTTCGCCGATCCGGCCTGGCAGGATTGGCGCAACTACTGCCCCAACGCGACGACGCTGAGCATTCTCAGCGCACTCCGGGGCTGCGGGTTGGACGACGCCGAGGCGCCGGCGGACCGCTGAGGCGGCCGCGCCGGCGCGGCCGCCCAGACGACGACCTTGAGTCGACGAGCTCAGACCACGACCTTGCGGTAGAGGTGCCAGGTCGCGTGCGCCAGCACGGGCAGCACCACGGCGAGCCCGATGAAGAACGGCAACGAGCCGATCGCCAGCGCGACCGCGACGATCAGGCCCCACGTCGCCATGGCGACCGGGTTCTTGGCCACGACCCGCACCGAGGTGTGCATCGCGCCGACCGCGCCGACGTCGCGGTCGAGGAGCATCGGGAAGGACACCACGCTGATCACCAGCACGGTGAGGGCGAACACGAAGCCGACGGCATTCCCGACGATCAGCAGGGTGCGGCCGTGCGCGGTGCCGAAGACGTCGGCGAGGAAGCCGGATAGCGATTCCGGCGCCCCGTAGCCGAACAGGCTCTCGTAGAGGCCCTCGGCGACCGCGAGCCAGACGACGAACAGCAGCATCAGGAGGCCGCCCAGCATCGCGATCGAATCGATCGACGGGTTCTTCAGC
This sequence comes from Rhodoplanes azumiensis, assembly GCF_042682915.1. Lineage (NCBI taxonomy): Bacteria > Pseudomonadati > Pseudomonadota > Alphaproteobacteria > Hyphomicrobiales > Nitrobacteraceae > Rhodoplanes > Rhodoplanes azumiensis. The sequence continues at coordinate 310,323 of NZ_JBHUIW010000001.1, read as the reverse complement.
ACGCCGAAGGCGTCGCGCCAGCCGGCGCTCAGACCTTGCTCGCGACGGCGGCTGAGCTCGTAGAGCCCGAGCGCCACGAACGGTCCCACCAGGGCGAAGCCGGCGACCAGCGGGAACAGCAGCGGCACCACGTCCCAGCCGAAGCTCGCCCGCGCCAGCACCAGGCCGACGATCGGGTAGAGCAGGCTCAGGAACACCACATGGCTCGGCATGGCGCGGAAGTCGTCGATGCCGCGGCGAAGCGCGTCTCCGAGGTCGCGCATCCCGATCCGCCGGATCGCGGGGCGGATCGGGTGCTCGACCGATCCGGCGAAGACGTGAAGTGTCGACATGCTGTCCTCCCTTGGCGTCTGCGCGCTGGCGTCTGCGCGCTGGCGTCGGTTCGTGGTCACGACCGGGCGGCTCGTCGCGGCCGCTTGTACGGGTGGTCGATTCCCGCGATCAGGCTAGGCGGAGGGCGGGATCACGCGGTTTCACGAAGCCGCCAGCACAACCGCGCGCATTGTCGCAGCGGTGCTGTACGCCAATACCCGAGCCGGCGCCCGGACTGCGCCGCGACGGGAGGTGATGGAGTCAGGTCTGGAGTCGTCGGCGCTCAGCGGCGCATCAGGGGCGCAGCATCTGCACCTTGGCGGTCGCGACGATCCGCTGGGCCGTCACGACGGGGCACGCGGGCGCGTGCACGATCGTCTCGACCGGGTGCTGCCAGGAGACCGAGGCGCCGCACAGCTTGCACTTGTTGGCGGCGCCGCCGTCCTCCTCCGACACGGTCTCGATCGCCGTCTTCAGCAGGGCGGCGGCAACCTTGCGGACGTCCTCGTCGGTGATGGCGGCGGTGCGGTCGGGCATAGGCGTCGTTCCGAGCCGTGAGAATGATCGGCAATGGGTGGTGAGCCCGCCGGGACTCGAACCCGGGACCCCATGATTAAAAGTCACGTGCTCTACCGACTGAGCTACGGGCTCCTGTGCGCCCGTGTGTAAAGACCCGGCCCGGGCGTGGCAAGTCGATGACGACGCGGTGTGGATCCGGCGGCGGCGCCGGGACGATCCGACCGGCGATGCGGCCGGTGACGAGGCAGGTGACGAGGCAGGTGACGCGACAGGCGATGCACCGGGCGGGACTCCGGACCGCCGAGGCGTGTGTGGTCTTCCGCGGAGCCCCGCGCGATACTGCGGCAAAGCCTTTGCCGAACGAGGATCAGATGCCGATCGTCAACCGTGTCGCCGACCTGCATGCCGAGATCACGGCTTGGCGGCGGGATCTCCATGCCCATCCGGAGCTTCTGTACGACCTGCCGCGCACCTCGGCCGTGGTGGCCGAGAAGCTGACGGCGTTCGGCTGCGACGAGGTCGTCACCGGGCTCGGCCGCACCGGCGTGGTCGGCGTCATCCGGGGCGGCAAGCGGGGCGGCAAGGGAGGCAGCCAGTCGCCCGGCAAGGTGATCGCCATGCGGGCCGACATGGACGCGCTGCCGCTCGACGAGCTCGGCGACCGTCCCTACAAGTCGACGACGCCCGGCAAGATGCACGCCTGCGGCCACGACGGCCACACCGCGATGCTGCTCGGCGCCGCCCGCCATCTCGCCGAGACCCGCAATTTCGCCGGCACGGCCGTGGTGATCTTCCAGCCGGCCGAGGAGGGCGGGGCAGGCGCCAAGGCGATGATCGAGGACGGCCTGTTCGAGCGCTTCGGCATCGACGAGGTCTACGGCATGCACAACTGGCCGGGCCAGCCGGTCGGCCGCTTCGCCACCCGGGTCGGGCCGATCATGGCGGCGCAGGACACGCTGCACATCGACATCGAGGGGGTGGGCGCGCATGCGGCGCGGCCGCATCTCGGCGTCGACACGATCCTGGTCGGGTGCCAGATCGTCAACCAGATCCAGTCGATCGTGTCGCGCAACGTCGACCCGCTGAAGAACGCCGTGGTGTCGATCTGCCTGTTCCAGTCGGGCACCACCGACAACATCATCCCGCAGACGGCGAAGCTGCTCGGCACGGCGCGCAGCCTCGCGCCGGAGGTGCGCGACCTTCTGGAGGCGCGGCTCACCAGGATGATCGCGGCGACCGCGGAGGCCTATGGCGCCAAGGCGAAGTTCGAGTACCGGCGCGGCTACCCGGTGCTGGTCAACCACGCCCGCGAGGCGGAGTTCGCCGCCGGCGTCGCGGCCGACGTGACGGGCGCCGACAATGTCGACACCACGATTCCGCCCTTCATGGGCGCCGAGGACTTCGCCTACATGCTGCAGAAGCGCCCCGGCGCCTTCGTGTTCGTCGGCAACGGCGACTCGGCCGGCCTGCACAATCCCGCCTACGACTTCAACGACGACGTGATCCCCTACGGCACCTCGTACTGGGTGCGCCTGGTCGAGACCGCGCTGCCGGGGTAGGGCGGACGCGCCGCTACGACGAACGGGTTTGCCGCGGTCGGGGGCTGATGCAAGGTTCTCGGACAACGCGGCGAGCGCGGCGCGACTCCCGCTCCCCTGCGGGGAGAGGGCTGGGGTGAGGGGGGTGCCGACGCCGGTCGTTTCATCGAGAGGTCGGCACGCCCTCACCCGGAGCTCGCGCTGTCGCGCGAGCCCCGACCTCTCCCCGCTGGGGAGAGGTGAAACGAAGGCGCTGCATCCTCCGCGATTCGCGCGTCAGCGCGTCCGGGAAACGAGGCTGCGGTGAGACCGAAGGCGACCCGACAAAAAAGGCCCGGCGCGAGCCGGGCCTTTAGTATGTCACGTCACCGCCGTGGAGCGGCGCCTCACTGGGCCGGCTCGGCCGCCTTGTCGGACGTGATGGCCGGCTCGGCGCGGCGCCCCGTCGCCGGCTGCGGCGGGGCGAGGCCGAGCAGCTCGGCCGTGCGGGCTTGCAGGTTGCGCCAGACGGCGTAGTCGTTGAGCGGCGAGCCCTCGAGCCCGGCGAGCGCCACGGCCGACAGGAACGGCAGGCTCTGCACCACGAGGACGATCGCGAACAGGTTCACCTCGCGGACGCTCTCGTGGTTGGTCACCCAGACGATGACGGCGCCGATCAGCAGGAGCGCGCCGAACACCGCCTCGTCGAAGGCCGGGAACGACACCCGCTTCTTGGCCTTGCCGCCCTTGGCCGTGACCACGAAGGGCAGGTGGTCCTTGATCAGGCCGGTGCCGACCGCTTTGGCGACCGTCCACTGCATGGCCATGGCGGCCAGCATGGCGCCGGTCGCCTGCAGCGGGCCGATCTTCACCCGCGACCGGTAGAGGGTCGTGAAGTGCAGGATCGAGACCACCGAGGCGGCCAGGATCGGAATGGTCAGCACCTTGTCGGGGATGGCGATGCCGACGAAGGCGACGACCGGCACCCACAGCAGGTTCAGCATCGCGACGACGACGCCGAGGCTCTCCGCGCCCATCCAGTTCATCCAGCCGAGCAGGAACTCGCGGCGCTGCGCCGCGGTCAGGTTGCTCATGCCGGGCAGGAAGCGGCGCCAGTGCTTCTTGGCGATCTGGAAGCCGCCATAGGCCCAGCGGTGGCGCTGCTTCTTGAACGCCTCGAACGTGTCGGGCAGCAGGCCGTGGCCGTAGCGGCGGTTGGTGTAGAGGGCGCGCCAGCCCTGCTCGTAGATGGTGAGGCCGAGATCGGTGTCCTCGCAGATCGTGTCGGACGACCAGCCGCCGGCGTCGTCCATGGCGGCGCGGCGGATCAGGCACATCGTCCCGTGCGTGACGATGGCGTCGACCTCGTTGCGCTGGACCATGCCGATGTCGAAGAAGCCGGCATACTCGCCGTTCATGATCTGGTGCAGCGGCGACTTCTCGCCGTCGCGATGGTCCTGCGGGGCCTGCACCAGGCCGACCTGCGGGTCGGCGAAGGCCGGCACCAGGTCCTTCAGCCAGTCGGGCGTGACCGTGTAGTCGGCGTCGATCAGGCCGATGATCTCGGCGTCCGGCGCCGTGTGCTGCATGGCGATGCGCAGCGCGCCCGCCTTGAAGCCCTTCACGTTCTGCAGATTGAGGAACTTGAAGCGGTCGCCGAGCAGGCGGCAGTGCGCCTCGATCGGGTCCGTGTAGGCCGGATCCGTGGTGTTGTTGATCGCCACCACGCATTCGAAGTTCGGGTAGTCGAGCCGCGCCACCGAATCGAGCGTCGCCTTCAGCATCTCGGGCTGCTCGTAATAGGCCGGGACGTGGATCGACACCTTCGGGGCGAAGCCCTCCGGCGCGTTGGCGCCGGCCCGGACCAGCCGCTGCGGGCCGCGGCCGAACAGCACCTGGGCGATCTCGTCGATCTTCCACATGGCGATGATCACCAGCGGAATCATCAGGAGCACGCCGATGCCGAGCGCGATCGCCTGGCCCATGACGAAGTAGTGGCCGCTCCAATAGTCCCAGACGACCCCGGTCCAGGCGCCGACGATGTTGGCGAAGACGGCGAGCGTGAGGGCCTGCAGCAGGGTGGCGCCGGTCATGAACAGGATCGGCAGCGACACCACGAGGCTCGCCACCACGGCGACGACCGCGAGGGTCACGAAGGCCGGGTCGTAGACCGGGCCGGTCCAGGCGAACTTGGGCTGGCGGGCGGCGTCGAACAGGCCCCAATAGGCACCGACCGAGCCTTCGAAGGTCTTCCACGGCTGGTCGAACGCTTCGATGATGTTGTAGTCGATGCCCAGCGCCTCGGCCCGTGCGACGAAATCGCGCAGCAGCGACGCCTGGATCTCGCGGCCCGGCTCGGCGGCGCGGCGATTGTAGCCGGCGCTCGGCCAGCCGAACTCGGCGATGACGATGCGCTTTCCCGGGAAGGCCTCGCGCAGCTTGAAGTAGTTGTTGATCGCGAGGTCGACGGTCTCGCCGGCCGAGAAGCCTTCCCAGTAGGGCAGGATGTGGACGGCGATGAAGTCGACGGCCGAGGCGAGCTCGGGATGGTTCAGCCAGGTCGAGTAGATTTCACCGGTGGTGACCGGGACGTTGCCGCCGACCTCGCGCTTGACCTGCTGGATGTAGCGGATCAGCTCGCCGACCTGCTCCTTCTCGGAGAGCTCGCGCGTCACCGTGGCGCCGTCGACCGACTCGGTCTTCTTCTTGAAGTCGGCGCGGTAGATCGCCTCGTTGCCGACCACGATGGCGTTGATGTTGCGGTTCTTGCGGTAGAGGTCGACGACCGACTTGATCTCGCGCTCGTTGCGCTTGGTGTCGCCGTCGAGCCAGGCGCCGACCGCGACCTTCAGGCCGAATTCGGCGGCGACCGGCGGAACCAGCTCGGCGCCGCCGGTGGCCGAATAGGTTCGGATCGCCCGGGTGTAGGGGGACAGCACCTTCAGATCGTTTCGGATCTGCTCGGTGGTGGGACGGTTGCCCTCTTCCGGATGCCCCTCGAAGGGCGAGTAGGACACGCTGGTCAACGGTCCGGAGACGTTGGGGGCCGAGCTCTGGCTTTGCCAGATGGCCCACGCGCCCGCGTGCAAGCACACCACGAGCGCGACCACCGCAGCGACGGAGCGCATGGTCTCTTCTCTACCGAATGGGGCGGAGGTGATCGGTCTCGAGCCTGTCCCCTAGGCTCGACCGGGAAAGGCCTTGCGCTGCACCATATGGATACCGCGCGGCCTTCTTCAAGTAGACTTTGGACATGGCGAATTCAGGGCGACCCGACCGCCATGCAGTGCAACCTTACAGCCTCGTAAACGGCATCAACGCGGGTTCGTTCCTTGCGGGGGAGCCGGAGCCGCCGCAGCCGCGGCGGGAGCCGCCGGGGCGTTCTCCGGATTGAGCCAGCAAGCGTGGACACGCGCGTTCAGGGTTTCGGTGGCCTTGGGGTCGATATTGCCCTGTCGCACGACGCACCTGAACGTCGTCTGAACGTGCCCGCCCGGGCAGCCGAAACGATCGTAGAGTTCGAGATGCCGGAAGGCGGTGTCGAGGTCGTCGCGCCACAGGAGGCTCACCACCCGCTCGCCGAGCCAGACGCATTCGGCGGCGGCGGCCGGACCCTGCAGGGCACGCCCGGCCTCGACGGTCTGATCCGCCCGCGTCTTGCGCTCAGTGCGGGCCGGATCGGCCGGCGGCTGTTGCTGCTGGGGCGGCTGCGGCGCCGGCTGCGGCGCCGTCGGCTCCGGCGGCTTCTGCTCCGGCGGCTTCTGCTCCGGCGCCTGGGCGGCGACCGGCGAAAGGAGGGCGGCACACGAGAGGAATGCTGCAGCGACGGCGGCGGCAGCGACGCGCGAACCGGAAAGAGGCATGATGTGCTGTGGGCCTGGGCGAGTTCGTCCAGGACGGCGAGAACCATCGTGGACCGGAGCGGCATTACGGCATGGCGACAATGTCAATCTTGCGACGGACGGATCGTCTTGTCCACTTGTCCGCGCCGCAATCCCGATCGTCCTCGTCCGGGGCGGGACAGGCCCTTCGGCGGCGGATCTGATCGTCCGTTCGACGCCGCTCCGCAAGCCCCTCGCGTGCCCGCTGCGGAGAGCCCTCTTGGCGCGGCGCCGGCGGCACGGTAGGCACCTGCCGTCTCTCCCACGGAAGCCTCCATGCGTCTCCCGCTCAGCCTTCTGGTCGTCGCCGTCGCGCTCGTGGCGGGGTTCTGGTGGTGGCTCGGCCGACCCGTCCCGATCGGGTCGGTCGCCACCGGCGCGCCACCGGCCGACCGCAAGCTCGAATGCATCTCCTATGCGCCGTTCCGCGGCGCCCAGAACCCGCTCGATCTGACGCTCAAGGTCGAGCCCTGGCAGATCGAGGAGGATCTGGCCCGGCTCGCGCCGCTGACCCGCTGCATCCGCACCTACTCGATCCGCAACGGTCTCGACCAGGTGCCGGCGATCGCCGAGAAGCACGGCCTGAAGGTGCTGCAAGGGCTGTGGCTGTCGAGCCACCGCGAGCTGAACCGCGCCGAGATCGCCGGGACGATCGGGCTGGCGAAGAAATTCCCGCAGGTGATCATCGGCGTGGTGGTCGGCAACGAGGTGCTGCTGCGCGGCGAGCTGTCCGCCGCCGATCTCGGCGGAGTCATCCGCGAGGTGAAGGCGGCCGTGCCGGTGCCGGTCACCTATGCGGACGTCTGGGAGTTCTGGCTGCGCAACCGCGACCTCGCCTCGGTGGTCGACTTCATCACCATCCACATCCTGCCGTACTGGGAGGACATCCCGATCACGGCCGCAGAATCGGGCGCGCATGTCGAAGCGATCGTGCGCAAGGTCGCGGAGGTCTTCCCGGGGCGGCAGATCCTGGTCGGCGAGGTCGGTTGGCCGAGCGCCGGGCGGATGCGCGAGGGCGCGCTGCCGTCGCTCTCCAACGAGGCGCTGGTGGTGCAGGACGTGCTGGCCCGCGCCGCGCGGGGCGGCTTCCGGGTCAACGTCATCGAAGCCTTCGACCAGCCCTGGAAGCGCATCCTCGAAGGCACGGTCGGCGGCCACTGGGGCATTCTCACGGCCGGCGACCGGACGCCCAAGTTCCTGGTCGGCGAGCCGGTGTCCGACCACCCCGACTGGATGAAGCAGGCCGGGCTCGGCATCGCCGTGGTGCTGGCCGTGTTCGGCGCCGCCGTCCTGGTCGCCGGGCCGGGGAGGGCTGGAATCGCGGCCGCCGTGTGGGGCGCCGTGACGGTCGATGCCGTCGTCGGCGGCGCGCTGGCCGGCTGGACGGCCGAGAAGATCATGGTCGAGAGCCTGGGCTGGGGCGGGTGGGTCCGCGGCGCCGGATTCGCCGTCGCCGCGCTCGCAGCCCCGATCGTCGGCGCCGGGCTGTTGGTCCGCGGCGCGCGGCCGCCCGGCCTCGTGCTGGCGCTCGGCGGCCGGGCCGACCGCACCGGCGACGCGCTCGCCACCGCGGGGGCCTGGCTACTCGTGCTGACGGCGGTGCTCGCCGTGCAGACGGCGCTCGGGCTCGTCTTCGATCCGCGCTACCGCGACTTTCCGTTCACGGCCCTCACCGCGGCGACGCTGCCGTTCCTGCTGATGGCGGTGAGGCCCGCCGGCGCGGCCGGGACGGTGGCCGAGACGGCGGGCGGGCGCGGGCCGGCCGAGACCGTGATGGCCCTCACGCTGGTGCTGTCGGCCGGGTTCGTCGTGCTCAACGAGACGGTCGCGAACTGGCAGGCCGTGTGGCTCGCCGTCGTCTTCGTCCTCCTCGCCGTCACGCTTCTTCGCGTGCGGGGCGGGCGAGGCTGAGGGCCAGGATCGCGGCGCCGGTGCCGGCGAGGCCGGCATTGTAGAGCACGACGCCGAGCGCGCTCGCGGCGAGCCCGATCGCGAGCATGAACACCGACGGGCGGATCAGGTTGATCAGCGCGGCGCCGAGCGCCACCCAGCCGAACACCCCGACATTGAACAGCCGCGACGCCACCAGCCGCACCGTGCAGACCCCGGTCTGGTGGTACGTGCCGGCGTCGCAGGCGAGCCCGACCGACGTGTTCTCGATCACCAGGTAGCGAATCCACAGGGCGGTGCCGAGCGCCAGGAAGCCGACCGTGATCAGCCCGTTGGTGGCGCGGCAGGAGGGCAGGAAACGGGGTCGCATGGGGGCCTTCTCGGCGAAAGCCACTCGCGCCGTCGTCGGCGCAGGCGGTCGTCGTGTCCGTTGTCGTCGGCCGCAGAGAACCCCGATCGCCGCATCGGCGCAAGCGCGCCGAAAAGCCGCTGCGCGGCGCGCGAGGCGGTTCAGGGCAGCGCGAGCATCTGGCCGTCGTAGCTCGTCGCCCGGCAGGCGACACCGGCGATGGCGACCGAGGCGCACAGCCGCGCGGCGGCGAGCTGGCTCGCCACCGGCCCGGCGACGAGCCGCATCTCGACGAGACCGGGCTTGCCGCCGTCGCGCAGCGCGATCGCCGGCTTCACCTCGGTCAGGAACTCGCCGGCCTGGCTGTCGCGCACCTTCGCCCACAGGCCGCGCAGGCTGTCGATGCTGTTCGGGCCGCCGATCTCGATGGCGAAGCGCTTGCCGGCCTCCGCGGCGGCCGGGACGGGCGCCGAAGTCGGCTCGTTGCGCGGCGCCCCCGTCTGGGCGGCGACGGCCTGGGTCGCGAGCGTCTGGGCGTTCGGGTTCGGCCGCGGCAGCGGGATCTCGCTCGGCGCCATCCCGGCCACGGTTCCGGCGACCGAGGTGCCCCCCGCCGGGGCGGCCGGCTCCTCGGACGCACTCGCGACGGCCGGCGGGACGCTGGTGGTGGCGGTCGCGGTGGTCGCCGGCTCCGACGGTTCGATCGGCGGCAGCGTCCGCGGATCCGTGGCGGCGGTCGGGGTCGGGTGCGGCGGCCGGAACGTGCCCGCCGCGGCACTCGGCGGGACCGCCATGAGGTCGCCGAGATCGGACCCGACGGGGCCGCGCTTGGCCGCCTGGATCGTCGCGACCGAGCCGGTCAGATCCTCGATGTGTCCTTCGAGCTTGGCGAGCCGACCGGCGAGCTTGTCGCGGTCCGCCTCGAGCGCCCGCACCGTCTCGGCGAGCCGCTTCGCCTCGCGCTCCGCCTCGAAGGCGCGGAGCACGGCCTGGTTGGCGGCCTCGCGAACCGCCTCGCCCTGCACGGCGATCGCCGCCGGCGTCGTCACGGCAGCGACGCGCCGGTCGCCGATCTGCGATTGTGCCGCCAGCACCGCGACCGCGAGAGCGCCCGATGCGGTGAGGCCCCACACGACGATCCGCAGCAGCGATCCGATGCCGCCACCCTCGTCGCCGTCGTCCAGGAGGGATTGCCGGGCCACGTCTGTCATGTCGCCTTAAAACTACGAATCGACTGACGAAAACCTACCAGAATTCGGCGGCCCCCGCCGTGTCCGCGGGGCATCGGTTCCGACTTTTCGGGGGGCTTTCGGCAGGCTATGAGGGCGCAGTCTTCAGGGCCGAGGCCCGGATGCAACGAGGGGTTCTCATGGCGGCGCGATCCTGCCTGACCGTTGTTCTCGCCGCGGGCGAGGGTACGCGCATGCGCTCGTCGCGCCCGAAGGTGCTGCACGCGATCGCCGGCCGGCCGCTGGTCGGCCACGTGCTCGCCGCCGTGCAGGCGACCGGCAGCCGGGTCGCCGTCGTCGTCGGACCGAACGCCGATGCCGTCACGGCCGCCGTCTCGGCGCAGGTGCCGGACGCGGCCGTGTTCGTCCAGGCCGAGCGCCGCGGCACCGCGCACGCCGTGCTGGCCGCCCGCGCCGCCCTCGAGGCGGGCGCCGACGACATCCTGGTCGCCTTCGCCGACACGCCGCTGATCCGCCCCGAGACGCTCGCGGCGCTGCGCGCCCCGCTCGCCGCCGGCGCCGCCGTGTCGGTGCTGGGCTTCCGGCCCGCCGATCCGACCGGCTACGGCCGCCTGGTCACGCAGGGCGACGACCTCGTCGCCATCCGCGAGGAGAAGGACGCCGACGCGGACGAGAAGGCGATCCGGCTGTGCAATGCCGGCCTGATGGGGATCTCGGGGGCGCATGCGCTGGCGCTGCTCGATCGCATCGACGCCGACAACGCCAAGGGCGAGTTCTATCTGACCGACGTGGTCGAGCTTGCCCGTGAGACGGGGTTGCGTGCCGTCGTCACCGAGGCGGCCGACGACAGCGAGGTGCTGGGCGTCAACACGCAGGCGCAGCTCGCCGAGGTCGGCGCCGTGCTGCAAGAGCGGCTGCGGTCGGCGCTGCTCGACGCCGGCGTCACCATGGTGGCGCCCGAGACCGTGCATCTGTCCTTCGACACCAAGGTCGCGCGCGACGCGACGATCGAACCCTATGTGGTGTTCGGCCCCGGCGTGAACGTGCAGGAGGGCGCCGTCATCCGCGCCTTCTCGCATCTGGAGGGGGCGACGGTCGGGCCGGGCGCCATCGTCGGCCCGTATGCACGGCTGCGTCCCGGCGCCGTGCTGGAGCGCGACGTCCACGTCGGCAACTTCGTCGAGATCAAGGCCGCGACCGTCGAGGCGGGCGCCAAGGCGAACCACCTCACCTATATCGGCGACGCCCGCATCGGCGCGAAGGCGAACATCGGCGCCGGCACCATCACGTGCAACTACGACGGGGTGCTCAAGCACAAGACCGACATCGGCGCCGGCGCCTTCATCGGCTCGAACTCCTCGCTGGTTGCGCCCGTGACGATCGGCGACGGCGCCTATGTGGGCTCCGGTTCGGTGATCACGGCCGACGTCCCGGCCGACGGCCTCGCGGTCGCCCGCGGCAAGCAGACCGTCAAGGAGGGCTGGGCGGCGCGCTTTCGGGCCGTCATGACCGCCAAGAAAAAGCCGTGATCGGGGTGCCGGAGGCGAACGTCCCCGGATCCGGCCGGGGGGCCACGCGCGAGAACGCCATGACGCCGACCATCCGGTCCGCCACCGCCGAGGACGAGGACGCCGTCGTCGCCCTCTGGCGTGCCTGCGGACTGGTGGTGAGCTACAACGATCCCGCCACCGACTTTCGCTTCGCCCGCGCCGGCAGCGCTTCGGACATTTTGGTCGGAACGGTCGGTAGTGGCCGGCCGGACGACCGGGTCGTCGCCAGCGTCATGGTCGGGCACGACGGCCATCGCGGGTGGCTCTGGTATGTCGCGGTCGACCCCGGCTCGCGCGGTGCAGGGGTCGGCCGTGCCGTGGTGGCGGCGGCCGAGGAGTGGCTGCGCCGTCGCGGTGTCCAGAAGGTCCATCTGCTGGTGCGGGAGACGAATACCGGGGTGGTCGCCTTCTACGAGCAGCAAGGGTTCGCGGTGGCACCGCGGGTGATGATGGCGAAGTGGTTGAACGGGCCGCCGTAGATCGCGGTGGCCGATGCGGCGCGATGCTCCCGGGATCGGGCGCGGGTCGCCGATCCTCAGATCCTGCCAGGGGGCCGGCCGCGCGCCGCTCCACCCGGTTCTCCTGCCGCTGAAAGGGGCACGGTCCATGTGTGGAATCATCGGAATTCTGGGCCGCGAGGCGGTCGCGCCGCGGATGGTCGACGCGCTCAAGCGGCTCGAGTATCGCGGCTACGATTCGGCCGGCGTCGCCACCCTGGAGCACGGCCACCTGACGCGCCGCCGGGCCGAAGGGAAGCTGAAGAACCTGGAGCACCGGCTGGAGCGCGAGCCGCTCGCCGGCACCATCGGCATCGGCCACACCCGCTGGGCGACCCACGGCCGGCCGAACGAGACCAACGCGCATCCGCATGCCGGCAAGCGCGTCGCCGTCGTCCACAACGGCATCATCGAGAACTTCAACGAGCTGCGCCACGAACTCCAGGGCAACGGGGCGAGCTTCGTCACCGAGACCGACACCGAGGTGGTGGCGCACCTTGTCGACCACCTGATGGGGACCGGGCTGTCGCCGGTCGCCGCCGTCAAGGCGGCGCTACCGCGGCTGCGCGGCGCCTTCGCGCTCGGCTTCCTGTTCGAGGGCGAGGAGGATCTGCTGATCGGCGCGCGGCGCGGCTCGCCGCTCGCGGTCGGCCATGGCGACGGCGAGATGTATCTCGGCTCCGACGCCATCGCGCTCGCCCCCTTCACGTCGACCATCAGCTATCTGGAGGACGGCGACTGGGTGGTGCTGAAGCGCGGCGGCCTGCAGGTCTACGACGAGACCGGCGCCCCGGTGAATCGGGTGACGATGAAGTCGCCGGCGTCGGCCTTCCTGGTCGACAAGGGCAACTACCGCCACTTCATGGCGAAGGAGATCCACGAGCAGCCCGAGGTGGTCGGCCACACGCTGGCCCACTATGTCGACTTCGCCGCCGAGCGGGTGGTGTTGCCCGACCTGCCGTTCGACATCCGGACCGTGCAGCGCGTGACGATCGCGGCCTGCGGCACCGCCTATTACGCCGGCCTGACCGGCAAATATTGGTTCGAGCGGTTCGCACGCCTGCCGGTCGAGGTCGAGATCGCCTCCGAGCTGCGCTACGGCGACGCCCCGTTCACGCCCGGCAACCTCTCGGTCTTCGTTTCCCAGTCGGGCGAGACCGCCGACACGCTGGCGACGCTGCGCCACGCCAAGGCGAACGGCCAGCACGTCGTCTCGGTCGTCAACGTCCCGACCTCGACGATCGCGCGCGAGAGCGACGTCGTGATGCCGACGCTCGCCGGCCCGGAGATCGGCGTCGCCTCGACCAAGGCGTTCACCTGCCAGCTCGTCGTGCTGGCCTGCCTCGCCATCGCGGCGGGCCGCGCCCGCGGCAATCTGTCCGAGGACGACGAGCGCCGCCTGGTGCGCGCCCTGATCGAGGTGCCGCGCCATATGACGGCGGCGCTGGCGCTCGAGCCGGAGGTCGAGAAGCTCGCCCGTGACATCGCCAAGAGCCGCGACGTGCTCTATCTCGGCCGCGGCACCAGCTTCCCGCTGGCGCTGGAAGGCGCGCTGAAGCTCAAGGAGATCTCCTACATCCACGCCGAGGGCTATGCGGCCGGCGAGCTCAAGCACGGGCCGATCGCGCTGATCGACGAGACGATCCCGGTGATCGTCATCGCCCCGCACGACCGCGTCTTCGAGAAGACCGTGTCGAACATGCAGGAGGTCGCCGCCCGCGGCGGCAAGATCATCCTGCTCACCGATCCGCAGGGCGTCGCCGAGGCGGCGGTCGAATCGCTCGCCACGCTGGTGCTGCCGCACATGCCGGCCTCCGTCACACCGATGGTGTATGCCGTGCCCGTGCAGATGCTCGCCTACCATGCGGCCGTCATCATGGGCACCGACGTCGACCAGCCGCGAAACCTCGCCAAATCGGTCACGGTCGAATAGATTCGACGACGATCTCCGGGTCGCGCGCACCGCGCCGCGCGGCCGACCGCGAAGACAGGGCCGACGACCGTGACCGACACGCCGAAGCCGCCCGCGGACCCGCACATCGGGGCGTCGCAGTCCGGGGCGTCCAAATCGACCGACAAGCCGCTCGTGCACCCGGCGCCCTCGCTCGGGGGCGGCGCGCGGCTGCGCAACTACTTCCTCACCGGCCTGGTCGTCGCCGGACCGGTCGCCATCACGCTGTGGCTCACATGGTCCTTCGTCACCTGGGTCGACGCGCTGGTGCAGCCCTTCATCCCGGTCCAGTACCGGCCCGAGACCTATCTGCCCTGGCGCATCCCCGGGACCGGCCTGATCATCGCCTTCCTGGCGCTCACCATGCTGGGCTTCTTCACGGCCAACCTGGTCGGCCGCACGCTGGTCGAGTTCGGCGAGCGGCTGCTCGATCGCATGCCCCTGGTGCGCTCGCTCTACAAGGGCCTCAAGCAGGTGTTCGAGACGCTGTTCTCGGAGACCGGGTCGAGCTTCCGCAAGGTGGCGCTGATCGAGTTTCCGTCGCCCGGCATGTGGTCGCTGGTGTTCCTGTCCGCCTCGCCCGGCCAGCAGGTCGCGGATCGGCTGCCGGCCGAGGAGCACGTCTCCTGCTTCATGCCGTGCACGCCGAACCCGACGACGGGCTTCTTCTTCTACGTGCCGAAGAGCCGGATCATCGAGCTCGACATGACGGTCGAGGCGGCCGCCAAGCTGGTGATGTCGGCCGGCATGATCCAGCCCAACGGCGACGGCCAGAAGAAGATCGCGGCGCTCGCCGCGGCAGCGCAGACCCTCCAGGCCGCCGAGGCGGCCGGCAAGGCGGCCGCGGCAGAGCACGCCGGCGAAGGCCGGGACGGTGACGGGCGCGAGGGTGACGGGCGCGACGGCGAGGCGGCCCGGAAGGCCGCGGCCACGGCCGGTTGAACAGAGGGCGGGCGTTTCGCGTATGGTGGACGTGATGGTGCCCGATGCGCTGCAGCCGGAAGAGCTGCAGCCTGCTTCGTTGCGGGGTGTCCCGGCCGCCGAGGCGCTGAGCAGCCGCCTGCTGCTCACCCAGCTCGCCACGAGAGCCCTGGAGGACTGGTGCCGCGTGCGCGGTCTCGGCTCCGGCCACATCACGGTGCGACGGCACGACCAGCCGGCGCCCGCCGTGCTCGATCCCGACAGCCTCGCGGCGCTCGGCGGCGACGCCCGCGGGACGACGCTCCGGCGAGTCGACATCCGGCTCGGCCCCGTCATCCTGGTCGATGCCGTGAACTGGTACTTCGCCGACCGCCTGACCGCGGCGATGCGCGAGCGCCTGCGCGGCGACACGCCGTTCGGCGAGGCGGTCTCCGCCCTGAAGGCGCGGCGCCGCACCTTCCACGTCAGCGTCGCGCCGCCCGAGGTGATCGAAGCGGCCACCCGGAACGCCGGGCCGCACGCGGCGGCCGTGCACGTCTTCGAGCACCGCGCCGCGCTCGACCTGCCGGACGGCACGCCGGTCGCCGTGGTCCACGAGCGCTATCGGGCCGTGCTGGTGCGATAACCGGTTTTGAGTGAAGCCACCCGGCTCCGCTCACGCCGTCGCGTCGAGCAGCGTCTTGGTCATCTGGTCGCCCGCCTTCGCCACCCGCGCATTGGCCGTGAACGTGTAGCTGGCGATCACCTGCTCGACCATCTCGCGCGTGAGGTCGACGGCGGGCGCCGCCACCATGCCGTTTTGATCGGCGAACGGCGCCTGCGGGTCCGGCGTCGGGACCGGGGGCTCGCCCGTGGTTGTGACGGTCGTCTGCGTGCCACCCGCCGCGGCCGCCGTCTGGTTCACCCGCAGCGGCGTGTAGGCGCGCGGCTGGCCGGCCGGCACGGTGCCGGTGGGGCCGGGCAGCGCGCCGGTCGAGCGGACGTTCGCGACATTGCTGGCCGACACCTCGACGCGGCGGACCGCGGCGGTCATGCCGGACAGCGCGATGGTGGCGATGGTGCTCACGCGGGCCCTCGTGGCGGCGGATCGACGTCCGCCGAGTGGGCCACGCGACCCGCCAAGGGCGCGTTGACGCGGCCCGCGAAAGCCGGGCCGGGTCGGTCACGACTTGTTAAGGATGCGAGGCGGGGCGGGCCGCGATCCTGTCGCCTTGGTCGTCCCGGGGCGCGCCGAAGGCGCGAGCCCGGGACTCATACGGCCTGTCTTTCGTGAGCGACCGACACCGGGGCAGGATCCCGGGCTCGCGGACCTATCGGTCCGCGCCCCGGGAGGACGGACGTTGTGACGATCAATCGAACAGCTTGTCGGCCGCCGTGATCACGCCGACATTCGGGTTCTCGCTGCAGTACTGGGCGAGCTTCTTGGTATTCGCCTCGAGCCGCTCGGTGTCGATGATCGGCGGATCGTCCTCGTCGCGGTAATAGGCGTCGAGCCAAGCCAGCGTGATGGTGATGTCGTCCTTGCTGCTCGACAGGAACTGCTTGCAGGAGAGCGTCGAGAGATCGAACTTTTCGGCCGCGGCCGGCGCCGCGAGGCCGATCACGAGGGCGGCGGCGAGCATCGCGGGCGAGAGACGTCCGCGCGCGAGACATCCGCGCGAGAAACGTCCGGGGGAGAAACGTTCGACGGAGAAACGTCCGATCATGGGGCACAGGCTCCTGGTGAAAACGGACGACCGCGCGTCGCCCGCTGCCTCGGACCGAGGCGGCGCGCATTATGGTGAGGGTGCGGTGCTTCGTCCCCGGGAACCTGCGAAAAGGTCGCAACGGTGTGTGCACAAGCCCGTGATCCCGCCTCATCCGGCCCGGATCAGCCGCATCGCCTCGTCACGGCCGAAGAGGTAGAGGAGGGTGCGCAGCGCCGCACCGCGCTCGCCCTCGAGGCCGCCGTCGCGCTCCATGATCAGCTTGGCGTCGTCGCGCGCCGCCTGCAGGAGCTCGCCGTGCACCTCGATGCGGGCGACTCGGAAGCCCGGCAGGCCGCTCTGCCGTGTGCCGAGCACGTCGCCCTCGCCGCGCAGTTTCAGATCCTCCTCGGCGATGCGGAAGCCGTCCTCGGTGTCGCGCATGGTGGCGAGCCGCGCCTTCGCGGCCTCGCCGAGCGGCGCCTTGTAGAGGAGCAGGCAGGTCGACTTCTCCGATCCGCGGCCGATGCGGCCGCGGAGCTGATGGAGCTGGGCGAGGCCGAAACGCTCCGCATGCTCGATCACCATGACGCTCGCGCGCGGCACGTCGACGCCGACCTCGATCACCGTGGTGGCGACCAGCAGCATCGTCTCGGCGGCGGCGAACCGCGCCATCGCGGCGTCCTTCTCGGGGCCGCGCATCTTGCCGTGCACGAGGCCGACCACGCCGTCGCCGAACACGCCGGAGAGATCGCGAAAACGGTCCTGCGCCGCGGCGAGATCGATCGTCTCGGACTCCTCCACCAGCGGGCAGACCCAGTAGACCTGCCGCCCCTCCTTGATAGCGCGGCCGACCGCCGCGACCACGTCGTCGATGCGGTCGAGCGCCACGGTGCGGGTGTCGATCGGCTTTCGCCCGGCGGGCTTTTCCCGCAGTTCCGAGACGTCCATGTCCCCAAAATACGTCAACACGAGTGTTCGCGGGATCGGCGTCGCGGTCATCACCAGCACGTCGACGGCGCGGCCCTTCTGGGCCAGCGCCAGGCGTTGGTGGACGCCGAAGCGGTGCTGCTCGTCGACCACGGCGAGGGCGAGATCCCTGAACGCCACCTCGTCCTGAAAGATCGCGTGCGTGCCGACCAGAATGTCGATCTCGCCGTCGGCGAGCTTTTGGAGCGTCTCGGTGCGCTCGCGGCCGCGCTCGCGGCCGGTCAGGATGGCGACGCGCAGGCCGGCCTTCTCGGCGAGCGGTGCGATGGTCTTCAGATGCTGCCGGGCCAGAATCTCGGTCGGCGCCATCAGGGCGGCCTGGCTGCCGGCCTCGACGGCGGCCGCGCAGGCGAACAGCGCCACCACGGTCTTGCCGGAGCCGACGTCGCCCTGCAGCAGCCGCAGCATGCGCTCGGGCTTTTCGAGATCCACCGCGATGTCCTCGACGGCCTTCGCCTGCGACGCGGTGAGCGTCCAGGGTAGGGCGGCGCGCAGTTTTTCGCGAATCCGGCCGTCGCCCGTGGTCGAGCGGCCCGCGGCCTTCTTCATCCGGGCCCGCATCATCATCAGGGCGAGCTGACCGGCCAGAAGCTCGTCATAGGCGAGGCGCGACCACGCCGGCCTTTCGGGCGAGGCGTCTTCGGGGGACGACGGGCGGTGGACGGTGCGCAGCGCGTCGGCGAAGGCCGGGAAGTTTCGCGCGGTGAGGAAGGCCGCGTCCTGCCATTCGGGCAGCACCGGCACCTTGGCGAGCGCCGCGTCGACGGCGCGCCGCACGCCCCACGGCGACAGGCCCTCGGTGAGCGGGTAGACCGGCTCGACGGCCGGCATCTTGGCGACGTCCTGCTCGGTCGCCACGCGCTCGGGATGGACCATCTGCAGCATCCCGTCATAGGTCGCGATCGTGCCCGACACCCACCGGGTCTCGCCGACCGGCAGGAGCTTCTCCATCATCTCCGGCCGCGCCTTGAAATAGGTGATGATCAGGTCGCCGGTGCCGTCGCTCGCATAGATCAGGTAGGGCGCCCGCGATCGGCCCGGCGCCGGCGGCCGGTGGCGGTCGACCGTCACCAGCACGGTCGCGATCTGGCCGGGCGTGACGTCGCGCAGCAGCGGCCGCGCCCGCCGGTCGACCACGCCGGTCGGCAGATGAAAGACGAGGTCGAGCACCCGCGGCTCGTCACGGTCGAGCAGCCGGCCGTACAGCCGCTCGAACTTCGGCCCGATCCCCGACAGGGTGGTCACCGGGGCGAACAGGGGATTGAGGGCGGTGGGTCTCACGGTCTCGTCCGGCGGCGGCCGTGCGAAGGCTTGCACGGCGTGGATCGCTGCCGTATATCGCACCTCGGTCGGCAGTTCACCCAGGCGTCGCCGCCCCGCAAGGGGAGCTAAACCTGCCAACTTGTCTCGCCACGGTCGACACCCTGGTTCGCGAAGCAGAGTCTCGCGACACCCTGTCCCGTGCCACGTCGAAGCCGGCGACCACGACGGTCCGTCAGGATCGGGCCAAACGCCCGGCACGGCGAGGATCAGGTGATGTCCCGTCAGATCTTTCCGTACATCGCGGACGACATGTCCGCGCTCGCCCGCGCGCTCGAGGGCGAGCTGTCCCGCGCGCTCGCCGCGAACGGCGGCGAGCCGCCCGGCCATGTGACCATGCTGAACATGCTGGCGCGCGCCGCCGGATGCCGGAACTTCCAGCACTTCCGCGCCCAGGCCGAGGCGCGCGAGCGGTTGGAGACCCCGGCTCCGCCGGTGCCGGCCGAGCCGCCGGTGGACTTCGTCAAGGTCGAGCGCGTCGCCCGCTACTTCGATGCGGCGGGCGGCCTGACCCGCTGGCCCGGCAAGCATAGGGACCGGGTCGCGTGCCTGTGGGTGATGTGGTCGCGGCTGCCGGCCCGGCAGGTGCTGTCGGAGCCGGCCGTCAACGAGGCCCTGAAGGCCGCGCACCGCTTCGGCGACCACGTGCTGCTGCGCCGCGCGCTGGTCGATCTCGGCCTTCTCGCCCGCACCCCGGACGGCCGCGAATACCGCCGCGTCGAGCAGCCCCCGCCGCCCGAGGCACGCGCGCTGATCCGGCATCTCGCGGGGCGTTGTGCTGATCCGGACCGGGGGGGGCGCGCTGCGCCGCGGCCCACGGTCCATCCATAGATGATTCGATCGCCATAAGAGACATCATGACACCGTTTCCGTTTGCGCGGGCGGCGGCGATCCGCGCCCGCATGCCCGAACCACATCTGTTCGCCACCCGCGGTGGGCCGCTCGAATGCGCCCTCGACGGCGCTCCGCCGCGTCCGGATGCTCCAGCCGTGCTGTGCTTGCACGGCGGCGCCGGCGGCTTCGACCAGGGCCTGCTGCTCGCCGCGGCGGCGCTCGGCGAGCCACGCCTGGACGCGCACTGCATCCTGGCGCCGTCGCGGCCCGGTTATCTCGGCACGCCGCTCGCCACCGGGGCTTCGCCCGAGGCGCAGGCGGATTCCTACGCCGACCTGCTCGACCGGCTCGGCCTGCGGGATGCCGTCGTCATGGCGGTGTCGGGCGGCGGGCCTTCGGCCCTGCAGTTCGCACTGCGCCACCGCGACCGCTGCCGCGGGCTGGTGATGATCTCGGCCTGCGCGGCCCGGCTCGAGGTGCGGCTGCCCTGGCAATATCACCTGATGCGGCTCGTCGTCCGCGTTCCGGCGCTTGCCGCGGCTGTCGGTCGGCGAGCCATAAGGAAGCCGGAGCGCGCGCTCGCCCGCTCGGTAGCCGACCCGGCAGCCCGGTCGCGGCTCCTCGCCGACAGCGAGTCCACGGCGCTCTGGCTCGCCCTACAGGCGAGCGTGGGAATCCGGCTCGCTGCCCGCATCCCGGGTACCGACAACGACACGGCGAGGTTCCGCGCCAGCGAGGGCTGGCCCCTGGAAGAGATCGCCGTGCCGGTGCTCGCCGTGCATGGAACGGCGGACCGGATCGTCGAGCTCTCCCATGCCGAAGGGCTGGCTGCCCGGGTTCCGGACGCCGAACTGCTCGCGATCGCGGGCGGCGAACACATCTGCCTGTTTACCCACCGGGCCGTGATCCGGCCACGGGTGGAGGCGTTCGTCGCTCGGGTCGTGCGACCGGGGAAGACGCCGGTTTTGCCGGTTTGATCTGCCGCCCGGGGCGCTGACAGGGGCGCCCCGGGCCGCTATATCACTCCCGCGCCCGGCCTCGTCCGGGCTTTCGGCGTTTTGACCAGGCGGGCGCCCCGGGCGCCGGGAGGCTGCCATGACCGGAACCACACGATCGAGCGCGGGGCTGTCGGAGCGGCGGCGGCGGCTGTTGTTCCGGGCGTGGCGGCGCGGCACCCGCGAACTCGATCTTCTCACCGGGCGCTTCGCCGACGCCGTGATCGCCGACCTCACCGAGGACGAGGTGACCGAGTTCGAGGGCTGGTGCGCGGCGCCCGACCTCGACCTCTACGCCTGGATCACCGGGTCGAAGCCGGTGCCGCCCGAATACGACACGCCGCTGTTCCGCCGCCTGAAGGACTTCGACCACGGCGCGGCCGCGGTCTAGGGCGGTTCCGAATCGATCACCTCGGACCGTCACCCTGAGAGGTGCTCGCCGGAGGCGAGCCTCGAAGGGCGACGGCCCGGAGGCCTCGGCCGCATCCTTCGAGGCCCGGCGGAGTTTACGCTCGGGCCGCGCGACGCGCGGACCCGGGTGCCGGGCACTTCAGGATGACGGAGCCGGGTAAGGACGAAACAAGAATTGCTCCAGGCCGGACAAGAAGCACCATGGCACTCGTGAAGACGCGTTCTCCGGCGGAGCTGCTGAAACTCGGCCGCGCGCTCACCCTGTCCAGCGTCGCCGACGGCGCCGAGGGCTTCGTCCTCGGCGATCTCGCCCGTGCCGTCGCGGCCCGCAAGGACGCGCCCGCGGTCTCGCTCCTCGTCGTCTGCCGCGACGGCGCCCGCATGGCGCAGCTCGGCCGCACGCTGCGCTTCTTCGCGCCGGACCTCGTCCAGCTCCAGCTCCCGGCCTGGGACTGCCAGCCCTATGATCGCGTCTCGCCGCATGCCGGCATCGTCGCCGAGCGGATGATCACGCTGGCGCGGCTCGCCCGCCTGAAGGGCTCGGAGAAGCCGACCGTGCTGCTCACCACGGTCAACGCGATCGTCCAGCGGGTGCCGGCGAAGCGCCAGATCGCCGGACAGGCGCTCTCGGCGGCGCCGGGCAATCGCATCGCCATGGACGGCATCACCCGCTGGCTCGAGCTCAATGGATACTTGCGCACCGCGACCGTGCGCGAGCCCGGCGAGTATGCGGTGCGCGGCGGCATCATCGATCTCTATCCGGCCGGTCGCGACGAGCCGGTGCGCTTCGATTTCTTCGGCGACACGCTGGAATCGATCCGCACATTCGATCCGGAGACCCAGCGCACCCAGGACCAGCTCCACGCGCTCGATCTGGTGCCGGTCGCCGAGTTCCAGCTGATCACCGAGACGATCCGAAAGTTCCGCCAGGCCTATGTCACGACCTTCGGCACGGCGGGCTCCGACGATCAGCTCTACGAGGCGGTGAGTGAAGGCCGCCGCTATCCCGGCATGGAGCACTGGCTGCCGCTGTTCCACGATCGCATGGACACGCTGTTCGACTACGTGCCGGACACGCCCGTGGTGCTGGAGCCGTTGGCGGAAGAGGCCGCGCACGAACGCCTCGCCCAGATCGCCGACTACTACGAGGCGCGCAAGCAGGCCGTGACGATGGAGGGCGGCGGCCCGCCCTACAAGCCGCTGCCGCCGGACCGGCTCTATTTGGGCGAGACGGAATGGCGCGAAAAACTCGCCGACGCGGCGCTGGTGCGCGTCACGCCGTTCGCCTCGCCCGAGGGCGCAGCTGATAACGGCGCCGTCGTCGACATCGGCACCCGCGCCGGCCACAGCTTCGCCGACGAGCGCGCCAAGCCCGACGGCAACGTCTTCGAGGCGCTGAAGCAGCACGTGGAAAAGCTGCAAGGGGCCGGCAAGCGCGTCGTCATCGCGCTGTGGAGCGAGGGCGCGCGCGAGCGCACCGGCAACGTGCTGACCGACCACAAGCTGGTCAATCTGCGTCACGTGTCGAGCTGGCCCGAGGTGAAGTCGCGCCCGGCCGTCGAGGTGTCGCTCGCCGTGCTCGGCATCGAGGCGGGCTTCGAGACCGACGAGCTCGCCGTCATCGGCGAGCAGGACATACTCGGCGATCGTCTGGTCCGCCAGCGGCGCGCGTCCAAGAAGGCCGAGAACTTCATCGCCGAGGTGACGAGCCTGTCGGCCGGCGATCTCGTCGTCCATGTCGACCACGGCATCGGCCGCTTCGTCGGGCTGAAGACGATCCAGGCCGCCGGCGCGCCGCACGATTGCCTCGAGCTGCATTACGCCGGCCAGGACAAGCTCTACTTGCCGGTCGAGAACATCGAGCTGTTGTCGCGCTACGGCTCGGAGGACACGGCGGTCGAGCTGGATCGCCTGGGCGGCGCCGGCTGGCAGACCCGCAAGGCGCGGATGAAGCAGCGCATCCGCGAGATCGCCGGTGAGCTGATCAGGATCGCGGCGGAGCGCCAGCTCCACGAGGCGCCGCGGCTGACGCTGGGGCAGGGCGTCTACGACGAGTTCTGCGCCGGCTTCCCGTACGACGAGACCGAGGATCAGAACAACGCCATCAACGCCGTGCTGGACGACCTCTCGGCCGGCCGCCCGATGGACCGCCTGGTGTGCGGCGACGTCGGCTTCGGCAAGACCGAGGTGGCGCTGCGCGCCGCGCTGGCGACCGTCATGAACGGCAAGCAGGTCGCCGTCGTGGTGCCGACGACGCTGCTCGCGCGCCAGCATTTCCGCACCTTCTCGTCGCGCTTCCACGGCTTCCCGGTCAACGTCGCGCAGCTCTCGCGGCTCGCCTCGCCGAAGGAGCTGGCCGCCGCCAAGAAGGGCCTCGTCGAGGGGCAGGTCGACATCGTGGTCGGCACCCATGCGCTGCTCGGCAAGGCGATCAGGTTCAAGGATCTCGGCCTCGTGATCGTCGACGAGGAGCAGCATTTCGGCGTCGCCCACAAGGAGCGCCTGAAGGCGCTGCGCTCGGAGGTGCATGTTCTCACGCTCACCGCGACGCCGATCCCGCGCACTCTGCAGCTCGCGCTGACGGGCGTGCGGGAACTGTCGATCATCGCGACGCCGCCCGTCGACCGTCTCGCGGTGCGCACCTTCGTCACGCCGTTCGATCCGCTCACCGTCCGCGAGGCGCTGCTGCGCGAGCGCTACCGCGGCGGTCAGGCGTTCTACGTCTGCCCGCGCATCGAGGATCTGGCCGAGGCGAAGGAGTTTCTGGAGAAGCACGTCCCCGAGGTCCGGGTCGTCACGGCGCACGGACAGATGTCGCCGGCCGTGTTGGAGGACGTCATGTCGGCCTTCTACGACGGCAAGTACGACGTGCTGCTCTCCACCACGATCGTCGAGTCGGGCCTCGACATCCCGACCGCCAACACCCTGATCGTGCATCGCGCCGACATGTTCGGCCTCGCCCAGCTCTATCAGCTCCGCGGCCGCGTCGGCCGCTCGAAGACGCGCGCCTATGCGCTGTTCACGATCCCGGCGGGGAGAAAGATCACGCCGACCGCGGAGCGGCGCCTGAAGGTGCTGCAGTCGCTCGACACGCTCGGCGCCGGCTTCCAGCTCGCCTCGCACGACCTCGACATCCGCGGTGCGGGCAATCTGCTCGGCGACGAGCAGTCCGGCCACATCAAGGAGGTCGGCTTCGAGCTCTATCAGCAGATGCTGCAGGAGGCGGTCGAGAGCCTCAAGGCCGGCGTCGCCGCGCCCGTGGAGGACCGCTGGTCGCCGCAGATCACCATCGGCATGCCGGTGCTGATCCCGGAGGACTACGTGCCGGATCTCTCGGTGAGGCTCGCGCTCTACCGTCGGCTCGCGGATCTCGACGACGAGCGCGAGATCGACGGCTTCGCGGCCGAGCTGGTCGACCGCTTCGGCACGATGCCGGTCGAGGTCGAGTATCTGTTGAAGACGGTGCTGCTGAAGGCGCTGTGCCGCCGCGCCAACGTGGCGAAGATCGACGCCGGCCCGAAGGGCGCCGTCATCGCGTTCCGCGACGACTCGTTCGCCGACCCCGCCGGCCTCGTGCACTACATCCGCAAGCAGGGCGTGATGGCGAAGGTGCGGCCCGACATGAAGGTGGTGTTCCTCGAGGACTGGGAGGAGCCGGTCGATCGCCTGAAGGGGGCGACCGCGATCCTGCGCGACCTCGCCGCCATCGCGACCAAGAAGGCGGCGTAGCCGCGGCGCGCGCGTTTCCCGCTCGTGCCTGCGAAGGCGCCGTGATCACGTCGGCGTGGCCGGACTCCCGTTCGTCCACGAGGACCGGCGCGCGAGCGGGCCGAGCCGAAAAAACAGGCGGAGCCGCGGCTCCGCCTTGGTGTCTCGTTTCCTCGCGTCGTCGGCGTGGGGTGGCCGGTGTTCAGGTCCGTGCGCCGGCCTCCATCCGGTCGCGCATCGCGATGGCGGCGGCCTTCAACCGCTCGATCAGCGTCTCGACGGCATCGATGCGAGATTCGACCACGGCGAGGTCGCTGCGGCACGCTGCGACGCTGCCGCGCCAGGCGCCGAGCAACGCCTCCACCTCGGCGAGATGCGAGCGCCGGATGCGCAGCGCCGCCGCCGTCTTGGCGGCGGCGTCGACCGTGCCGCTCCACGGAGCCGACGCGCGTGTCGCGATCGCGACCTCGTCCATCGGCCCGCTCACGCCGCCCGCACCGTCGCCATGAAGCGATCGACCTCGGCGCGCAGGCGGTTGCTTTCGGTCGACAGCGCCCGGGCCGAGGACAGCACCTGGGCCGAAGCGGACCCCGCCTCGCCGGCACCGCGATTGACCTCGTCGATGTTGCTGCTGACCTGGGCGGCCCCCTGCGCGGCCTGCTGGATGTTGCGGGCGATCTCGTGGGTCGCCGCGCCTTGTTCCTCGACGGCCGCCGCGATGGTCGCCGAGATCTCGGCGATGCGACCGATGGTGCCGCCGATCTCCTTGATGGCTGCGACCGACTCCTGCGTCGCCGTCTGCATGCCGGCGATCTGGGCGGCGATGTCGCCCGTCGCCTTGCCGGTCTGCGCGGCGAGCGCCTTGACCTCTTGCGCGACGACCGCGAAGCCCTTGCCGGCCTCGCCGGCGCGGGCCGCCTCGATGGTGGCGTTGAGGGCCAGCAGGTTGGTCTGCTCGGCGATCGCGGTGATCAGCTTGACGACGTCGCCGATGCGGCCGGCCGCCTGCGACAGTTCGGCGATGCGGCCGTCGGTCTTCTCGGCCTGCTTGACGGCCTCGCCGGCGATGCGGGTCGCCTCCTGCACCTGACGTCCGATCTCGGCGACCGACGACGACATCTCGTTGGTGGCGGAGGCGACAGACTGGACGTTGGCGGTCGCCTGGCCGGACGCGGCGGCGGCCGAGGTGGAGAGCGCCTGGGTGGTCTCGGCCGTGCGGGTCAGACTGCCGGCGGCGGCCTCGAGCTCGGTCGAGGCCGACGACACGGTCTTGACGATGTCGCCCACCGCGCTCTCGAACCGATCGGCGAGGCTCACCATCTCGGCGCGGCGCTTTGCCGCCTGGCGGGCATCCTGGTCGGCCTTCTCCTCGGCGTCGTGCTTCGCCTTCTCGGCCAGCTTGATCTTGAACTCTTCCACCGCGTCGGCGATCTGGCCGACCTCGTCCTTGCGGCCGACGCCGGCCAGCACGACGTCGAAATTGCCGGCGGCGAGCTGGCGCATGCCGCTCGCGAGCTTCACGATCGGCGCGGCGATGCCGAACCGGGCGAGCACGAAGGCGAGCACCATGCCGATCGTGCCGCCGACCGCGAAGATGGTGTAGTTCGAGCGTGCCGAGGCGTTGCTGGTCGCCGTCAGCGCTTCTGATCCGGTCGAGATCTCCTTGTCGAAGGTCGACCCGAGCCCCTGAAGGTCGGACGCCATGCGGCCGATCATCGGGTCGACCGCGGTGCGGACGATCTCGACCGCCTTGGCATTGTCGTTCTTGAGGGCGAGGTCGATGGCCGACTGTGCGGTACGGCGAATCTCGGCGAGCTCCCGTTCGGCCTGCTCGACCCTGGCGGCGTGACGCGGCGCCTTCTCCTTCACGATCGTCAGGTTGCGGGACGCGGTCTCGGCCGCCTTGTCGAACTGCGGAAGGAGCTTCTGCATCTCGACCCGGTCGGTCTCGGCGATCGCCCGATAGATCAGCATCTCGTAGACATAGACGGAGCGTGCCGCACGTGCGGATGCCACCCAAGCCACGACGTCGCGTTCGAGAAACCGCGTATAGGCTTCGTCGACCTCCACGGTCTTGGTGGCGCCCCACCAGGCGCTGACGCCGGCCACGACGGCCAGCACGGCGGCGACGCTCATGATCTTGGGTAGAATCTGAATGCGGGACAGCATGGACATGATCCCATGGGCTCGGGTGGTGCCGCTGCTTGTCCGTGAAGTTCGCGCGGACCGCGGAGCGGCCGAAAGGAGAGACGCGCGACCGGTCAGCCGGCGCGCGGCGGGCGATGCGGCGCCGGTGCGCCGAGCCCGCCCGCCACGTTTGCAGTCGTAGTATTAATATTAGGTATAATTTAACCGGTCTTGGTGGTCCGACGATCCCCGGCAGAGCCTCGACCCCCGTCTCGCGCAACCCAAAGGCGCCGGCTGGCCCGGCCGGTCGACCGGATTTCTGCGCCGCGCCGTGGCCCGGGCTCCCGGCTCCTGCGGCCTCACCGCTTGGTCAGCACGCCGAGCCGCACGTAAGAAGGTCCGGCGCGCTCGTCCGTGTCGGTGACCCAGCCGAAGCCGAGGCTCCAGTCCCATGGGCCGCGGCGGAGCCCGGTCAGGTGGGCACCGATCCGGATCTGGCGATAGTTGGTGTCGCCGTAGAGCTGCAGCTCGGGCCCCGCATAGAACCCAGCATACCAGGTCTCCAACACGCGCCAGCCGAGCGCCGCGCCGAGCCCGAAGCCGTGGCCGATCGACGACCAGGTGGCGTTGGTGCGCACCATCGTGTCGGGGAACGGCTCCCACCAGGTGTCGAGCCCGAGCCGCATGCCCACATGCGTGCCGCGCAGCGGATTGCCGGGATCGGGCGGCGTCGTCCAGTGATGCTGGACGTCGATCCCACCGAACACCGAGGCGATGAAGCGGTCGCGGCGCATGATCCAGCCGGGCGTCAGCGACCCGAGCGCCTGCACGGCGAGCACCTGATTGGCGCCCGAGCGATATCGGTAGGTGCCGGTTCCTGCGAGCGCCTTGAAGGCCGGGCCGTCACGCGCCAATCCCTCGGGTGCCCACACGGCGCCGCCGTGCAGGAAGCCGCCGGCGTGCCACAGATCGGTTCCGCCGAACAGCAGCAGACGCTCGGCCTCGAGCGCCGCGAGTGTTTCGGGGGAGACGGCGACCGCCCCCTCGGGTTGCGCGACGGCAGCCCCCGCGGCCGGTGGCACGACGAGCGCGAAGAGCGTGGCACCGAGCAACGCGGCCGCTCGCACGGCCGCGCCGGCATCCGATCGGCGCATGGCACGATCCCATGGAAACCGGACTGCTCAGGTTCGCCGCACCCGTGATGCAAGCCTAGCGAGCATCAGGATCGAGATCCACGCGAACAAATCCTGAAACCAGGCCGACATGTGCGCGCCGGCAACGGAGCGTTGCCGGCGCGCCACAAGTTCGGCGCGCCTCGCGACACCCCGCCTAGCCCGTGTTAGGGTCGCGCGTCGCCTCCAGGAACCAGAGTCCATGCCCCCGACCGACCGGACCGCCGACGCCAGCCAGGCGGCGCAGCAGACGCGACGCTCGATCGCGTTTCTCAACGTGGCGCACGGCATCGACCATTACGTGCTCGGCATCTACCCGACCGTCGTGATCGGCCTGGAGCTCGTCTATCGGCGGCCCTATTCGGAGCTGATCGTCCTCTCCACCGCGATGTTCGTCGCCTTCGGCCTGTTCTCGTTGCCGGCCGGCTGGCTCGCCGACCGCATCAGCCGACGCGGCATGATGGCGGCGTTCTTCATCGGCTGCGGCGTGTCGCTGATCGGCTGCGCCGTGGCGCCGACCCTGACCATGCTCGCGGTCGCGCTGTTCCTGCTCGGCATGTTCGCGGCGATCTATCACCCGGTCGGCATGGCGATGCTGATCCAGGCGTCGAACGCGCGCGGGCGCACGCTCGCCTTCAACGGCGTCTGCGGCAATCTCGGCGTGTCGCTCGCCTCCGGCGTCACGGCCGTGCTCGCCGCCTCGGCGTTCGGCTGGCGCGCCGCCTTCGTCGCGCCGGCGCTGGTCTGCATCGCGCTCGGCATCGCCTATCTGGCGATGGTCGCGGACGACCGCCACGAGACGGCGACGCGCGCCCGCGTCGCCGACATCGTGCTGCCGCGCAACGCCGCGGTCGTGTTCTTCGGCCTCTACACCATCATTTCGTTCTGCGGCGGGCTCACCTTCAACACCATCGTGGTGGCTCTGCCCAAGATCGTCGACGAGCGGCTGGTCGGCGATGCCCTCGGCGGCGCCGGGCTCGCCGCGGTCGGCGGCCTGTCGAGCCTGGTGTTCCTGGGGGGCGCCGTCGCCCAGCTCGCGGTCGGGCGCATCGCCGAGCGGGTCGCGCCCCATCTCCTGTTCGTCGGGGTCGTCGGGCTCCTGCTGATCGGAGCGATCTGGTCGGTGCGGGCCGACGGCATGACGCTGATCGCCGCGCTCGCCGTCGTGATGGCGGCGCTCTACGGGCAAGTGACGGTCGGCGACATGGTGATCGCCCGCTACACGGCCGATGCGTGGCGGGGCCGCGTCTATGCGGTGCGCTATTTCCTCTCCTTCGCGTCGGCCGGCGTCGCCGTGCCGCTGATCGCCTATCTGCATGCGCGCGGCGGCTTCGATCTGGTGTTGGTCGGGCTCGCCGGCGTCTCGGCCGCGTTCTTCGCCGCGGTCGCCGGCCTCGTCGCCGTCGTGATGGTCGCGACGCCGCGCGTCGTGCCGGCCGTGGATGCGGCGCCGGCCGAGTAGGGGGCGCCGGCCGGGGTCTTGGCGGTGCTCCGGTCCGGATCCCGCCACCACGGAATATTTTCGCCGCGTTAACCTGCTGTTAACCGCGTCGGTGCATCCTCTTCGAGACAAGGGCGCTGCGGCGCCGACGACCACGGCGGACAGGTGACGCCGGATGTACGCGCATCGGACGGCGTGGTCGTGACTGAATTCCCGCGGGGGCGGGTCGGGGGACCAGCGCTTCGCAGCGCTGACGGGAAAAGGCCCGGGCCACACGCCCGGGCCTTTTTCGTGTCGTGATCACGTCGCCGTGCGGGCTCCGTCCCGATCGAGACGAACGACGCCGCTCAGTCGAACCGGACGCGCCGGTAGATGTCCGCGAGCGGCAGCGCGACGCCGAGCGCGGGATGTCGAGCGCCGGGATGTCGATCACGCCGTTGATGTCGTCGCGCACGGCCGGACCGGGCTGGAAGCCGGGTTCCGTGCGGGTCCAGACCCAGGCTTCACCTCGTCGTGAGCGACGACCAGATAGGTGCCGTGGCTCGGCAGGGTCAGGTGCTCGGCCGCCTTGTCACCGAGATCGACCCGCTCGGAGGAGGGCGACATCACTTCGGCGAGGACCACCGGCGCCATGGCGGTCCGGTCCGTGGTCGGGCCGTCGGCCGGGTCGACCACGATATCGGGGAACCGGACGGTAGACGGCCCGATGTCGACGCCGAATTCCGGGAGAACCGCCCACCTGTCGTGATCGACCCGCGAATCCAAGGCTCTGAAGAGATTGGCCGCGATCTGCCAATGGCCGCGTAAACCACCCGTCATCATGACGAGGCGCCCCCGTACCAGCTCGTAGTTCTCCTCCTGGCGCTCGGCCCAGGCCCGAAAGTCGGACTTGTCCATCTGGATGGGGGTCTGAACGGTCATTTCGTCCTCGTTCGTCGGACCGACTCTACTGCGCCCGCCGCCGAGAACGCAAAAGGCCCGGGCTTTCGCCCGGGCCCTCGCCGTCACGACACGGAACGCGTCGCTCAGATGCCCATGCCGCTGCCGAGTCGGGCTTGGCCGACTTCGGCATTCGATGAGGTGCGGCGGCTTTATGGGCTTCTCTTAGAAGTCCATGCCGCCGCCCGGCATGCCGCCGCCCGGCATCGCCGGAGCGTTCTTCTTCGGCAGCTCGGCGACCATGGCCTCGGTGGTGATCAGGAGGCCGGCGACCGAGGCGGCGTTCTGCAGCGCGGCGCGCACCACCTTGGTCGGGTCGATGATGCCCTTCTGGACGAGATTGCCGTACTGCGCCGACTGGGCGTCGAAGCCGAAGGCGTACTCGTCGTTCTCCAGGATCTTGCCGACAACGACCGAGCCGTCTTCGCCGGCGTTGAGCGAGATCTGGCGGGCCGGCCAGGAGAGCGCCTTGCGGACGATGTCGACGCCGTGGCGCTGGTCCTCGTTGGCGGGCTTGACCGCCTCGATCGCTTTGGTGGCGCGCAGGAGGGCGACGCCGCCGCCCGGCAGGATGCCTTCCTCGACCGCCGCGCGGGTCGCGTGCATGGCATCGTCCACGCGGTCCTTGCGCTCCTTCACCTCGACCTCGGTGGCGCCGCCGACGCGGATCACCGCGACGCCGCCGGCGAGCTTGGCGAGGCGCTCCTGCAGCTTCTCGCGGTCGTAGTCCGAGGTGGTCTCCTCGATCTGCGCCTTGATCTGGGCGATGCGGGCGTCGATGTCGGCCTTGGTGCCGGCGCCGTCGACGATCGTGGTGTTCTCCTTCTCGATCGTCACCTTCTTGGCGCGGCCGAGCATCTGCAGCGTGACGCTGTCGAGCTTGATGCCCAGATCCTCGGAGATGGCCTGGCCGCCGGTCAGGATCGCGATGTCCTGCAGCATGGCCTTGCGGCGGTCACCGAAGCCCGGCGCCTTGACGGCCGCGACCTTGAGGCCGCCGCGCAGCTTGTTGACGACGAGCGTGGCCAGCGCCTCGCCCTCGACGTCCTCGGCGACGATGAGGAGCGGCTTGCCGGTCTGCACCACGGCCTCGAGCAGCGGCAGCATCTCCTGCAGGCCGGAGAGCTTCTTCTCGTAGATGAGGATGTAGGGATCCTCGAGCTCGACCCGCATCTTGTCGGCGTTGGTGATGAAGTAGGGCGAGATGTAGCCACGGTCGAACTGCATGCCCTCGACGACGTCGAGCTCGGTCTCCAGGCTCTTCGCCTCCTCGACCGTGATGACGCCCTCGTTGCCGACCTTCTTCATCGCCTCGGCGAGGTAGCGGCCGATCTCGGCGTCGCCGTTGGCCGAGATGGTGCCGACCTGGGCGATCTCGTCGTTCGAGGTGATCTTCTTGGAGTTCTTCTCGAGATCCTTCACGACGGCCTCGACGGCGAGGTCGATGCCGCGCTTGAGGTCCATCGGGTTCATGCCGGCGGCCACCGCCTTGGCGCCTTCCTTGACGATCGCCTGGGCCAGCACGGTCGCCGTGGTGGTGCCGTCGCCGGCGATGTCGGACGACTTCGAGGCCACCTCGCGCACCATCTGGGCGCCCATGTTCTCGAACTTGTCCTCGAGCTCGATCTCCTTGGCGACGGTGACGCCGTCCTTGGTGATGCGCGGCGCGCCGAAGCTCTTCTCCAGCACGACGTTGCGGCCCTTCGGCCCGAGCGTCACCTTCACGGCGTTGGCGAGCACGTCGACGCCGCGCAGCATCTTGTCGCGCGCGTCAGACGAGAATTTCACGTCCTTGGCAGCCATTGTTCATCAGCTCCTGAATGAATCCGTTGCGTTCTCCCGACCCGGCGAGACCACGGTGCCGATCCGAAGTGAATCCGGCAGGGTCCGTTCAGGTTGGATCAGTCCGACAGTGTCTCGGGGTCAGGCGGCCTTCTTCTTGGCCTCGGTCTCGGTGAGAACGCCCATGATGTCGCTCTCCTTCATGATCAGATACTCGACGCCGTCGAGCTTGACCTCGGTGCCGGACCACTTGCCGAACAGCACCCGGTCGCCGACCTGAACGTCGAGCGGGATCAGCTTGCCGGCCTCGTCGCGGCCACCCGGGCCGACGGCGATGATCTCGCCCTGCTGGGGCTTCTCCTTGGCCGTGTCGGGGATGATGATCCCGCCGGCCGTCTTCTGCTCGGCCTCGATGCGCTTGACGACGACGCGGTCGTGAAGCGGACGGAACTTCATGCTGTCCTCCTAAGTTTCTGTCACGAAGAGAAGAATCTCATTCGGGTAGCCCGGCCGCACGGCGCGCTCCGGGCTGCCCGGCTGCGACATGGGGGAGGCGACGACCCCGTTCAAGAGGGGGGACGGAAAAATTTGGCACTCACCGCGATCGATTGCCAACAATCGCTGGATCGGCCGGCCGCGCTCGGTCGGGTTGGCGCGGGTGCGGCGTGGCGCTGGCGCAACACCGATCATGCAATGGGTAAGTGGAGGTCAAGCTTTTCGGCGCCGCGCAAGGTAGAGGTTTGGTAGCACTGTCCCGCAGAGGCTGCTACGCCCGACCTGTGAACACTTTGTTTACCAAATGAGCTTGCAATGATCGGAGGTGGCGTTGGAAGATTTCCGTGTCGATCGGACGGGGGACACTATGGCCTCTAAGGACTTCTTGCAGCAACTTCACGGCTACGGCCTGACGACCGCGCACATTCTCTATCGGCGGCCGGATCATCCCTGGCTGCTGCAGACCTACCTGTGGCAGGACTACGATCTTCACCCGCATTTCCCGGAGCTGAACAAGTTCCTCGGCTTCTGGCGGGAGAAGCTGGAGGGCCCGCTCCACTCGGTCACGGTCGCGCACTCGCGCCTGATCAAGCCCGCCGAAATCAAGGCCGTGGACGGGATTTTTACTCTCAACTGAGGGTGGGGACCGGCTCGGAGGGCGGGCACGCATGCGTGCCCGCGCCGTCGATCGCCGTCGCGTCGCCCGGGTTTCGCTGCATGTCTGGGCAAGACTCGGCGTCAGGCCTGGACGGGCGAGGGAGTTCGGGGGCCCGGCATGCCGGGGCGGCGGGGCGCCGGCCAGCCGCCCGACGATCCGGTCGACCTGCTGTCACACACACACACTCTCTCTCTCTCTCACTCCGGCTACGTCCATCGGGTCCACGCGGCGCGCCGGCTGGAGCCCGAGGGGCGGCGCGGCGGAAGCTGACCGGCCCCGCGCCGGCTCGCGCCGGCCTTGGACGGGCGATTCGTCATGAGACGACTCCCACCTCGGCGCGACCCGTCGATTCTTGCCCAGGCTCGAAAACGAAGCCCGGGATACGGGCGGCTCCGGCCGGCCCGCCGTTGACCCGGCCGACAACGGGCGCCATGGTCCGCGCGCCATGACCATGCCCGTCACGCCTGCTCACTCGCCCGCTCCGTCGCCCGTCGTCGTGGTCGGACCGTCCCAAAACCCGGTCCGGTTCGGCAATGTGCTGCCGCTCGCGCTGATCGCCGGCCCGTGCCAGATGGAGAGCCGCGCCCACGCGCTCGAGACCGCCGCGGCCGTCAAGGAGAGCGCCGCCAAGGCCGGGATCGCCGTGGTGTTCAAGGCGTCGTTCGACAAGGCGAACCGCACCAGCCTGAGCGGCGCCCGCGGGGTCGGGCTCGACGCCGCGCTGCCCGTCTTCGCCGAGATCCGCGAGACGCTGGGTCTCCCCGTGCTCACCGACGTGCACGACGCCGGCCAGTGCGCGCCGGTCGCCGAGGTGGTCGACATCCTGCAGATCCCGGCGTTCCTGTGCCGGCAGACCGATCTGCTGGTCGCCGCGGCGAAGACCGGCCGCATCGTCAACGTCAAGAAGGGCCAGTTCCTGGCGCCTTGGGACATGGCGAACGTCGTCGCCAAGGTGACGGGCGCCGGGAACGCGAACGTGCTGGTGACCGAGCGCGGCGCCTCGTTCGGCTACAACACGCTGGTCTCCGACATGCGGGCGCTGCCGATCCTGGCCCGCACCGGCGCGCCCGTGATCTTCGATGCCACCCATTCGGTGCAGCAGCCGGGCGGGCAGGGGACGTCGTCCGGGGGAGACCGCGCCTTCGTGCCGGTGCTGGCGCGCGCCGCCGTGGCGGTCGGGGTCGCCGGCGTGTTCATCGAGACGCATCCGGACCCGGACCGGGCGCCCTCCGACGGCCCCAACATGGTGCCGCTCGCCGACCTCGAGGGGCTGCTGCGCACCCTCGTCGCCTTCGACCGGCTCGCCAAGCACCACCTCGCCGAACCGGATGATTGAACCTGCGGGCGCGGCGTCGCAACCTAGTGGTGACACGGGGGAGACGCCATGCTGCTGCAATCGCTCGCCGGGCTGCCGGCCTTTCTGGCTTATCTGTGCACGGCGCTGATCGCCTCGATCCTCTACCTCTTGATCTACACGCGCGTCACGCATCACGACGAGTTCGCGCTGATCGCCAAGAATGTGCCGGGAGCCGCCGTGTCGCTCGGGCTGGCGCTGCTCGGCTTCGCCCTGCCGGTCGCCAGCGCCATCGCGCACGCCGCCTCGATCCTCGACTGCGCCGTGTGGAGCCTGATCGCGCTCGCCGTCCAGATCGGCGTCTATTTCCTGGTGCGCCTCCCGGTGCCGGACCTGTCGAACCGCATCGCCGCCGGCCAGCTCGCGCCGGCGATCTGGCTCGGCCTCGCCTCGCTCGCCGCCGGCGCGCTCAATGCCGCCGCGATGTCCTACTGAGCGCGGGCCGAAAGGGCCGAGGACATGAAACGCTCCACCCAGGTCGGGCTGGTGCTGATGTCGGCGCTCGGCGTCGGCGGCACCGCCTACATGCTGATGCCGGGCCGCGACTGCCGGCCGCCGGACACCCCCGAGCAGGCAGCGTTGCACGCGCCGCTGGCGCCCGGCGCCGCCGCTGCGGCCCCGGTGCAGCAGCAGAACTGCGCCCCGCGCGGCTCTTCCGGCTCGTCGGGACGCTGGAGCAGCGGCTCGTCGTGGTGGCACGGCGGCTCGTCGTCGTCCTCGAGCCGGACCGGGCCGGTGGTCGCCAAGGCGGCGAGCGGCACGGCCTCGTCGACCGCGTCGTCGTCTTCGGGAATTGGCTCCACGTTGCGCAGCGGCTTCGGCTCCTTCGCCCGCGCCGTGTCGTCGGGAGGCTGAGCGTGCAGCGCATCGCCTGCCCGGAGCGCGACGACTGGCGCGCGATCGCCGAGACGCACGGCTTCGCGTTCCACACCATCGACGGCGCGCCCTACTGGGACGAGACGGCCTATTACGGCTTCACGCTCGATCAGATCGAGCGCGACATCGAGGCGCCGACCGCCGAGCTCGACGCGATGTGCCGCGAGCTGGTCGCCCGCGCGGTCGGCGACGAGCGGATCCTGACGCTCCTGAAGATCCCGGAAACCTATTGGACCTACATCGCGGCGAGCTTCAAGCGCGGCGACCCCTCGCTCTACGGCCGCTTCGACCTCTGCTACGACGGCACCGGGCCGGCGAAGCTGCTCGAATACAACGCCGACACGCCGACGGCGCTCTACGAGACCGGCGTGTTCCAGTGGTTGTGGCTGGAGGAGGCGATCGCGCGCCAGATCGTCCCGGCCGGCAGCGACCAGTTCAACTCCGTCCACGAGACGCTGATCGCCGGCTGGCGCGCCGTCGCGGAGCAGGTGGGGCGCGGGCTGGGCGAGCCGGTCGGCACCGTGCATCTCGCCGGCGCGCTGGAGAGCGCCGAGGATCTCGGCACGCTCGCCTATCTCGAGGACACGGCCCGGCAGGCCGGCCTCGACACCGTGATGATCGCGATGGACCGCATCGGCCGCAAGCGCAACGGCGATTTCGTCGACGAGCAGGACCGTCCGATGGCGCTCGCCTTCAAGCTCTATCCCTGGGAGTGGATGTTCCGCGAGCCGTTCGGGCGCTATCTGCCGGGCGCGTCGACGCGCTGGATCGAGCCGCCCTGGAAGGCGATCCTGTCGTCGAAAGGGATTCTGCCGCTTCTCTGGTCGATGGCGCCGAACCATCCGAACCTGCTGCCCGCCTATTTCGAGGAGGATCCGGAGGCGGGACAGCTCGGCGAGTCCTACGTGCGAAAGCCGCTCTACTCGCGCGAGGGCGCCAATGTCGCCATGGTGGTGGGCGGCGAGGTGCTCGACTCCGACAGCGGTCCTTACGGCGCCGAGGGATTCGTGCGGCAGGCCGTCGCCGTGCTGCCGCGCACGGCGGGCGGCTATCCGGTGCTCGGCTCGTGGATCGTGAACGGCGCAGCCTGCGGCCTGTCGATCCGCGAGGACGCCTCGCCGATCACCAAGAACACGTCGCGCTTCCTGCCGCACGCGATCCTGCCCTGACGATCCTGCCTGACGGCGGTGCGGCCATGCCGGCGCGCCGCGATCTTGTCGCGGCGATGCGGTGCTGTACAACACCGCGCATGAGCTCTCCCGCCCGCGACGACAGTGCCGACCCGCCGGGGACCGGACGGGTGCTGGCGGTGGTCGCGCTGGCGCTGTTCTCGACCAGCCTGTTCATGCGCGCCATCGATCCGGTGATCCCGCAGATCGCCACCGGCCTGCAGATGGACGTGCGCACGGTCGCGCTGCTCTCCACCGCCTATGCGCTGCCCTATGCGCTCGCCCAGCCGGTGCTCGGCAGCCTCGGGGACACGGTCGGCAAGGTTCTGGTGCTGAAGCTCTGCCTGGTGCTCAGCATCTTCGCCGGCTTCCTCGGCGCCTTGGCGCCGGACTTTCCGACGTTGTTCGGCTCGCGCGTGCTGGTCGGCATGGTGTCGGGCGGCATCTTCCCGATCGCGCTCGCGATCGGCGGCGATCTGGTGCCGGTCGCCAAGCGCCAGATCGCCTTCAGTCGGCTGCTCGCCGCGGCGATGGCGGGCAACGTGCTCGGTTCGCCGCTCGCCGGGCTGATCGCCGACACGGTCGGCTGGCGCGGCGTCTTCGCGCTGGTCGCCGCGATCGCGGTCGTCGCCCTCGCCGCCGTGCAGATCGGCTTTCGCGGGCTCGCGATCGATGTGCGCAGCCGCTTCGAGATGACGACCATCGTGCGCGGCTATCGCGCCGTGTTCCGGAATCCGCTGGCGAAGATCTGCTTCCTGGCCGTGTTCCTGGAGGGCACGTTCCTGCACGGGCTGTTCCCGTTCGTCGCGGCGCTGCTCGCGGGACGCGGCGAGGGGCGCGCCGCGATCGCCGGCGTGGTGATCGCCGGCTTCGCGGTCGGCGGGTTTCTCTATTCGGGCCTGATCTCGGTGCTGCTGCGCCGGCTCGGCGAGCGCGGCCTGATGCGCGGCGGCGGCGCCCTGATGGCGATCGGCCTCGCCGCGGTGACGCTCGGCTTCGCCTGGCCGGTCGAGTTCATGATCTTCATGGTGATAGGGCTCGGCTTCTACTCGCTGCACGGCGTCATCCAGGTCTATGTGACCGAGCTCGCGCCGTCGGCACGCGGCACCGCGGTCGCCATGCACGGGTGCTCGTTCTTCCTCGGCCAGGCGCTCGGCCCGGTCGTCTATCGCACCGGCTTCGATCATGTCGGCGTGTCCGCCACCAGCACGATTGCCGGTCTGATGCTGCTCGGCACCGGATTGATGTGCGCCGTATACTTACGGCGGCCGGCGAAGCCGCAGCCGGCCGGCCCACGCGAGACCTGATCGTCGGACGTTCCCAGGTCGCGCTTGTGCGACCCATCGCGATCGCGCCTTGCCGCTCCGCTCTTGCGGCGGCGGCCCGGATCGTCCATCATTCCCTCACGGCCTGGGGTGCCGCGCCGGTGCGCGGCTGAGATCACACCCACTGAACCTGTCTGGGTCATGCCAGCGAAGGGAGCCGCCGATGGCAGCAGAGTCACGTCCGTATTCCGAGTCCACCGCCGCGCCGGTGCATGACGGCGCGCAGGCGCGCGTGCCCGATGTCGTGATCATCGGGGCCGGGGTTTGCGGCCTGGGCATCGCCTGGCGACTGGCGCAGCGCGGCCTCGCCGTCACGGTGCTCGACAAGGGCGCCCTCGGCGCCGCGGCGAGCTGGGTCGCCGGCGGCATGTTGGCCGCCTGCGCCGAGGCGGAGCCCGGCGAGGAGGCGCTGGTCAGGCTCGGTCGGCACGCGCAAGCCCTGTGGCCCGGCTTCGCGGCCGAGCTTCTGGAGACGACCGGCATCGACGTCGAGCTGCGCACCGAAGGCACCTTGGTGGTGGCGCCGACCGCCGACGAGCGCGCCCGTCTCCTGCATCATCACGCATTCCAGACGAGCCTCGGCCTGACCCTCGACTGGCTGACGCCGGCGGAGGCGCGCCGGCGCGAGCCGCATCTCGCGGCCGGGATCAGCGGAGCCGTGTTCAGCCCCGAGGACCATCAGGTCGCGACCCGGTCGCTCACCACCGCGCTCGTTCGGGCCGCCGAGCGCGCGGGCGTGACGCTGCGGCCGCACACCGCGGTCGTGCGCATCGTCGTCGAGAACGGCCGTGCCACCGGGGTGGAGCTGACCGACGGCACCCGCGTTGCCGCCGGCACCGTGGTGCTGGCCGCCGGGGCCTGGTCGCGCGGCATCGAGGGCGTGCCTCCCGCCGCCCGCCCGCCGGTGCGGCCGATCAAGGGGCAGGTGATCGTCCTGACGATGGATGCGGCGGCGCCGCTGCTGACTCACGTTCTGTGGGCGCCGGGCTGCTATCTGGTGCCGCGGCGCGACGGCCATCTGATCCTCGGCGCGACCGTCGAGGAGAAGGGGTTCGACACGGCGATCACGGCCGGCGGCCTCTTCGCGTTGCTGGAGGCGGCGTGGCGGGTGCTGCCGGCGATCGAGGAGCTGCCGATCGTCGACACGGTCGTCGGCCATCGGCCGGGCAGCCGCGACGACGCGCCGATCCTCGGC
Organism: Rhodoplanes azumiensis; assembly: GCF_042682915.1. Classification (NCBI taxonomy): domain Bacteria; kingdom Pseudomonadati; phylum Pseudomonadota; class Alphaproteobacteria; order Hyphomicrobiales; family Nitrobacteraceae; genus Rhodoplanes; species Rhodoplanes azumiensis. The sequence goes on along the minus strand of NZ_JBHUIW010000001.1, from coordinate 271,270 downwards.
GCCTCCGAGGTGCCGGGGCTCGTCTACGCCACCGGCCACCATCGCAACGGCATTCTGCTGGCCCCGGTGACGGCCGACGCCGTCGCGCGGCTGGTGGCGGGCGAGGGGACCGATCCGGCCATCGCCGCGTTCGGCATGGAGCGGTTTTCGACCAAGGCCGCGGCCTGACCCGCACGAGGAACAGAGACATGGCCGATACAGCAACAGCGTCCTACGGCGCCGAAGAGACCAATCCGAGGGACACCATCACAGTGAACGGCGCCGCCGAGCCGCGCACCGCGACGACGATCGCGGCACTGCTGGCCGAGAAGGACATCGCCACCGGCACCCGCGGCATCGCGGTCGCCGTCAACGGACGGGTGGTGCCGCGCGCCGCCTGGGCTACCGCGGCGCTCGCGAGCGGCGACGCCGTCGAGATCGTGCGGGCGAGGCCCGGAGGCTGACATGAGCATCGACACGAAGACCCGAGAGGCCGAGATCCCGGAGACCAAGGTTGCCGACCCGCTGGTGATCGCCGGGCGGACCTTCACGTCGCGCCTGTTCCTCGGCACGGCCGGCTATCCGAACCGCACCGTGATGCTCGACGCCGTCGCGGCGAGCGGCACCGAAATGGTGACGGCGGCGATCCGAAGGATCAGCCTCGCCGGCGAGGAGGAGAGCCTGGTCGACCTGATCGGCGACAAGGCGCATTTCCTGCCCAACACGGCCGGGTGCCAGACGGCCCGCGACGCCGTGCTGACCGCCGAGCTGGCCCGCGAGGCGCTCGGCACCGACTGGATCAAGCTCGAGGTCATCGGCGACCGTGAGCTCCTCTATCCCGACGTGGAGGAACTCCTGCGAGCGACCGAGACGCTGGTCGCCGCCGGCTTCACGGTTCTGCCGTACTGCAACGACGACCCGATCACCTGCCGCAAGCTCGCCGATGTGGGCGCCGCGGCCGTGATGCCGCTCGGGGCGCCGATCGGCTCCGGGCTCGGCATCTGCAACCCGGTGATGATCGAGACGATCTGCGCCCGCTCGCCCGTGCCGGTGGTGCTCGACGCCGGCATCGGCACGGCGTCGGAGGCGGCGCTCGCCATGGAGCTCGGCTGCGCGGCCGTGCTGCTCAACACGGCGGTGTCGAAGGCGAACGACCCGGTCCGGATGGCCGCCGCCATGCGGGCCGGCGTCGAGGCGGGGCGGCTGGCGTCGCGCGCCGGGCGCATCCCGCGGAAACGCTACGCCGAGCCGTCGAGCCCGCAGCTCGGCCTGGTCGGAACGTGAGGCGTTCGACACACGGCCGTCGCTCGTCATGGCCGGCCTATTGCCGGCCATCCGCGATCGTCGGCCGCGCGTCGGGGCAGGAAGGACGTGGATGGCCGGGACGAGCCCCGCCATGACGGCGCTGGAGTGTTTCGGCCGGCTGCCGGCGCCACTACTGCTGGTCACCGACCGGCGGCAGGCGGCGCGGCCGCTGGCCGAGATCCTGGAAGCGGCCTTCGCGGCCGGGTGCCGGTTCGCCAGCATCCGCGAGAACGATCTGAGCGAACCCGCGCAAGTTGCCTTGGCACAAGAGCTATCGCCGATCGCAGAACGGCACGGCGCGACCCTGGTGCTGCACGGCCGACCGGAGGTCGCGCGCGCCGCCGGCCTCGCCGGCGTGCATCTGCGCGGCGGGTCCGACGCTCGACCCGCCCGCGACCTGTTCGGGCCGACGGGGCTGATCGGCGTCTCGGTGCATGCGCCGGCCGAGGCGGCGCGGCTCGACCCCGACCTCGTCGCCTGGGCGGTCGCCGGCCCGGCCTTCGCCACGGCCAGCAAGCCCGGCTACGGCCCGCCGCTCGGCCCGGCCGGCGTCGGCGCCGTCGCGGCCGTTGCGGCGGTCCCGGTCCTGGCGATCGGCGGCGTCACGGCGGCGGCCGTCCCGGACCTGGTCGCGGCCGGAGCGGCCGGCGTCGCCGTGATGGGCGCCGTGATGCGGGCCGCGGACCCGGGCGGCGAGATCCGATCGCTGCTCGCCGCGCTGGCTGCCGCGGCGGCGCCTCAGCCGCGCCCCCGGTAGGTGGGAACCCCTTGGTCCGGCACCCAGACGCCGGCCGGCAGCTTCCCGGCCTGGAAGAACACGTCGATCGGCATGCCGCCGCGCGGATAGAAGTAACCGCCGATCCGCAGCCAGCGCGGCTTCAGGGCACCGACCAGCCGCTTGCCGATCGCCACGGTGCAATCCTCGTGAAATGAACCGTGGTTGCGGAAGCTGTTGAGATACAGCTTCAAGGATTTCGATTCGACCAGCCAGGCGGCCGGGACGTAGTCGATGACCAGGGTCGCGAAGTCCGGCTGGCCCGTCACCGGGCACAGCGAGGTGAACTCGGGGAACGTGAAGCGCGCCACATAGGGCGTGTCGGCATGCGGGTTCGGCACCCGATCGAGCGTCGCCGTCGCGGGCGAAACGGGGATCGGGGTCGGGGTTCCGAGCTGCAGCGGGGCCGCGGCGGCGCGGCGGCCGGACGGCGGGCGGGGGGAGCGAGGCATGTCGTTCTCCGGTCGCGCGGGGCGACCATGATGGCTCGGCGTGCGCGAGCATCGAGCATGATGCCGCGGCATGCGCCGAGGACGCTTGGCCGGTACGGTTCGGCCTGTTAAGACACCTGCACCCCCCAGACAAGCCATGCGGGAGCCATTGATGACCGCCATCGTGGACATAATCGGCCGCGAGATTCTCGATAGTCGCGGCAATCCGACCGTCGAGGTCGACGTGGTGCTCGACGACGGCTCCAAAGGCCGGGCCGCAGTGCCGTCCGGCGCCTCGACCGGCGCCCACGAGGCCGTCGAGCTGCGCGACGGCGACAAGTCGCGCTATTCCGGCAAGGGGGTGGCCAAGGCGGTCGAGGCCGTCAACGGCGAGATCTACGACGCCATCTCGGGCTTCGACGCCGAGGAGCAGGTGCTCATCGACGACACGATGATCAAGCTCGACGGCACGCCCAACAAGGCGCGCCTCGGCGCCAACGCGATCCTCGGCGTTTCGCTTGCCGTCGCCAAGGCGGCCGCCACGGCCAAGGGCCTGCCGCTCTACCGCTATGTCGGCGGCACCTCGGCCCGCGTCCTCCCCGTCCCGATGATGAACATCGTCAACGGCGGCGTACACGCGGACAACCCGATCGATTTCCAGGAATTCATGATCATGCCGGTCGGCGCGGCGAGCTTCGCCGAGGCGTTGCGCACCGGCGCCGAGATCTTCCACGTCCTCAAGGCGGGCCTCAAGGCGGCCGGCCACAACACCAACGTGGGCGACGAGGGCGGCTTCGCGCCGAACCTGCCGTCGGCCGACGCGGCGCTCGACTTCGTCGTCAAGGCGATCGAGAAGGCCGGCTACAAGGCCGGGCAGGACGTTTCTATCGGCCTCGACTGTGCCTCCACCGAGTTCTTCAAGGACGGCGCCTATCACTATGAGGGCGAAGGCAAGAAGCGCTCCCGCGACGAGCAGGTGAAGTACTTGGCCGACCTCGTGGCCCGCTACCCGATCATCACCATCGAGGATGGCATGGCGGAGGACGACTGGGAGGGCTGGAAGGCGCTCACCGACGCCATCGGCTCGAAGGTGCAGCTCGTCGGCGACGACCTCTTCGTCACCAACGTCACACGCCTCTCACAGGGCATCAAGAAGGGCATCGGCAACTCGATCCTGGTGAAGGTCAACCAGATCGGCTCGCTCACCGAGACGCTCGCCGCCGTCGAGATGGCCCACAAGGCCGGCTACACGGCCGTGATGTCGCACCGCTCGGGCGAGACCGAGGATTCGACCATCGCGGATCTGGCGGTCGCGACGAACTGCGGGCAGATCAAGACCGGCTCGCTCGCCCGCTCGGACCGGATCGCCAAGTACAACCAGCTCCTGCGCATCGAGGAGGAGCTCGGCAGCCAGGCGGTCTATGCCGGCCGTGGCGCCCTCAAGGCGCTGGCCTGATCCGATCCGCACGACGCGGCCGCTTCAGCGACCGAAAAGACACGAAAGCCGGCGCTTTGCGCCGGCTTTCTGCCGTTCCGGCACGGATTAAACCGCATTTTAACGGAAGCGGCGCCCTATGAGCCCATCATGGTGTCGCGTCCGCGTATAAGATCGATCGTCACGGCGCTCTGCCTTTACGTGCTGGCATCGCTGATGATCGGCTATTTCGGAATCAACGCCTACACGGGCAACCGCGGCATCAACGCGCGCAAGGATCTCGATGCCCAGATCGCCGAGCTGACCGCCGATCTCGCAGTTGCGAAGGCGGAGCGCGAGGTCTGGCAGCGGCGCGTCGCGCTGCTGAAATCCGAAAGCCTGGATCCCGACCTGCTGGACGAGCGGGCGCGGTCGCTGCTCAACTATGTCGATCGCCGCGACATCGTGATGATCGTCAAGCCGCGCTGATCCGCCACGGCGGTCGGTGGTGGCATGGCTTGCTCCCTGCAAGCCCAAGCCACATATGAAAAATCAGCACAGGTTTCGACGTCCGGACCGTCCTTTCGTAGCGTCCCGAATTCGGCTATGGGGTTGATCGTTCGTCGCCACACCCCGAGGTCACGATGGCTTCCCAAAAGAAAGTCGCCGACACGCCTGCGCCGACCAGCCGGCCGTCGATCCTGCCCATAGATGCTTCTCCCGTGCAGGAGCTCGGCCGCGACGCGGATCTGAAAGCGTATCGCGACATGCTGCTGATCCGCCGCTTCGAGGAGAAGTCCGGCCAGCTGTACGGGATGGGGCTCATCGGCGGCTTCTGCCATCTCTACATCGGCCAGGAGGCCGTCGTGGTGGGCATGCAGCTCGCCATGAAGGAGGGCGACCAAGTCATCACCGGCTATCGCGACCACGGCCACATGCTCGCCTGCGGCATGGATCCGCGCGGCGTGATGGCGGAGCTGACCGGACGGCGCGGCGGCTACTCCAAAGGCAAGGGCGGCTCGATGCACATGTTCAGCCGCGAGAAGCATTTCTACGGCGGCCACGGCATCGTCGGCGCCCAGGTGTCGCTCGGCACCGGGCTCGCCTTCGCCAACAAGTATCGTGAGAACGGGAACGTCTGCCTGACCTATTTCGGCGACGGCGCCGCCAACCAGGGCCAGGTCTACGAGAGCTTCAACATGGCGGCGCTGTGGAAGCTGCCCGTCGTCTACATCATCGAGAACAACCGCTACGCCATGGGCACGTCGGTGCAGCGCGCCTCGGCCCAGGTCGATCTCTCCAAGCGCGGCGCCTCGTTCAACATTCCGGGCGAGCTGGTCGACGGCATGGACGTGCGCGCCGTCAAGGCCGCCGGCGACCGCGTGCTCGAATACTGCCGCAGCGGGCAGGGGCCGTACATTCTGGAGATGAAGACCTACCGGTATCGCGGCCATTCGATGTCCGATCCGGCCAAGTACCGCACCCGCGAGGAGGTCGAGAAGGTCCGGATCGAGAGCGATCCGATCGAGCAGTCGCGCGCCCGCATCCTCGCCCATGGCTGGGCCGACGAGGACGCGCTCAAGGCGATGGACGCGGACGTGCGCAAGATCGTCAACGAGGCCGCCGAGTTCGCGACCTACGATCCGGAGCCGGACGCCTCCGAGCTCTACACCGACATCCTGCGCTGATCGCGGCGCCATCCGGACAACGAGGGTCGAACCCCCATGCCAACCCAGATCCTGATGCCGGCTCTCTCGCCCACGATGGAGAAGGGCAACCTCTCCAAATGGGTCAAGCAGGAGGGCGACAAGGTGAAGGCCGGCGACGTGATCGCCGAGATCGAGACCGACAAGGCGACCATGGAGGTCGAGGCGATCGACGAGGGCACGCTCGGCAAGATTCTGGTGCCGGCCGGCACCGCCGACGTCGCCGTCAACACGCCGATCGCCGTGATCGTCGCCGACGGCGAGGATGCGAGCGCCGCCGCCACGCCGGCCGCCCAGAACAAGGCCTCGCAGTCGGCGCCGCCGGCGGCCGCCCCCGCTTCGGCGCCGGCTCCCGCCGCGGTCCCGGCCGCGCCCGCCGTGCCCGAGCTTGCCGAGGAGACCCACGAGGGCGCCGAGCTCGTCACCATGACGGTGCGCGAGGCGCTGCGCGACGCGATGGCCGAGGAGATGCGGCGCGACGGCGACATCTTCGTCATGGGCGAGGAGGTCGCCGAGTATCAGGGCGCCTACAAGGTCACCCAGGGCCTCCTGCAGGAGTTCGGCGCGAGCCGTGTCGTCGACACCCCGATCACCGAGCACGGCTTCGCCGGCCTCGGAGTCGGCGCGGCGCTCGCCGGCCTGAAGCCGATCGTCGAGTTCATGACCTTCAACTTCGCCATGCAGGCGATCGATCAGATCATCAACTCGGCCGCCAAGACGCTCTACATGTCGGGTGGCCAGATGGGCTGCTCGATCGTCTTTCGCGGGCCCAATGGGCCCGCCGCGCGCGTCGGTGCCCAGCACAGCCAGGACTACGCGTCCTGGTACTCGCACATTCCCGGCCTCAAAGTGGTGGCGCCCTACACGGCGGCCGACGCCAAGGGCCTCCTCAAGGCGGCGATCCGCGATCCGAATCCGGTGATCTTCCTGGAGAACGAGATCCTCTACGGCCAGTCGTTCCCGGTGCCCAAGGTCGACGACTGGCTGGTGCCGATCGGCAAGGCCCGCGTCGCACGCCCCGGCAAGGACGTCACGCTGGTCGCCTGGTCGATCGGCATGACCTATGCGCTGAAGGCCGCCGAGAAGCTCGCGGAGCAGGGGATCGACGCCGAGGTGATCGACCTGCGCACCATCCGCCCGATGGACACCGAGACGATCGTCGCGTCGGTGAAGAAGACCGGCCGCTGCGTCGTCGTCGAGGAATGCTGGCCGCAGTCCGGCGTCGCCTCCGAGATCGCCACCCGCATCATGGAGCACGCCTTCGACTGGCTCGACGCGCCGGTGGCGCGCGTGTCCGGCAAGGACGTGCCGATGCCCTACGCCGCCAATCTCGAGAAGCTGGCGCTGCCGTCGGTCGACGAGGTCGTCGAAGCGGCCCGCGCCGTCACGTATCGGTGACGCCATGGCCCGCTCCAAGGACGACTCCCTCTACCACGCGCTGCCGATCGCCGAGGACGCGCTCGCCAACGGCGGCGTCGAGATCCTTCGGGCCGGGCTGATCGACGACGAATTGTTCGTCACGGCCCGTCACGCGTTCAACGATCCCGCGACCTGGGGCGAGGTGCTTGCCGAGATCACCCGCAAGCTCGCGCAGATCTACTCGCTGGAGACCGATCTCACCGAGGCCGAGGCGCTGGCCGAGATCGAGGAGGCCTACGCGGCCGACCTCGGTGCCCGCGAGATCGACGACACGCCGCCACCGCGCCCGGCCACGCCGCGAAAATCGCCGGCTCGCAAGGCCGCGGCCGCCCCGGCCGGAAATCGCGCTCCGGCGAAGGCCACGGCCGCCACGAAGACGCCGGCCAAGAAGCCGGCGGCGAAGCCCGTCGCCGCCAAGGCGAGCAAGACACCGGCGAAGGCCAAGCCCGTCGCGAAGAAGCCGGCGCCGCGCGCCCGGACGCGCTGACGCGCGCCGCGTTCCGCGGCCGGCTCGTCCCGGCCGCGCCCGATCCGAGACGGCGCCCCGCGACACCGGCGCCGACCGTCGCGCCCAACTGGAAGACACTCCCGATGCCCATCAACATCCTGATGCCCGCGCTCTCGCCCACGATGGAGAAGGGCAACCTCGCCAAGTGGCTCAAGAAGGAGGGCGACAAGGTGCGCTCCGGCGACGTCATCGCCGAGATCGAGACCGACAAGGCGACGATGGAGTACGAGGCGGTCGACGAGGGCACGATCGCCCGGATCCTGGTGCCGGCCGGCACGGCCGACGTCGCCGTCAATGCACCGATCGCCGTGCTCGCCGTCGAAGGTGAGGTGGTCACCCAAGTCGCAGCGGGGGCCAAGGCGGACGCGCCGAAGGCGGCGGCGCCGAAAGCCGATGCGAAGCCGGCCGAAAGCGTCGCGCAAGGGAGCGCCGCGCTGGGGCAGGGGGCTCCTGCCACTGCCGCTCCGTCAGTCGGTTCTGCTTCGGCGGCCGCGCCTCGGGCGAACGGTGGCGCTCGGCAGTTCGCCTCGCCGCTCGCCCGGCGGCTCGCCAAGGAGGCCGGCATCGATCTCGGCCGCGTCGAGGGCTCGGGCCCGCACGGGCGCGTCGTCGCCCGCGACATCGAGGCGGCACGCGGCGGCAAGGGCCTGAAGCCCGCCGCGGCGGCTCCGGCCGGCGCTCCGGCGGGGGCTCCGATGCCGGCGCTCGCCCCCTCCGACGAGGCCATCAAGGCGCTCTATCCGGAGGGCTCCTACGAGTTCGTCCCGCACGACCAGATGCGCCGCATCATCGCGCAGCGCCTGCAGGTGGCGAAGCAGACGATCCCCCATTTCTACCTGACCGTCACCTGCACGATCGACGGCCTCTTGGCCGCCCGCGAGGCCGTCAACGCCGCCGCCCCGAAGGACCAGGACGGCAAGCCCGCCTGGAAGCTGTCGGTCAACGACTTCGTCATCAAGGCGTTGGCGATGGGGCTCAAGACCGTGCCGGACGCCAACGTGACGTGGACGGAGGCGGGGCTCCTCAAGCACAAATCCGCCGACGTCGCCGTGGCGGTCGCGATCCCGGGCGGCCTTATCACGCCGGTGGTACGCAACGCCGACACCAAGTCGCTCTCGGTCATTTCGGCCGAGATGAAGGATTTTGCGACGCGGGCGCGGGCGCGCCGGCTGAAGCCGGAGGAGTATCAGGGCGGCGCCACCGCGGTGTCCAATCTCGGCATGTACGGCATCGAGGAGTTCGCCGCCGTGATCAACCCGCCACACGCGACGATCCTGGCGGTCGGCGCCGGCGCCCAGGTGCCGGTCGTGAAGGACGGCGCGATCGCGGTCGCCACCCAGATGAAGATCACGCTCTCCACCGACCATCGCGCCGTCGACGGCGCGCTCGGCGCCGAGTTCCTGGGCGCCGTCAAGCGCTTCGTCGAGAACCCGGTGATGATGGTGGTTTGATCGCGCGTCGCTTGCGACACAGCTCGAGGCACGAAGGAAGCTGAAAGGGCGGGGGCGATGAGCGACGGCGGCGGCACCGTGAAGAGCGTGGTGGTGACCTTCTTCCCGATGGCCATCGCCGTGCTGTCGCTCGTCACGTCGATCTACAACGGCTGGCTCAACAACAAGTTCGTCGGCATCATCCAGGGCAATGTCGGTCGCGTCGAGTACATGCGGACCTGCAAGGAGATCATCGACGCCTATTTCCTCGTGAAGGTGCGCGTGGGTCTTTTGGCCGACGCCGCGCGCGCCGCACCGGCCGGCGCCGATCTCGGGCGAGAGCGGGCCGAGGCGGAGGTTGCGGTGGCGAAGTTCGCAGCGCTGGGCACCTATCTCGCCAATCTGCGCGACGAGGCGATCCGGGCCCGCTACACGGAGCTGTCGCGGCGGCTCGAGGCGCTCGTCCGCGAGCGCGGCGGGTCGGGCGACGCCACGACCCGCTTCCAGGCCGCCGACACGATCTTCGCCGAGCTGAACGCCGACTGCGTCAGGAGCGCCAAGGACATGCCACTGTGAGCGAGGCGACGGGGCGGACGAAACGGTTGCACCCGCCCGCGGCGATGCCCATGTCGCACCATGTGCACCCCCGGAGACCGGCATGACCGAGCCGAGCGATGCCATCATCCCGATCCTGCAGCGAATCCAGGCGGACATCGCCGAGACCAAGCGGGATCTCGGCCGGCGCATCGAGACGATAGGCGAGACCCTGGCGCATCACGGCGAGAAGCTCGAGGCGATCGAGGGGTATCTGACCTACGGCCTCGGTCTCACGGCCCGAAACTCTTCCGACATCGAAACCCTCAAGGCCGACATCGAAGAGATCAAGCGCCGGGTCGCGGCCTTGGAACGGCGCTGAGAATTCGTCCCCCCGAAGCGCCCGCCGCTCCCGGCGGGCCGCCTCTCCGCCCGGAGAGGACCAGCCGACCAGAGAAGCGAATGTCCGACACCTCCTTCGACGTCATCATCATCGGCTCCGGCCCCGGCGGCTACGTCACGGCGATCCGCGCCGCGCAGCTCGGCTTCAAGACCGCGATCGTCGAGAAGTCGCATCTCGGCGGCATCTGCCTGAACTGGGGCTGCATCCCGACCAAGGCGCTGCTGCGCTCGGCCGAGATCTATCACTACATGCAGCATCCGGACGTCTACGGGCTGAAGGCCGAGAACGTGTCGTTCGATCCGGCCGCCGTGGTGAAGCGCTCACGCGGCGTGTCGAAGCGCCTCAACGACGGCGTCGGCTTCCTGATGAAGAAGAACAAGGTCTCGGTGATCTGGGGCGCCGCCACGATCGACGCGCCTGGCAAGGTCACGGTCGCGGCGTCGAAGACCGAGGCGCCGAAGGGCGCGCTCGGTCCGGGCAGCTATCAGGCCAAGCACATCATCGTGGCGACCGGCGCGCGACCGCGCGTGCTGCCGGGCCTCGAGCCGGACGGCAAGCTCGTGTGGACCTATTTCGAGGCGATGGTGCCGGAGACGATGCCGAAGTCGCTGCTCGTCGTCGGCTCCGGCGCGATCGGCATCGAGTTCGCCTCGTTCTACCGCACCATGGGCGCCGACGTGACGGTCGTCGAGGTGCTGCCGCAGATCCTCCCCGTCGAGGACGCCGAGATCGCGGCGTTCGCGCGAAAGCAGTTCGAGAAGCAGGGCTTCAAGATCCTGACCGGCGCGAAGGTGACCAAGCTCGACAAGAAGGCCGACAGCGTCACGGCGACCATCGACGACGGCAAGGGCGGCACTCAGACCCTGACGGTCGATCGCGTGATCTCCGCGGTCGGCGTCGTCGGCAACGTGGAAAATCTCGGGTTGGAGAAGCTCGGCGTGAAGACCGACCGCGGCACGATCGTCACCGACGGGCTCGGCAAGACCAACGTACCGGGCGTCTACGCGATCGGCGACGTCGCCGGCCCGCCGATGCTGGCCCACAAGGCCGAGCACGAGGGCGTCATCTGCATCGAGGCGATCAAGGGTCTGCACCCGCATCCGCTCGACAAGGCGAAGATTCCGGGCTGCACCTACTGCACGCCGCAGATCGCCTCGGTCGGGCTGACGGAGGCGAAGGCGAAAGAGCAGGGGCGCGACATCCGGGTCGGCCGCTTCCCGTTCGCCGGCAACGGCAAGGCGATCGCGCTCGGCGAGGACCAGGGCCTCGTCAAGGTGATCTTCGACAAGACGACCGGCCAGCTCCTCGGCGCCCACATGGTCGGCGCCGAGGTGACCGAGCTGATCCAGGGCTACGTCGTCGCGATGAACCTCGAGACGACCGAGGAAGAGCTGATGCACACGGTCTTCCCGCATCCGACCCTGTCCGAGATGATGAAGGAGGCCGTGCTCGACGCCTATGGGCGCGTCCTCAACGCCTGATCTCCGGACCCGGCGCCACGCGCGCCGGGCTCCCTTTGGGCGCGACGATGGCCGGCGTGCCGAACACCCGTGTGCCGAACACCCGTGTGCCGAACACCTGCGTGTGCCGAACAAGCTGCGTGCCGAGCACCCGCCGAAGCAAGGGAGCGAGACCGATGACGGATCACACCTACAAGCTCGTCGAGCTGGTCGGCTCGTCGCCGAACAGCATCGACGACGCCATCCGCAACGCCGTCGCGCGGGCCGGCAAGACGCTGCGCAACATGCGCTGGTTCGAGGTGGTCGGCACCCGCGGCCACATCGAGGACGGCAAAGTGGCGCATTTCCAGGTGACCCTGAAGGTCGGGTTCACGCTCGAGGACGCCGGCTGACGCCGGACAGATCCGCCGAAGCGCAGTGACCCGAGCCGCAGTCGCGGCGGCCGGCAAATCCATGGTCTGCGCGCCGATGTCCGTCGGCGCTGCGCGCCGTGACGCCGGCGAGCGCCATCACGCGCAGCGTCATCACGCGCGGCGGCATCGCGGACCGGAAGCAGGCCTTTGAACACGCCGGGCAAAACAAGCACCGCGCAGACGCCTCGGAGCGACGCCATTGGGCGGCCGGGAGCCGCCATCTCCCTGATTTATCGGGCCAAAATGAATTTCCATAATATGTCTTATGCGAATTATGGAGACGGGCCGGGACGGTTCCCTCGGCCGCGCCGAGACATTGCCGAGACATTCCGGCTCGCTCCGACGATCGCCGGCCGGCGCCGGCGGATCGCTGGTCGGACCGGCGCATCGCGGGGTCGTCTCGGTGCGCGCCGCCGTCTATGGTGCCGGCCGCACACGCCATGTCGAACGAGTCTGGAATGAGCCAATCGGACTTTGCGGTTCCGGTCGCGGACCGCCACTTCGAGGACTACGTCCCCGGGCGGACCTACGAGTACGGCGCCGTCACGGTGACCGAAGCCGAGATCGTCGAATTCGCCCGCCGCTTCGATCCGCAGACCATGCACACGGATCCGGAGGCCGCCGCGCACGGCGCCTTCGGCGGACTGATCGCGTCGGGCTGGCACACCGCCGCCATGACGATGCGGATGCTCGCAGACGGCTGGCTGACGGCGACCCAGAGCCTCGCCAGCCCCGGGGTCGACGAGCTGCGCTGGAACAAGCCGGTCCGGCCCGGCGACACCCTGCGCATTCGGGTCACCACGGTGTCGGCCGAGCGGTCGCGCTCGAAACCCGATCGCGGGCTGGTACGGTCCTTCGTCGAGGTTCTGAACCAGCGCGACGAAGTGGTGATGAGCATGATCGGGATGGTCCTGATCCGCTGCCGGACGCTTCCGCCGTGATGGACCCCGCCGTGATGGACCCCGCCATGTCGGACCCCGACGAGACGATCCCCGCCTTGACGCCGTCGCGCGACATCGCGCAGCTCCTCCGGATCATGGCGGCGCTACGCACGCCGGGCTCCGGTTGCGCCTGGGATCTCGCCCAGGACTTTTCGTCGATCGCGCCCTACACGATCGAGGAAGCCTACGAGGTCGCCGACGCGATCGCGCGGAACAATCTTCCCGACCTCGCCGAAGAGCTCGGCGATCTGCTGCTTCAGGTGGTCTTTCACGCCCGCATGGCCGAGGAGCAAGGCGCCTTCGATTTCGGTGACGTCGTCTTGGCGATCACCCGGAAGATGCTGCGTCGGCATCCGCATGTGTTCGGTGACGCCACCGGGGAGACGCCCGCCGTGGTGGCCGGCCTGTGGGAGCGCATCAAGGCCGAGGAGAAGGCCGAGCGCGCGGCGCGTGGCAGCGATCGCGACGAGCAGGGCGCGCTGGGAGGGGTTCCGACCGCCCTGCCCGCCCTCACCCGCGCCCTGAAGCTGCAGCAAAAAGCCGGCCGGGTCGGCTTCGACTGGAACGATCCGCGTGCCGTCATCGCGAAGATCCGCGAGGAGACCGACGAGATCGAGGCGGCGCTCGACGCCGCCGACCGTGAGCATGCCGGCGCGGAGGTCGGCGATCTCTTGTTCGCCGTCGTCAACCTGGCGCGCCATCTCGATGCCGATCCGGAGCGCGTTCTTCGAGAGACCAATCAGAAATTCGAGCGCCGCTTCCGCTTCATCGAGCGTGCGCTCGCCGAGCGCGGCAAGACGCCGAGCGAGTCCACGCTCGACGAGATGGATGCGCTGTGGACCGCGGCGAAGGCGGAGGAGCGCCGATAGCCGGGTCGATAGCCGGGTCGATTGATCGCAGGACTGCAGGTCGCCGGCGCCCGGCCCTGTCTCACGAGGTCGGAGCTGCGAGACCGCCGACGAGACCGCCGGATCGATGCGTCCAGGCCGGCTCAGCTCGCGCGCTCGAGCTCGTCCTCGCCGACGACGCGCTCGTACTGCTCCCTGTTGCTCTTCACGCGATAGCGGAATCCACTGTCCTCGAGAGGAAGTTGGCGCGTGATCTCGTAGGGCCCGTCGGCCGTCGCCCGAAATCGGGTCGTGTGGACGAGCCTCACCTGTTGACCGAGCTGATACTTGTGCAGAGTCGCCATTGCTTCCACCTCGCTATTGCGATGCCGTGTCGATCAGCGCAGGCGCGATACGCGCGGCGCCAAGTCGCGAGACGTCGATCCGCGTGACCCAGGCTCTCCCGCATCCGCTGCAGGCCCAATGATGCTCGATCACGCCGCCCGACACGTAATTCGAGCGGCACGGAGCGACCGGCGCGCGTGCGGCACATTCCGGGCAGCGATCCTGCGCCACCCGCGGTTCGTGAGACAGCGCCCGCCGCATCGACGGCGCCGTCCGGTGGAGTCGCTGCCTGTCGTTCTCGCGGATGATGGGAAGCGGATGTGTCACCGACACGGTCGTCTCCTCGATGGGCGGGAAGCACGACCGTAAGGTCAGAAGTGCCACGGCGCGGGTCTTCGATCAGCCTGATATGGGAACGGCAGAGGAGGATGTCGAGGGGCCCAGGCCCCCGGTTCGAGATTCGCCGGCTGACACGAAGCCGCTCGTCCGCCCGAATGTCTCGCCCGGCCGCCTGGCTCGCGTGGCGACGTCAGCTCGCGACGGACGCCCGCACCCGCTCGCCGAACTTCGCCCTCACCTGCCCTTCTCGGCTCGGATGGACGCGCAGATGGATCGTGGTGACGCCGTCGTCCGACGTCGTCGTGTCGAGCACGTCGCCGGTCCGGTGCAGCCAGCTCAAAGCGGCGCCGTCGGCGGCGTCGACCTCGACCGTGAGCGCCACCCGGGTGCGCGCGACGCGCTCCGCGATGGTCGCGACGAGGCCGTCGAGCCCCTCCCCGTCGATCGCCGAGACGAGCCGCGGCCGCCGTTCGGCGGGCCGGCGGGCGGCCAGGTTCTCGAGACGCTCGCGCTCTTCGGGCGCCACCTGGTCGACTTTGTTCCAGACCTCGAGGATGCGCTCGTCCTCCGGCGGGATGCCGAGCTCCGCGAGTACCTGATCGACGTCCTTCGACTGCGCCTGGGTGTCGCCGTGCGACACGTCGCGCACGTGCAGGATCAGGTCGGCCTCGATCACCTCCTCCAGCGTCGCGCGGAAGGCGGCGACCAGCATGGTCGGCAGATCCGAGATGAAGCCGACCGTGTCGGAGAGGATCACGCGCGGACCGTTCGGCAGGTCGACGGCGCGCAGCGTCGGGTCGAGGGTGGCGAACAGCATGTCGGCGGCGAGCACGCCGGACCGCGTCAGCCGGTTGAACAGCGTCGACTTGCCGGCATTGGTGTAACCGACCAGCGCGACGATCGGGTACGGCACCCGCTTGCGGCTGATGCGGTGGAGCGTGCGGGTGCGCTTGACCCCTTCGAGGTCGTGCTCGATGCGCCGGATGCGGTCCTGGATGAGCCGCCGGTCGGTCTCGATCTGGGTCTCGCCCGGGCCGCCGAGGAAGCCGAAGCCGCCGCGCTGGCGTTCGAGATGGGTCCAGGAGCGCACCAGCCGGCTCTTCTGGTAGGTCAGATGCGCCAGCTCGACCTGCAGCGTGCCCTCACGTGTCGCGGCGCGCCGGCCGAAGATCTCCAGGATCAGGCCGGTGCGGTCGAGCACCTTGGTGCTCCAGGCCCGTTCCAGATTGCGCTGCTGCACGGGCGAGAGTGCGCAGTCCATCACCACGAGGCCGATCTCGAGGCTCTTCACCAGGCCGGCGAACTCGTCGACCTTGCCCTTGCCCAGATAGGTGGCGGGCCGGATCGCCGAGAGCATGACGATGCCGCTCTCGACCACGTCGAGATCGATCGCCCGCGCCAGCCCGGTCGCCTCGGCGAGCCGGGCCTCCGGCGCGCGACCGACCGCGTCCGGGCGCACGGAGCCATCGGCTCGGGTCGTGCCGGCCCGCGCCTCGGTGGTGCGCAGATAGGGTCCGATGACGAGACAGCGCGTCATGGCCGCACCCGTCGGGGTCGGCGTCAGGCGCTGCGGGTCGTCGCGGTGTCGTGGCTCCAACTAGGCCTTTTCCGCTGCTTCCTCGGCCCCTTCGAACAGCTGGATCGGGTGACCCGGCATGATGGTCGAGATGGCGTGCTTGTAGACGAGTTGCGAGTGGCCGTCCCGCCGCAGAAGCACACAGAAGTTGTCGAACCAGGTGACAACGCCTTGGAGCTTGACTCCGTTCACGAGAAAAATGGTGAGCGGCGTCTTGTTCTTGCGAACATAGTTCAGGAAGGTGTCTTGTAGGTTTTGTGAGCGATCGGCTGCCATGGCCGTTTGTTTCCGTTGTACTCGCGGTCCCCGTCGCGAGGTGGCTGCTTTTTCGCGCCCGGCGCGCGCCGTCGTTGCAGCGCTCGCAGAGCGTGGGCATCGGTATTAGATTGCACCGCGGTAACGAGCGCAAGCCCAAGCTGGTCGATTACCGCCTGAATTCGCAGCAGCTTCGTCCGTCAGGAGAATTCGGCGTGGGCATGGAAGGCGGCGCGCAGCCGCACCGCGACCGGCCCGGGCACCCCGCCGGCGACCGGCTGGCCGTCGATCCGCACCACCGGCATGACGATCTGGCTCGCGGCCGTGACGAAGGCTTCGCGGGCCGCCAGGGCCTCGGCGACCGTGAACGGGCGTTCGACCAGGATCAGGCCCTCGGCCGTCGCCACATCCTTGACCACCTCGCGGGAGATGCCGCGCAAGATGTCCGGACCGACCGGTCGGGTGACCAGCTCACCCTGCCCGGTGACGATCCAGGCGTTCGACGAGGCCCCCTCGGTGACGAAGCCGTCGCGGTCGACGAACCACGCCTCGCGGGCGCCCTGCTCCCGCGCCGCCTGCTTGGCGAGCACGTTGGGCAAGAGGGCGATGGCCTTGATGTCGACCCGCGCCCAGCGGGTCTCCGGCACGGTGACGACCGCGATGCCGGCGCGCGCCGCTGTCTCGCCGGCCGCCGGATCGATCCGCTTGGCGGAGACGACGAGGCTCGGCCGGGTGCCGGGCGGCGGGAAGCCGTGGTCGCGGCGGGCGACCCCGCGGGTGATCTGCAGATAGACGAGCCCGTCGCGGACCCGGTTGCGCCGCACCGCCTCGTGCAGGACGACGCTCAGCGCGGAGAGCGGCAGCGGCAGCGGGATGCGCAGCTCCGACAGCGAGCGCACGAGGCGCTCGGTGTGGCGGCGCTCGTCGACGAGCCGCCCGCCCCGCACCTCGCAGACCTCGTAGACACCGTCGGCGAACTGATAGCCGCGGTCCTCGACATGGACGACGGCGGAGCGGAACGGCCGCCACCGGCCGTTCACGTAGACGACACGAGACATGACGTGATCAGAACAAATCGACGTTTCCGCGAAACGTCGATTCGTTCGTTCCTTCTTGTCGGAGCATGATCCGATCCGAAAGCCGGAGGCCACCTTTCGGGATCATGCTCAGTCCATTCCCAGGGCCTTGAGCTTCCGGTGCAGGGCCGAACGTTCCATGCCGACGAATTCGGCGGTGCGCGAGATGTTGCCGCCGAACCGGCTGATCTGGGCGCGCAGATACTCCCGCTCGAAGGCCTCGCGGGCGTCGCGCAGCGGCATGCCCATCAGATGCTCGCCGCCGTTGCCGCGCGGCATCGCCGGCACCATCGAGCCGACGTCGGGCGGCAGCATCGACGCCGTGATGATGGCGTCCGGGTCGCCGCCGGCGAGAATCATCAGCCGCTCGACATTGTTTCGCAGCTGGCGAACGTTGCCGGGCCAGTCGTGCGACTGCAGCACGGCGAGCGCATCGTCGCCGATCCGGCGCTTGGGCAGACCGGTCGCCTGCGAGATTTGATCCTGGAAATGCTCGACGAGATCCGGGATGTCGTCGCGCCGTTCGGCGAGCGGCGGCACCCGGATCGGCACCACCGAGAGGCGGTGATAGAGATCCTCGCGGAACCGCCCGGCGGCGATCTCCTCCTCCAGGTTTCGCCCCGTCGAGGAGACGATACGGACGTCGACGGCCACCTTGGTGGTGCCGCCGACCCGCTGGAACTGCTGATCGACGAGAACCCGCAGGATCTTGCTCTGCGTCTCCCGCGGCATGTCGGCGATCTCGTCGATGAACAGCGTGCCGCCGTGAGCTTCCTCCAGGGCGCCGACCTTGCGGGTCTCGCTGCCGTTCGATTGCTCGATGCCGAACAGCTCCACCTCCATCCGCTCCGGCGTGATGGCGGCGGCGTTGATCACGACGAACGGACCGCTGGCGCGGCCCGAAAGGGCGTGCACGGTGCGCGCCGTCAGCTCCTTGCCGGCGCCGGACGGCCCGACGATGAGAATGCGGCTGTTGGTCGGCGAGACCTTCTCGATCGTCTGGCGCAGGTGGTTGATGGCGGTCGAGCGGCCGACCAACGTGGTCGGGAACGGGGCGAGCTGCTTGAGCTCCTTCACCTCGCGCTTGAGCCGCGACGTCTCCAGGGCGCGGTCGGCGACCAGCACCAGCCGGTCGGCCTTGAACGGCTTCTCGATGAAGTCGTAGGCGCCCTGCTTGATGGCAGCGACCGCGGTCTCGATGTTGCCGTGGCCCGAGATCATCACCACGGGAAGCTCGGGATTCTCCGCCTTGATGGTGGAGAGGAGCTGCAGCCCGTCGAGCTTCGAGCCCTGAAGCCAGATGTCGAGGAACACCAGGCTCGGGCGCCGCGCCTGGATGGCCTTCAGCGCATCGTCGGAGTCGCGGGCCGTGCGGGTGCCGTAGCCCTCGTCCTCCAGGATGCCGGCCACCAGCTCGCGGATGTCGGCCTCGTCGTCGACGATCAGGATGTCAGACGCCATGTCGTTGCTCGCCCTGCTGCTGGTCTTGATCGGCGGTGGCCGGTTCGGCGGCGAAACGCAGACGGAACCAGGCGCCGCGCCGGCCCGGCTCGCGCTCGGCTGCGTCGTGCAGCTCGATGCGTCCGCCGTGCTCCTCGAGAATCTTCCCGACGATCGCGAGACCGAGCCCGGTGCCCTTCTCGCGGGTCGTCACATAGGGCTCGAGCAGACGCCGCCGGTTCTCCTTCGGCAGCCCGATCCCGTTGTCGATCACGTCGATCACGATGTCGCTCCCCTCCCGCGCCGCGGCGACGTGGATATGGCCCTTGTCGAGCTCGGCGGGCGGGACCGCGGCGATCGCTTCGGTCGCGTTCTTGATGATGTTGGTCAATCCTTGCGAGATCAGGCGCCGGTCGAATCGTGCCGGCATCGGACCGTCGGGGATGTCGGCGGTGATTTCGACATCGGCGTGACCGACTCGCATCAGGAACACGGCCTGGCGCACCGTGTCGGCGACGTCCTCCTCGGTCATCACCGGCTTCGGCATGCGGGCGAAGCGCGAGAACTCGTCGACCATGCGGCGGATGTCCTCCACCTGCCGGACGATCGTGTCGGTGCACTGCTCGAAGATTTGTTTGTCCTCGACGATCACCTTGCCGTACTTGCGGCGCAGGCGCTCGGCCGAGAGCTGGATCGGGGTCAGCGGGTTCTTGATCTCGTGGGCGATGCGACGCGCGACGTCGGCCCAGGCCGAGGTGCGCTGCGCCGTGACCAGATCCGTGATGTCGTCGAGCGTGAACACGTAGCCGTGCTCGGGATCGGCCGACTGCTCGGTGGTCATCCGCACCGAGACGGTGCGCTCCCGCCCCGCCCGGTTGATCGAGGCCTGCCCCTGCGCGAAACGTTGCCCGGTTGTGCGGGCGGAGAGGAACATGTCGGCGAGCTCGGGCAGCACCTCGGCGAGCGGCTTGCCGAGCACCTCCTGCTCGGTCGCCCCGATCAGCTTCTCGGCCGAGCGGTTGAGGATGCTGATCCGCCCGTCGGCCCCGACGCCGACGACGCCGGCGCTGGCGCCCGCGAGCACGGCCTCGGTGAACCGCCGCCGGCTGTCGATCACGTCACGCGCCCGCACGATGTCGTCGCGCTGGGTGCGCAGCTCGGACGTCATCTTGTTGAAGGTCTCGCCGAGCTGGGCGAGATCGCCCTCGGACTGGCGCACCGGCACCTGGACGTAGAGATTGCCGGTCGAGACCACGTTGGCGGCGCCGATCAGGCGACGGATCGGCGCGACCAGCCGGTTGGCGAAGTTGAAGCCGATCCACACGGCCGAGAGCAGCACGGTGAGCGCGATGACCGTGAACATCAGGGCGAAGGCGATCTGCACGCCGAGCCGCCGCTTCTCCAGCTCCGCGAACTCCGAGACGGTCGTCTGCGTCTCGCGGAACTGGGAGACGACGAGCGGATTGAGCGGCCGGGCGACGAACAGGGTCGTGTCGTCGTAGTTGCGCAGCTTGATCGCCCCGGCGACGTAGTTCGAATCCGGGTTGACGATCACCTGCGGCTCGGCCTCGCCGACGCCGGCCAGCATGGCGGCGGACGGGCGCGGCGCCTCGTGCGCGAGCTTGATGTCGGCGCGCTCGATCACGGCCAGGTTCTTGTCGAGCAGCACGGCGATCGGCAGCCCGCGCACCTGGGCCTGCGCCGTGAAGAACTGGCGGAAGCGGTCGCGATCCTGGTCGAACAGCGGCCGGGCGCGGCCGACGTCGAAGGCCATCGCCTGCGTCTCGCTGCGCAGCGACTGGGCGTGCTCGTTGAGATAGACCTCGGCGACGACCAACGAGTTGGCGATGACGCCGCGGGTGCGCTGGGTGAAGAAGCGGTCGAGGCCACGGTCGAGCGTGATCGAGGCGACCACGGCGACCAGGATGGCGGGCGCCGCCGCGATCACCGAGAACAGCCCGACGATGCGCACGTGCAGCCTCGCGCCGGCGGTGCCACGCCGGCGCGCTTGGACGATCTGCCAGACCTCGCGGCCGATCACGCCGAGCAGCAGCGCCACCGCCGTGCCGTTGACCATCAGCAGGCTGACGACGACGTTGTGGGTCGGCACGATCGGGGTCAGGCCGGCGAGCACCAGAAAGGTGACGAGCGCCGACAGCAGCGCGGCCGCGACACCGATCGGCCCGAGGATACGGGTTCCGGAGCCGCTGCCCGGCTTGACCACCTCGGCCAGCCCGGCGCTCGTCGCCTCGTCAACGCTCGCCATGCACCCCCCTCGGCCGCATCGACTCCGACGCGCCGTCATTGCCTCTCAGGCTGAGGCATTTGTACAACAATGTTGCCGAATTGAGACGAATCCACGGCGCCCTCGTCTTCACGAGAGCGCGAGCGGATCGCGAGGAGCGGCCGAGCCCGGGCGGCCGAACAGGTCGGTCGGGACGCGAGCCGATCAGGTGCTCGTGCGGATCACCCGGATGTCGAGGTCGCGGATCTTCTTGCGCAGCGTGTTGCGGTTGACGCCCAGCAGCTCGGCGGCGCGAATCTGATTGCCGCGGGTGGCGACCAGGGCGGCGGAGAGCAGCGGGTGCTCCACCTCGCGCAGCACGCGATGGTAGAGGCCGGGCGGCGGCAGGCCGTCGTTGAAGCCGCCGAAATAGCGCGTCAGATGGCGCTCCACGGCCGCGGACAGGTTCTCGTCGGGGCGCGGCTCGTCGCTGCTCGCCGTGGTCGTCGGCTGGGCGAGCTCGCCGTCGATGACGGCCGCCGTGATGGTCTCCTGCGGATACAGCGCGGCCAGACGGCGGGCGAGGTTCTCCAGTTCGCGCACGTTGCCGGGCCAGCGGTAGCGCTTGAGGCGGTCGAGCGCGGCCTTCTCGATCTGCTTGGCCGGCAGACCTTCCCGCTCGGCGATGGCGAAGAAGTGGTGGATGAGGTCGGGGATGTCCTCGGTGCGCTCGCGCAACGGCGGCAGGCGCAGCGGCACGACGTTGAGGCGGAAGAACAGATCCTCGCGGAACAGCCCCTGTTGGATGAGGATCCGCAAGTCCTTGTTGGTCGCCGCGATGATGCGCACGTCGGTCTTGATCGGGGTGCGGCCGCCGACCGTCGTGTACTCGCCCTGCTGCAGCACGCGCAGCAGGCGGGTCTGCGCCTCCATCGGCATGTCGCCGATCTCGTCGAGGAACAGCGTGCCGCCCTCGGCCTGCTCGAAGCGGCCGGCGCTGCGCGAATTGGCGCCCGTGAACGCCCCCTTCTCGTGACCGAACAGCTCGGACTCGATGAGGTCGCGCGGGATCGCCGCCATGTTGATGGCGACGAAGGTGCCGCTGCGCCGCTTGCCGTAGTCGTGCAGGGCGCGGGCGACCAGCTCCTTGCCGGTGCCGGACTCGCCCGTGATCATCACGGTCAGGTCGGTCTGCATCAGGCGGGCGAGCAGACGATAGATCTCCTGCATGGCCGGCGAGCGGCCGACCAGCGGGATCGCCTCCATCTCCTCCGGCGCCGGCGCCTTGACGGCGACCTCCTTGGGCTCGGCGAGCGCCCGGCCGACGATGGTGATCAGCTCCTTCAGGTCGAAGGGCTTGGGCAGATACTCGTAGGCGCCGCGCTCGGAGGCGCGGATCGCCGTCATGAAGGTGTTCTGCGCGCTCATCACGATCACCGGCAGGTCGGGCCGGAGCTTCTTGATGCGCGGCAGGAAGTCGAAGGCGTTCTCGTCCGGCATCACCACGTCGGTGATGACGAGGTCGCCCTCGCCCTGGCTCACCCAGCGCCACAGGGTCGCGGCGTTGCCCGTCGAGCGGACCTCGTAGCCCGCCCGCGACAGGGCCTGGTTGAGCACCGTGCGGATCGCGGCGTCGTCGTCGGCGACCAGAACTCGACCGGTGGGCATCGTCATCCTCGCGAGGGCGGACCGCCGCGCTCGGCGGCGTCGTCGCCCGTGTACATCGGCATCAGAACGCTGAACGAGGTCCGGCGCGGCTGCGATTCGCACTCGACGATGCCGCCGTGGTCCCCGATGATCTTGGCGACCAGCGCCAGGCCGAGGCCCGTGCCGGTCGGCTTGGTGGTCATGAACGGCTCGAACAGATGCGGCCGGAGATCCTCCGGCACGCCGGGGCCGT
The DNA here is from genome assembly GCF_042682915.1 of Rhodoplanes azumiensis. NCBI lineage: Bacteria > Pseudomonadati > Pseudomonadota > Alphaproteobacteria > Hyphomicrobiales > Nitrobacteraceae > Rhodoplanes > Rhodoplanes azumiensis. Next base: position 248,570 of record NZ_JBHUIW010000001.1, on the reverse strand, counting down.
TGTCCTTGACGCAGAACTCGAGCGGCAGCGACACCCGCGTCTTGCTGCCCGGCAGCGAGAGGCGCACGCCGGGCCGGAACGCCGTGGTGAGATGGATCTCGCCGTCGGTCGCGTTCGGGCCGATCGACTCGGCGGCGTTCTTCACCAGATTGAGGAACACCTGCACGAGCTGGTCGCGGTTGCCGAGAATCGCCGGCAGCGACGGGTCGTAGTCCTCGACGAAGCGGATGTGACGGGCGAAGCCCGACTGGGCGAGCCGCTTCACGTGCTCGAGCACGACATGGATGTTGACCGGCTCGCGATCGACCGGGCGCTTGTCGGCGAACACCTCCATGCGGTCGACCAGCTTCACGATGCGGTCGGCCTCGTCGCAGATGAGGCGCGTCAGCGTGCGGTCGTCGTCGCTCGCCGACTGCTCCAGGAGCTGGGCGGCGCCGCGGATGCCCGACAGCGGGTTCTTGATCTCGTGCGCCAGCATGGCGGCGAGCGCCGTCACCGAGCGGGCGGCGCCGCGATGGGTGAGCTGGCGGTCCATCTTCTCGGCGATCGAGCGGAGCTGCAGCATCACGACGACGTGGCCGGGCTGCTCGGGGACGGGCGCGACGTGCAGGTCGACGATGCGCTCGCCCGGCATGCGCGGGGTGGCGAGATCGACCTTGTACTCGTTGACGGCGGCGCCGCGCGCCCGCACCTGCTCGATCAGGGCCAGCACGGGGCTGCCGAACGGCACCAGGTCGCGCAGCTTGTAGCGGCGCAGGAACGGCGCCGACATGTCGAAGAAATGCTCGGCCGCCGTATTGGCGTCGGCGATCTCGCCGTCCGGCCCGACCACGACGACGGAATGCGGCAGCGAGTTGAGCACCGCCTCGGCCGACGACATGCCGAGCGGACCCTGGCCGGACCAGTGCGGGCGAGCTTCGATGGGGGCGGATTTCATGCGGCGACCTTCCACTTGAACGCGGCATATGCGTCGCGCAGCCGGCCCTGGACCTCGGCCGGCTCGTCGATGGTGAGCACCCTGGCCCGCCACGCCTTGACGTCGGCGGGCGACACCCCGGCGTCTGCGGCAGCGGCGTCGAGCGCCCAGCCGAGATGCTTGCGGGCCTGCCGCCCGCCGAGAGGCGTGCCGTAGAGGGTCAGCATCTCGTCGTGGAGCTGCAGGAGCCAGCCGAGCTGAGTGTCGAGATCGGGGCCGGCCTCGCGCCGTCCGGTGGCGAGGAAGCGGGCGATCCGGCCGGGCAGCCACGGCTTCCCGCACGCCCCGCGGCCGACCATCACGGCGTCGGCGCCGGAGCGGGCGAGCGCCGTGACGGCGTCGTCCTCCGACCTGATGTCGCCGTTGACGACCACGGGAATCGAGACCGCGTCCTTGACGGCCCGCACCGCGTGCCAGTCCGCCGTGCCGGTGTAGAACTGGTTGCGGGTGCGCCCGTGCACCGTGACGAGTCGGACGCCGGCCTGCTCGGCCCGGCGGGCGAGCGCCGGGGCGACGATCGAGGTCTCGTCCCAGCCGAGCCGCATCTTCAGCGTGACCGGGATGGCGACCGCGCTCACGGTCGCCTCGATCAGCGAGACGGCGTGGTCGAGGTCGCGCATCAGCGCGGCGCCGGCCTCGCCGCTGGTCACGTTGCGGGCCGGGCAGCCCATGTTGATGTCGACGATGTCGGCCCCTGCCCCGGCGGCGATGCGGGCGCCCTCGGCCATCCAGCGCGCCTCGCGGCCGGCGATCTGGACGACGTGCAGGCCGACCCCGTGGCCCTCCAGACGGAGCTGGGCCAGCGCCTTGCCGGCCACCAGGGCCGAGGTCGCCGTCATTTCCGAGACGACGAGGCCCGCCCCGAGCCTTGCCACGAGGCGCCGGAACGGTGCATCCGTAATGCCGCACATGGGCGCGAGGAAGACGGGATTCGGAAGTGCGATCGAGCCCACCGTCAGGTCGCGTGAGGGTCGGGGGCTGTGAGAATGCATACGTGCCTAGTCTTTGGGCGTAGCCGTGATTTGCATAGACCTTAGCCATTCCATGCGCCAAATCAAGCCTCCCGAACAGGCACACTTAAGCCCAAGTCACCGCCGGTGATGACGAAACAACGCCACGAGAGCCCGTAACTCGGTTCAACCGACGCACTAGAGAATTCGGTCAGGAGCTTGAAATCATGAGTCGAGTGGCAGCCGTCGTGGTCGCCGGAGGACGCGGCCTGCGGGCCGGCGGCGACGTTCCGAAGCAGTACCGCTGCATCGGCGGCATGGCGGTTATTCGTCGCACACTCTTGGCGTTCACTGCCCATCCCGGCATCGCCGTCGTCCAGCCGGTGATCCATCCCGACGACGAGGCCCGTTTCGCGAGTGCCGCGGCAGGGCTCCCGGTGCTCACCCCGACCTACGGCGGCACCACCCGGCAGGCCTCCGTGCATGCCGGCCTGGAGGCCCTCGCCGACCACGCGCCCGAGATCGTGCTGGTGCACGATGCGGCGCGGCCGTTCGCTTCGCCGGCCCTGCTCGACCGAGCGATCGCGGCCGGCCGGGGCGGGGCCGCGATCCCGGGGCTCGTGGTCAGCGACACCGTCAAGGTGGTCGACGGCGCCGGTCTCGTCGTCGAGACGCTCGACCGCAGCCGCCTGCGAACCGTGCAGACCCCGCAGGCGTTCCGGTTCGACGCCCTGCTCGCCGCCCATCGCGCGGCGGCCGCGGCGGGCCGCGACGACTTCACCGACGACGCCGCGCTCGCCGAATGGGCCGGGCTGCCGGTCGCGATCTTCGAGGGGGAGGCCACCAACGTGAAGCTCACCACGCCGGACGACTTCCGCCGCGCCGAGGCGGAGCTGCTCGCCGAGCTCGGCGACGTTCGGGTCGGCTCCGGCTACGACGTCCACGCCTTCGCCGCGACCGGCGACCATGTCTGGCTCGGCGGCGTCAAGATCCCGCACGACCGTTCGGTCGAGGGCCATTCCGACGCCGACGTCGCGCTCCATGCGCTGGTCGACGCCATCCTGGGGGCGCTGGCCGAGGGCGACATCGGCGTCCACTTCCCGCCGAGCGACCCACGATGGAAGGGCGCCTCCTCGGACCGCTTCCTCGCCTATGCGGTCGAGCGGGTGACGGCGCGCGGCGGCCGGATCGCCCATGTCGACCTCACCCTGGTGGCCGAGGCGCCGCGGCTCGGCCAGTATCGCGACGCCATCCGGGCGCGGGTCGCCGAGATCGTCGGTCTCTCGGTCGATCGGGTCGGGCTGAAGGCGACCACCAGCGAGAAGATGGGCTTCATCGGCCGCCGCGAGGGGCTGGTCGCCTATGCGACGGCGACGGTCCGCCTGCCCTGGACGACGCCGTGACCGAGACGCCCGTCACGCCCGGGGCGTTCGGCGCCACGACGACGGCCGCCCCGAACTCCGACCCCGTCACCGAACTGGCCCGGCGGGTGCTCGACATCTGCCGGGCGCGGCGCCTGACGCTCGCCACGGCCGAGTCCTGCACGGGCGGGCTCGTCGCCGGGGCGCTCACCGCCGTCGCCGGCGCGTCGGACGTGGTCGAGTCCGGCTACGTCACCTATTCGAATGCCGCCAAGGAGCGCCTGCTCGGCGTGCCGCACGACACGCTGGTCCGGCACGGGGCGGTGAGCCGGGAGACCGCCGAGGCGATGGCGCTCGGGGTGCTGGCGCACGCGCCGGTCGACCTGTCGGTCGCGATCACCGGGATCGCCGGCCCGGGCGGCGGCACGGACGAGAAGCCGGTCGGCCTCGTCCATTTCGCCGCGGCGCTGCGCGGCCGCCAGCTCGTCCACCGCGAATGCCGCTTCGGCGATCGCGGCCGTGAGGCGGTGCGGCGCGCCGCCGTGCTGGAGGCGCTGTCGATGCTGGAGCAGCTCGCCGACCGGCGGTCGGTGCGACGTTAGATCGGCCCCTCGGCCGCGCGCCGGGGGCGGCACCACCCCGCGACGGCGCCTATTCCGCGACCATGGCGGAGCGCCCGCCGGTGCCGTAGACGACGTCGGCGCGCGCCTCGAAGGCGCCGGCGAACTTGCGGAACGCCGCGTCGAACACGGCGCCCATCAGATGCGACAGCATCCGGCTCTTGAACTCGTAGTCGATGTAGAACTCGACCTCGCACGCCGTGTCACCGAGCGGCTTGAAGGTCCAGCGGTTGGACAGAACCTTCAGCGGACCCTCGAGATAGTCGACCGCGATGAACAGCTCCGGCCGGTTCATCGTGACCTTGGTGGTGAAGTGCTCGTGGAAGACCTTGTAGGACACGGTCATCCGGGCGATCGCCGTCTCGATCCCCTCGCCCACCGGGGTGCGGCCGCGCACCTTCATGCCGGTGCACAGCGGCACGAACTCCGGATAGCTGTCCATGTCGGCGACGAGCTCGAACATCCTTTCGGCCGCGTGGTGGACGCGGCGGCGGGCGCGGAAGCGCGGCATGGCGCTCAGCGCCTTCCGGCGCGGGCGGCCTGCAGGCGACGGAAATCGTCGCCCGCATGGTGCGAGGAGCGGGTCAGCGGCGAGGCGGAGACCATCAGAAACCCTTTTGCGTAGGCAATCGTCTCGAGCGACTTGAACTCGTCGGGCGTCACAAAGCGGGCCACCGGATGGTGCTTGCGGGTCGGCTGCAGGTACTGGCCGATGGTGAGGAAATCGACGTCGGCGGCGCGCAGGTCGTCCATCACCTGAAGAATCTCGTTCCGGGTCTCGCCGAGCCCGACCATGATGCCGGACTTGGTGAACATCGTCGGATCGATCTCCTTGACCTGCTGCAGCAACCGGATCGAGTTGAAGTAGCGGGCGCCCGGCCGCACCGTCAGATAGAGCGACGGCACCGTCTCCAGATTGTGGTTGAACACGTCGGGCTTGGCCGCGACCACCACCTCGGCGGCGCCGGCCTTGCGCAGGAAGTCCGGGGTCAGAACCTCGATCGAGGTCTGCGGGGCGCGGGCCCGGATCGCCCGGATCACGGCGGCGAAATGCGCCGCGCCGCCGTCGGGAAGATCGTCGCGATCGACCGAGGTGACAACGACATGCGAGAGGCCGAGCGTCGCGGTCGCCTCCGCCGCCCGGGCCGGCTCGTCGGGATCGAGCGGCTTCGGGATGCCGGTCGAGACGTTGCAGAACGCGCAGGCGCGCGTGCAGGTCTCGCCCATGATCATCAGCGTGGCGTGCTTCTTCTCCCAGCACTCGCCGATGTTCGGGCAGCCGGCCTCCTCGCAGACGGTGTGCAGGCCGTGCGCCCGCACGATCCCGTGGGTCTCGCCGTAGCCCTTCGACACCGGCGCCTTGACCCGGATCCAGTCGGGTTTTCGCAGGACCGGCTGGTCCGGACGGTTGGCCTTTTCCGGGTGTCGCGGGCGCTGCGGCCCGCCGACGGTGTCGAGCACGACGACCATGGCGACCTTTCGGGGCGATTGTGGGGTCTACTTACGCATCGCCGCCGACGACCGCAAGGCGGCGCCCTGCCCCGCGGCCGGCGCGGGCGAGCGGCCGGCGGCTGCCCCCGGCTTCGCGGGCGGCGAGCGCCGCGGCCGACAGCCGCGGGGGCGCGATCCAGGCGGACGGCATCGGGGGTCCGGAGGGTTTGGGTCGGGGGTCGGTCGCGCGTCGTCGGTGCCCGGTCATCGTCGCCTCTTACGGTCTCCCGTGTCTGACGGTCTCCCGTGGTCGAGCGCCGCGAAACCCGGGACCGCGGCACGGCCGACGAACGACGGCGTCGGCCGCGGGCCCCTGCCCGCCCGTTCAAAACGCGGTGCCGAACCATTTGGTCGCCAGCGACCCGTCGTCGTCGACATAGGGGATCGGCGGCAGCGTCGGCAGGTGCGAGGCGTAGGGCATCACCTTGGCGAGCGGGATGATCACCCGGAAGAAGCGGGCGCGGAAGCTGTCGTGCATGCCGCCGTCGAGGCCGGTGTAGATCGGCGCGGCCGGCACGCCGTCGGCGATCTGCTGGGCGACGAGGCGGTCGGTCTCGGCCGCGTCGGCGCGCTGCTTCTCCTGGGCCGGGCCGGCGATCTTGGGGTCGACCATATGGGGCGGGCATTTCCCAACCGGATCGAACACGAACGGCGCCGCTGCGTTGGGCAGCGGCTTCGCGTCGAACACGTAGCGGCGCTCGCACACGTCGACCCGCGGCTCGCGGCGCGACGTCTCGAAGTGATCGTTGCCGATCTTCAGCATCGTCCAGAACGGCAGGTTCGGGCTGTCGCGGTGGCGCGCCAGATTCGCCGGCGTGAGGCGGAACGGATAGGCCTGGACCTGGAACCACGGCCGGCCGGCGAGCGCGTCGCGGGCGAGCCCGTAAATCTCCTCGATCTGCGGGTCGGTCATGGCGAAGCAGCCGGCCGAGGCGCAGATCCCGTGGATCATCAGCAGGCTGCCGGTGCGGCCGTTGGCGCGGTCGAAGGCGTTCGGGTAGCCGGTGTTGATGGCGAGATGAAAGGCGGAGTGCGGGTTCATCAGCGCTGGCGTGACCGTGTAGAACCCTTCCGGAGCCTGCCGGTCGCCCTCGAACTGCTTCGGCCCGAGATCGCCCGACCACCGGCAGATCGGATAGGTCTTCAGGTGCTGGAAGCGCCCGCTCGTGTCCTGCTTCCACACCTCGAGCTCCGCCTCCTCCTTGAAGACGCGCAGCACGATCGGCGAATTTTTCGGCATCCGCTTCTCACGGAGCAGCGCCAGCAGGGCCGGCGGCAGCTCGCGCGTCGCCTTGGCGGGCAGCGGCTTCTTCTCGGTCTCGGCCGGCCGTCCCTGATCCGGCCGCCGCGCGTCGTCGGCCGGCCTGGCCGCGGGCTGTCCCGCCGCCGACTGGCCGGACGCCGACTGGCCGGCCTGGGCGAGTGCCGATACCGGCACGGCGACGGTCGCCGGCGCCCCGGCGGCGAGTGCCACGGCCACCATGCGTGCGCGAACACCCGTGACGCGGATCATCGCCATCGCCTCCCCCGGTCGGCCGGATCTGCGATGCGCTCGCGGCATTCCTATGGCGCCCCGACCGCACCGGGGCGCGCCACACGGAAGACCGCCTCGTTCACGGCCCGGCGGCGCGGGACAGGATCGTCGCCATGAAGGCGCCGGGCGGCTGGCCGGCCGTCTCCGCTTGGCGGCGCAGCCGGTCGTAGACGGCGGGCGGCAGCGGCACGTCGGCGAGGATCTCGGCCCCCTGCGGCAGCGCGGCGGCGCCGAGCGCGCGGTAGACGGCGCGGTCGAACTGCCGCATCAGCCGCCATCGCTGCGCCGGCGTCGCGCTCGTGCGGGCGACGATCGGGCAATAGGCGCCGATCAGCATGTCGCCGATCAGGTCGTCGGAGGCCGACGGGGCCGCCGCCTTCGCCCGTGCGACGAGGCCGCCGACCTCGTCGGCGAGATCGGCGGCGTTGCCGCTGGTGAGCCGGCCGATCTGGCGGTCGTCGATGGCGAGCGGCGGCACGCCGCCGGAGCCGATCACCGGGCAGTCGAGCCCCGCCGCCCGCGCCGGCGCCGCCGCCGACAGCCCGATCAGAACGGCGGCGACGAGGACCGCACCCGGCGTTCCGGCACGCATGGCCACCTCCCACGAGTTGTTCCGGCGCGAGGGTGCCACGGACCAGGAGGCCGGCCAAGCGCCCCGAACACGCCACGACGGGCGGACCCTCAAGGATCCGCCCGTCGGGGTCGCGCCGTCACGGGGGTTCGGGCGGCGCACGCGGCCCGTCGGGCCGCACTCGGTCGTTCACGCCGGTCGTTCAGGCTCAGTTGTTCAGATTGATGACGCCGGTCTTGGCGATCTCGGCCCAGCGCGCCGAATCCTTCTTCATGAACGCGGCGAACTCGGCCGGGGTGTTGCCGACCGGGCGGGCGCCCTCGCCTTCCAGGCGCTGCTTGACGAGCGGCGTGTTGATCGCGTCGACGGTCGTCTTGCGCAACGTCTCGATCACGTCCTTGGGCGTGCCGGCCGGCACCACGAAGCCGTACCAAGCGGTCGACTCGTAGTCGGGCCAGCCGCTCTCGGCGACGCTCGGCACGTCGGGCAGCACGGCGATGCGCTCCTTCGAGGTGACGGCCAGCGGCCGCAGGAGCTTGCCCTCGATCATGCCGAGCACCGAGGGGATCGTCGTCACCATGAACTGGGTCTGGGCGCCGAGCAGATCGTTGAGGGCGGGACCGGCGCCCTTGTAGGGCACGTGGACGGTCTCGATCTTGGCGACGACGTTGAGCAGCACGGCGGCGAGATGGCTCGCCGAGCCGTTGCCGGCGGAGCCGTAGGTGAGCTTGCCCGGATTGGCCTTGGCGTAGGCGATGAGCTGCTTGACGTCGGTGAACTCCGACTTCGGCGGCACCACGACGACCAGCGGTGCCGCCGCGATCAGCGTGATCGGATCGAAGGCGGTCAGCGGGTTCACCTTCAGGTTCTTGAAGATGTGCGGGTTGACGGCCATCGGCCCCTGGTTGGCCTGCAGCATCGTGTAGCCGTCGGCCGGCGCCGAGGCGACGTTCTGGGTGGCGAGATTGCCGCCGGCGCCCGTGATGTTCTCCACCACCACGGACCAGCCCGCCTTCTCGGTCATCGCCTGCGCCACGACGCGGGCGAGCGCGTCGGTGCCGCCGCCGGCCGCGTAGGGCACCACGAGGCGGATCGGCCGCGCCGGAAAGGCCTGCGCGCGCAGGATCGCGGGCGCGGCGGCGACGAAGGGCACGGCGAGCAGGCCGGCACAGAGCTGGCGGCGGTCCATCATGGTGTCTCTCCCGGATATCGTGCGTCTGTTCGACGGTTCGATGGTGTTTTCGGTCTTCACGGCAAGGTTCGTCAGACGAGGACCAGGGGGACGACCCGGCGTGCCTCGCGCGGCGGTCCGATCAGGCGGCGAGCGTCGCCGCCGGCACCAAGAGGTTGCCCTCGAAGATGCGGCGCGCCGTGCGGATCACCCCGGCCCGCGCCACACTGCCGTCGGCCGCGAAGACGAGGTCGATGTCGATGCGGCCGCTCGGGTGCTCGATCGCGACGGCGCCGCGGGTCGCCTCCGACGCCGGGGAAGCGGCGAGATCATACGCCACCGTGCCGGGCGTGCGCGACGCGACCGCGACGCACAGGGCGCCGGTGACGGCGTGGCTCTTGTGACAACGGTCCGGCACGAAGTAGCGCGACGTGATGGTGCCGCCGCGGCGCGGCGCCGACAGGAGCCCGACCTTCGGGATGACCAGCTTCGAGACGTCGCCGAGCCCCATGCGCCGGCCCGCCTCGAGCCGCAGCGCCTGGATGCGAGCGAGCAGCGCCGTGTCGGCGTCGAGCACCTCCGCCGTCTCGTCGCCGGCGATGCCGAGATCGGCGGCCGCCACCAGCATCATCGGCATGGCGTAGTCGGCGAGCGTGACGCGCACGCCGTCGATGATCTCGCTGGTCTGCCCGGTCGGGAGCAGGCCGGAGGTCTTCGAGCCGACCGCGTCGAGGAACACCAGCCGGATGGGGGCCGCCGTGCCGGGCACGCCGTCGATCGCCGCCTCGCCGTCGTACTGCACGACGCCGCCCGGGGTGCGGATCGTCGCCTCGACCAGCGCCTTGGTGTTGCGGTTGAAGATGCGCACCGTGGTCTCGCCGTCCTGCGCGGCGACGAGCCCGCTCTCGATCGCGAACGGTCCGACACCGGAGAGCATGTTGCCGCAGTTCGGGCTGGTGTCGACGAAGGCGCGGTCGATCGCGACCTGCGCGAACAGATAGTCGACGTCCGCGTCGGCGCGCTGCGAGCGCGACACGATCGCCACCTTGCTGGTCAGCGCGTGGCCGCCGCCGATCCCGTCGACCTGGAGCGCGTGGGGCGAGCCCATCGCCGCGACCAGCACGCGGTCGCGCGCCGCCGGATCGGCCGGCAGGTCGGAGGCGAGAAAGTAGGGTCCGCGCGACGTCCCGCCGCGCATCAGCACACACGGAATTTTCAACGAGCCGGCGGGAGTCGACATGACGGGCGGAGATCCGGATGGCAGGTGGCGCTTGTCATGCCAAGTTGCGGAAAAATTGTAAAATGCAAAGATCGGCGCTATTGATGCGCCATGAACAAGAATTTCGAGGCCATGGATCTGCGCGCCTTTCTGGCGGTGGCGGAGCACGGCAGCTTCCATGCGGCGGCGGATGCGCTCCACGTCTCGCAGCCGGCGCTGAGCCGGCGCATCCAGCGCCTGGAGGCGATGGTCGGGGCGACGCTGCTCGAGCGCACCACGCGCCGCGTCGCCCTCACCACCTTCGGGCGCGAGCTGGTGCCGCGGCTGCAGCGGCTGCTGGAGGAGCTCGACGCCTCGCTGTTCGGGCTGCGCCACGCCGGCGGCCGCGACACGCCCGTTACGCTCGCCTGCGTGCCGACCGCGGCGTTCTACTTCCTGCCGGCCGTCATCGCCCGCTTCGGCGAGCTCTATCCGGAGGTGCGCTTCCGCATCCTCGATCTCTCGGCGACGGCGGGGCTCGAGGCGGTGTCGCGCGGGGAGGCGGATTTCGGCGTCAACTTCCTCGGCGCCTCCGACGCCGCCCTGTCCTTCGCGCCGCTCTTGGAGGATCCGTTCGTCCTCGCCTGCCGGCGGGATCACCCGCTGGCTTCGCGTGACACCGTCGACTGGGCCGATCTCGAGCCGTACCGGCTGGTCACGGTAGGGCGCGAGAGCGGCAACCGCGTGCTCCTCGAGACCGCGCTCGGCCGCGCCGAGGTGCGGATGCGCTGCTTCTACGAGGTGACGCATCTCTCCACCTCGCTCGGCCTGGTCGAGGCCGGGCTCGGCGTCTCGGTGCTGCCGCGCCTCGCCACCCCGCAGGGCGACCACCCGATCATCGTGACGCGGCCGATCACGCCGCGCGTCACCCGCACCATCGGGATCGTGGCGCGGCGCGGCAGCCCCCTGGCGCCAGCCGCGGCGCGCTTCCGCGATCTGCTCACCGAGACGTGGGCGGACAAGGGCTGGGCGGACAAGGGCTGGGCCGACCGGATCGGCGGCGCCGCGGACGCAGCACACGAATCGGCGTGAACCCGGCACGGGCGCGCCGCCACCACGCGGCGGACCGGCGCCTGTCGCGGCCGGCCGAACCGACACCGAAGCCTGCACCGTGATGCGCACCGCCCTGTTCTTGCTGACCGTGACGGCCGCGCTCGGCCTCCTCGCCAGTGCCGGGCTGGCCGGGATGGCGGCCGCCGGCGCGCCGCTGCCGTCGAACGGGCTCGCGACACTCGTCACGCGCCTCGCGCTGTTCCCGGCCATGCTGGCCGCGATGCTGGTCCACTGGCCTGCCGTGCGTCGGCGGCGCGGTCCGGACGGTGCAGAGGACGACCGCGCGTCCTGGTCCCGGCTCCTTGTGTCGGCGCCGGCCCCGCTGGTGCTGTTGCAACGGGGGCTCCTCGCCTGGGTGATCGTCGATGTCGTGCGCAGCGCGATCGCCGCCGTGACGGGCTGGCCGATCGCGCCGCTCGACACGAACGGCGAGGTCGACCCGTGGAGCATCTGGGTCTTCCTGTGGGCCGTCAGCCTGTCGCTGGCCGTGGTCGCGCTGCGACGCGCGCGCCCGGGACGCAGTTCCGCGGGATGACGTCGCACGGGATGACGTCGCGCCGCCGCCGCGATACGTTCGCGTGCGGCGATCACGACTTGGCCGACTCGCGACCGGTCCCGTGTCGACCGACGATCTCACGACCGGCCAGGTCGCGAGCAGCCGGCGCCGGCGAGCCGGACCGCACGATCGGATCGGCGCGAGCGACCGAACCGCGAACGGGAGGAAGCCATGCGGATGCGCAAGCGCAACACGCTCCTGGTTCTCGCCCTCCTCTGGGCCGTGCTGGCATGGGCCGTGATCGACAGTGCCCGGCGCGGCGACCTCTCGGCCGGCACCACGGCCGCCCTCCTCCTGCTGCTCGCCGCCTTGGCGCCGCTGTTCTGGCGGCTGTTCGCCAAGGCGCGCCTGCCGTCCGATCGCTGAGAGGCCGCGCGGTCCGACTCGGCCGGGCGGCGGTGCGGCGCGGCCGCCCCGCCCTACTTCACGTCCAGCAGCTCGACGTCGAAGATCAGCGTCGCGTTGGGCGGGATGACGCCGCCGGCGCCGCGGGCGCCGTAGCCGAGCTCGGGCGGGATCACCAGGGTGCGCTTGCCGCCCACCTTCATGGTGGCGACGCCTTCGTCCCAGCCCTTGATCACCCGGCCCATGCCGAGCGGGAACGAGAAGGGCTGGCCGCGGTCGACCGAGGAATCGAATTTCTTGCCCTTGCCGCCGTTCTCGAACAGCCAGCCGGTGTAGTGCATGACGCAGGTCTGGCCGCGCGCCGGCGTGGCGCCGGTGCCGACCGTGGTGTCCGTGATGGTGAGGCCCGAGGCGGTGGTCATGGGTTTTCCGGTCTGAGCGGTGGCGGGACGGCCGAAGCCGATGAGGGCCGCGGACGCGGTGAGCCCGGTGAGGGCCGAGAGGACGGTTCGGCGGGTCGAGGCGAGCATGCCGTCTCCTTGCAGGACAACCGACCCGACGGCCGGCCGTGAACGCGGCACGATCCGGGCGCGCCGGCGCCGGGGGCCGCAGGGGGCGCGACCCTAGCCCGAAGCGGCTCGACCCGCATCCCGGAATTTTCCGGCGAAACCCGCTCCCGCCACACACGTTGATCGGGCGGCACGCGCCGGATGACAACCCGCCGCAACAGGGACGACGGACGCAGCCATTGTGCCGGTTTCTCGCTGCGACATCAGCGCATGGATACGCGCCGCCGTCCGACCTGTTTCCGGCGCGTGCGAGTCCACCCCGGCACGACCGGCACCCGACCGCGACCGAGTTTCATCCGATCCCTACCCGGCCAGCATGCGCTCGACCTGCGCTCGGCAGGCCTCGCAGACGCCGTAGCCGACCAGGATCGGCGCGTCCGGGTCGGGCGGCGCGCCGGCCGTGGCCGAGAACCGGACGGCGTCCGGCTCGTGCCAGCCGGAGGCGTCGCGGACGCGATTGCACGAGCTGCAGCGGATGATCGCCGGACCGCGCGCCGCGCCTGGTCGGGCGAGCGCGAAGCGCAGCGGCCGCTGCATCGGCTCGCTGCGCAGGAACCGGTGCTCGAACGTGACGGTCCCGTCGGGTACCGGCGTCAGCGTCATCTCCATCCAGCGCTTGAGATGGGGCGTGTCGCAGCGATACGGCATGCGGCACGGCGTGCCGCCGCGGCGCACCCGATCGAGCACGGTCAGGACCAGCATGCGGGTCGGATCGCCGTGCACGTGATCGATGAGCCCGGTGCCGAGCACCCGAGCGACGACCACGGTGGCGCCGCCGCCGTTGGCGAGGGCGACCTCGTCCCACGGTCCGCCGACCGCGACGATGCGGTTGGTGTGATCGACACGAACGCTGAGTGGATCCACCGGCCTAGGCCCCCGCGCCGCATGTGGGTCGCATGACGGCGTCGACCCGATGCCAGGGGGCCGCGCCGCCGGACGCCATGACCCGACCGGGCGACTTTTCGACCGGGTCCGAGGTCGGGCATGCGCCGGCGTCAGGTCTCCGGCTCGGTGGTGAAGAACAGCGGGAAGCCGTTCGCCTTGCCGAGCTCGGTCGCCTCGGTCGCCTTGGTCTCGGCGACGTCGCGGGCGAACACGGCGACCACGCAGGCGTTCTTGCGATGCGCCGTCATCATCACGGCCTGCGCCTGGCTCTCGTTCATCCGGAACACGGCCTTCAGAACCTCGACGACGAACTCGCGCGGCGTGTAGTCGTCGTTGAGAAGGATCACCTTGTGGAGCGGCGGACGCTGCGTCTTCGGCCGCGCAGCGACGCGCGGCCTCAGCAGAGGCTGGCTCATCGATTGCTCCTCGACACGGACCGGGAAAACACGACTCCGCAGCAACGGCGGCGCGAAGCGGCGCCGACACCTTAGCTCGACGCGGCGCGTCATGCGGTGACGAGACGATCACGATCGCGTGAATTCGGGCGGCGCAGGCCGGCGCCCGACAGCCGGGTTGTCGGGACGAAAATGGCGCCGACGTCACCGTCGGCGCCCGAGGTGTCCGCGCCGGCCGCCGAAGCGGCCGAGGCGGCGGTTCACCGGAGTCGGCCAGCCGGTTCGGCGGACCGGCCGCTCCCTTGCGGGAGCGTCACTCCGGCTTGATGCCGGCCTTCTCGATGACGGCGCCCCAGCGCTCCGTCTCCTTCTTCTGGTGCTCGGCGAGCTGCTCGGGCGAGCCGAGGAAGAAGGTCAGGCCCTGCTCGGTCAGGCGGTCGCGAACCTCTTTCGAATCGAAGGCCTTGCGGGTCTCGGCGTTGAGCCAGTCGATGACCGGCTTCGGCGTGCCGGCCGGCGCGACGAGGCCCCACCAGGCGCCGCCCTGCACCTGCGGGATGCCCGCCTCCGTGGTGGTCGGCACGTTCGGCAGCGCCGCGACGCGTTCGGCCGAGGTGACGACGAGGGCCCGCACCTTGCCGGAGTTCACGTGCTCGCGGGCGAGCGGCACGATGTCGAACATCATCGAGACCTGGCCGCCGATCACGTCCTGCAGGGCCGGCGCGGCGCCGCGATAGGGCACATGGGTCAGCTGCAGGCCGGTCGCCTGGGCGAACATCTCGCCGCCGAGATGACCCGTGGTGCCCTTGCCCTGCGAGGCGTAGCTGAGCTTGCCCGGATTGGCCTTGCCGTAGGCGACCAGCTCCTGGACGGTCTTGGCCGGGATGTCGGGATTGATGATCAGCACGTTCGGCGCGATCGCCACATAGGTGATCGGCACGAAGTCCTTGACCGGGTCGTAGCTCATCTTCGCCGTGATCAGATGTAGGATCGACGCGGTCGCGTGATAGGTCAGGAAGATCGTGTAGCCGTCGGGCGGCGACTTCGCGACCATGTCGGCGGCGATCAGGCCGGCCGCGCCGGTCTTGTTCTCGACGATCACGACCGCCTTGGTGTTCTCCTGAATCCTCTGGGCGATGACGCGCCCGAGCAGGTCGGCCATGCCGCCGGGCGGCGTCGGCACGACGAGCTTGATCACCTGCTTCGGATAGTCGGCTTTGGCGGCGTCGGTCTTCGCCGGCTCCTGCGCCTGAACGGCGACGGGCGCGGCGGCGACGACGGCGAGACCGGCTGCGAGCGCGAGCGCGGCACGGAAGGCACGGAAACGCGTGGTCATGCGTGTGGTCCCTCTCGAATGGTGCGGGCGACGGTCAGTGGCCGAAACGGCCGATCAGGCCGGCGGCGCCCTTGGCGTGGGATCCGATCGCCTCGAGGAGCTGCGGCATGGTGAGGCCGGGCGCGAGGGCGTCGGGAGCGAGGTCGGTCGCGATGATGGTGAAGACGTAGTGGTGCGGCCCGTGGGTCTTGGGCGGACAAGGGCCGAAATAGGTGCCCTGCCCCAGAATGTTCTTGCCGCCGACGAGCCCCTTGAAGGAGCCGTCGCCGGCCCCCTCCGGCAGGGCCGTGACGGACGCGTCGATCCCGTAGGCGAGCCAGTGCACGACGCCGAGGCCGTTGCGGCCCTCCTGGTCGTGGACGATCAGCGCGTAGCTGCGGGTGCCGTCGGGCGGGTTCGACCAGGCGAGCGGCGGCGAGACGTTGTCGCCGACGCAGTTGGGATTGGCCGGGTTGCGGCCGGCATGCTTCTTGGCGAGCAGCCCGTTGTCGGCGAAGGCGGTCGAGGTGAGCTGGAAGAACGGGCCTTCGGCGGCGGCCGCCGGCCCGGACGGCGTCGTCATGAGTACGGCTCCCAAGGCCAGAGCCGCGAAAGCTCGGGCGACGGTCGATGATGATGTCGATCGCACTGGTCGTCCTCCGTCGGATGCTGCGGCGCCGCCCGTGGCGGTCGCCGTCGATCTTTTCTTGGACGCGACGAGACCAGGTCGTCGGAGGAACGGCACGCGCCGCAGAAAGGAGAGGCCGGGGGTCGGCGGGTGCCGTCGTCCGAAAACCGCGATGACCGATACCGCGAGGCGGTCGACACGATCGGACACCGGGACGAGGCCGTCGGAAGGTTCGCGTCTGCCCGCACGCTAGGTGCTTCGCCGGTCGGAGGTCCAATACGGAATTTTCGAAAGGCTATCGGGTTTGATTATAGGCGTGCGCGCTCACGCCCGGTCGGGTGAAAGGCTCGGGTTCAGGGTGCGGCGCAGCAACGATGCGCCGGTGGCGCGGCGCTCCGCGTGGTCGTGGCGCTGTGCGGTGCAGCGAACACTCATCCGCGACCGGGGTCGACCGGAGCCCGCTCGACGTCGGCGCCGCATGCTCACGATCTCGCCTGCGGCACGCCGTCGCGATCCTTCCGCCCCCCATGGCGAACCGGGCGCGCGCGCCGCACCGACGCTGCCGCTCCCTCGGGTGCCACGACGGCACGCGCAAGAGGATCCCGTCGCATGGCGGCTTCGTCGCGGTGCATGGTCGGCCTTCGGATTTCGGTAGCATTGTTTGCTAAAGTGGGCCGTTTGCCGCGGGCCCCCCGGCTCCGTCGCGGCCCCATCCCTGCCGGTTCACTCCATCCGCCGGTCGTCCGGCCGAACCCTTCGCCATGCACATCGAAACCGATCCCAAGCTCGACTTCAAAGACGTCCTGATCCGGCCCAAGCGGTCGACCCTGAACTCGCGGTCCGAGGTGGACATCTCTCGCACGTTCCGGTTCGTCCACACCGGCCATGAGTGGACCGGCTTCCCGCTGATCGCCGCCAACATGGACACGGTCGGCACCTTCAGCATGGCGCAGGCGTTCGCGCCGTTCGGCGCCATGGTGGCGCTCCACAAGCACTATCCGGCCGAGCGGCTGATCGAGTTCTTCCGCACCGACGTGTCGAAGAACGCCTTCTACTCGATCGGCATCACGGCCGAGGATCTCGACAAGCTCGCCTTCGTCCGCCGTCAGGTGCCGGTGACCAAGATCTGCATGGACGTCGCCAACGGCTACAGCGAGCAGTTCCTGCAGACCGTCAAGCGGGTGCGCGACGAGAACAAGGACGCCGTCATCATGGCGGGCGCCATCGTGACGGGCGAGATGGCCGAGGCGCTGATCCTCGCCGGCGCCGACATCGTCAAGGTCGGCATCGGCTCCGGCTCGGTGTGCACGACCCGCGACCTCACCGGCGTCGGCTATCCGCAGCTTTCCGCCGTGATCGAATGCGCCGATGCGGCGCACGGCCTGCGCGGGCACGTCTGCTCGGACGGCGGCTGCACGGTGCCGGGCGATGTCGCCAAGGCGTTCGGCGGCGGCGCCGACTTCGTCATGCTGGGCGGCATGCTCGCCGGCCACGACGAATGCGAGGGCCGGGTGCGCCACGAGCTGCGCGACGGCGAGAGTGTCGCGGTCGGCATGGAGTTCTACGGCATGTCGTCGGAGACGGCGATGCACAAGTATCACGGCGGCGTCGCCGACTACCGCGCCTCGGAGGGCAAGACCGTCGAGGTGACGTATCGCGGCCCGGTGAAGGCGACTCTTCAAGGGATCATGGGCGGGCTGCGCTCGGCCATGACCTACATGGGCGCCACCCGCCTGAAGGAGGTGCCGAAGCGAACCACCTTCGTGCTGGTCGGGGCACAGCGCAACACGGTGTTCGACTGAAGCGAGGCTGCGGTCGGAGGGCGGGCCGAGGGCCGGACCCGGAGATCCGCGGCTTGCAAAAAAAACGCGGGTGCGATGGAACCCGGGTCGGGGCAGCCCGTTATCAAGTCGACGAGCTGCTGGTCCCCTTGCCCCCCCTTCCCCCCAGCACCACGTCATTGCCGCCAGGCCCCCCAGCCGGCAGGCAGCAAGGGCCGCTCGTGTCACCGAGCGGCCCTTTTGCTTTTCCGGCAGTGTTTTCGGGGGCGCGGTTCAGATGCTTCGAGAGCCGGGTCGACGCCCCGGTCGTCCGTGCCGCCGGGCCATGTCGGGTGACCGGCTCGGGTTGGTCGATCCGGGGCGCGCGCGGCGCCGAACCCGGAATCCAGCCGAGGCCGGGGCGTTTGCCACTGGAATCCGGGTTCGCGCGAGCCGTCGGCTCGCGCCCCGGAACGACCCCCGAAGTCGTCAGGCGAATTTCCGTATCACGCGATGATATCGACCGAGGCCGGTCACCAGCGGCGCCAGCCCCACCACGGGTCGCGCCAGCCGTAGGACCAACCGGTGCCGGCCGCCTGCCAGCCCCACGGCACGCCGACATAGGGCTCACGGGCGAAGCAGCAGCCCGCATAATAGCCGTAATAGGCCGGGGCGACGCGCGGCGCATAGGCGAGCGGCGGATAGTAGGTCGGCGGGTAATAGGCCGGGATCGCGTAGACGGGCGCCGGCCGATACTGCGTCGGGGCGAAGCCCGGCGCATAGTAGACGGTGGCGTAGCCGCCCGAGTTGGCGCCGCAGCCCCAGCAGCGGCCGCTGTAGGCTCCCGCCTCGGCCGCGGTCGTCAGCCCGACGACTCCGGCCGCGAGCCCGGCGGCCGCCACGAGTCCGTTCAGACGCGCGTATCGACGCGACCTCGTTCGACGCGACCTCGTTCGACGTGACATGGACAGCACTCCCGTTACGCATGTTGTCCCACGCGGCGTCACGGCGGTTGCGCACCCTGCACGACCGGACCGGCGCCGTAGGTTCTTGGTCTTGTCGACGTGATAACGTGGAGACGTGAACACGCCCCTTCGCGGCCGGCGCCGGGTCGGCCCCGGCGCCGGAACATCGCCGCGGCGGTTAAGGCGCGGCTCGCCTGATCCGGCGAAACGTCCGATCCGCGGCAACGGTCCATTAGCCGCGCGCCGACCGAGCGGTCCGGTCGGCCGCGGCGCGCGCGGTCAGTAGCAGGGCGGATACGGGTAGTAGCCGCACTGCGGCGCGTAGTAGCCGTAACCGTAAGGATAGGCCCCGTAGGCGGCGGCTGCGCCGACCGCGGCCGCCCCGACCGCCGCGGCGCCGACGCCCCAGCCGACCCCGCGCCGCACATAGGCGCCGCGATACGGGCCACCATAGTAGCCACCGCGATAGACCCCGCCGCCGCGATAGACGGCCACGCCGCCGCGCGGCCCGACATAGACGCCACGCCCGCGCGCGTCCGCCGCGGTCGGGATGCTGGCGGCGAGCAGAAGGCCGGCGCTGCCGGCGACCGCCAGCGACAGAAGGAATTTCCGCATCTCGCGCTCCTGATGTCGCCCGCCCGGCCGCCCCCGCGGCCGACGGGTCGAGACACCCCTCACGAAGAGCCGACCACGCCGCCGCCCGCCGGTAAAGTCACGCTCCCGCGAGCACAGCAGGAAAATCTTGCGGTGACAGATGGATGATAACGGGATTGGAGGGGTCCGTGGGACAAGACGGGAGCATCCCGGCAGCAGCTTCACGACGGCCGCCGCGCTCGCCGGCGCGGGCTTGCCGCGCGCGACCACCGCCTGCCGTCACCTCGAGGCGTCCGACCGCAAGTCGCGCCACGAGGAATGCGGCCAGCGCAATTGGACCGCTCACGGGCCGTCGGTATGACTGGACCAAAGGTTCTTTCTCCCGCCGCACTCACGGCAGGCCAAAGCTTTGCAGGGCGACCGGAACGTGGGCCGTGGTGCGGACGGCGGGGCTCGAACCCGCACGGAGTTTCCCCCAGCGGATTTTAAGTCCGCTGCGTCTACCGGTTCCGCCACGTCCGCGCGCGGCGGCAATCTAGCAAGGTCCGGACGGGGCGCAACGGCGGCGCGGCGCGCTGCACCTTGTCCGGGGCACGAAGCCGACAGCGTGGAGGCGTCGTCGGCCCGTCGCGAGACGAGAAGCGCGCCGCGCGCGAGCCGATGCGCGCCTACTTCGTCTTGTCCTTGTCGGTCTTGTCCTTCTTCGACTCCTCGGGCGCGGACGTCTCGCCGGCCGGCGCGTCGTCCTCGTCGTCGGACTCCGCGTCCTCCTCGGAGTCGTCCTCCTCGTCCTCGAAGTCGTCGTCGAGGTCGTCGTCCTCCGCGTCGTCATCGTTCGCAGCAGCGACCTTGGTGGCCTTGCCGCCGGCCTTGCCGGGCGCGGGCTCGTCCTCGTCGTCGTTGTCCAGATCGAGCGCCTCGAGCTGCTCGAGCTCCTCCTCCAGCCGGTCCTTGGCCTCCAGCATGGCCTCCTGCATCCCGGCCATGAACTCCTCCGCCTCCTTCTTGTGGCGGCGGATGGCGCCCTCGAGGTCGGACTTGGTGCGGTCGAGCATCAGCTTGAGACCGCCGACCGAGGGCTTCTCGGTGTCGAGCACATAGGCGACCTTGCGCATCTCGAGCGCGAGGTCGTTCAGCAGCGCCGCCATGATGTCGTCGGGAACGTCGTTCTCGTCGATGTAGTCGTAGACGAAGCCGCGCAGCGCCTCGTAATGCCGCTCGAGCTCCTCCTCGATGCCGTCCTCGTCGTCGAAGTCGTCGTCCTGCGGGCCGCTCATGTCACGTTCCTCTCGGCTCACGCGCCGCCGGCGATCGGCGGCTGGAAGGCGAGGCCGGTGTCCCAGGGGAAGAAGATCCAGGTGTCCTGCGACACCTCGGTGATGAACGTGTCGACCAGCGGACGCCCCATGGGCTTGGCGTACACGGTGGCGAAATGCGCCTTCGGGAGCAAGTCGCGCACCACGCGCGCGGTCTTGCCCGTGTCGACGAGGTCGTCGACGATCAGCACCTTGCCGCCGTCGCCGCGGCCGAGCGCGACGATCTCGTCGGTGACGGACTTGAGGATCTGCAGGTTGCCCTGCTGGGTTTCGGCCACGCCGGCGCCGCCGCCGTAGCTCGCCACGCAGATCGTCTCGATCACCCGGATTCCGAGCTCGCGGGCGACGATCGCGGCCGGCACCAGGCCGCCGCGCGTCACCGTGACGAGGGCGTCGAACGGCCCCGCGCCGGCCAGCCGCCAGGTCAGCGCCCGGCAGTCGCGGTGGAACATGTCCCAGGACACCGGGAAGGCTTTTTCGGGGGGCGCGGCCGCGGCCATGTCGTCTCTCCGGAACAGAAAGCACGCGGGCCGCGGGCGGCGTCGCGTGCGTCGTTGACTATCGGGGCGCAGCCGGCGCGGGGGCGCCCGCGCAGGCCTGCCCGGTGACTCACTCCCGCGGCGTCGCGAGCGTGGCGCGCACCGCGACCAGCATGGCCTCGACGGCCGCCTTGGCGGCGGCGAGCTTGTGCGGATCGCGGCCGCGCACCACCAGGTTGGTGTTGGGGTGCCCGGCCTCGTCGGTGAACGGGTAGCTGCCGATCATCACGTCCGGATGCTGCTTGGCGACCTGCCCGAGCTCGGTGCCGATGTCGCCCTCGCGCAGGTTCGCCCGCACTGTCTCGGACGAAAGCTTCACGCCGGTCGCGAGCTTCGGCGCGACCGAGTCCAGCATCGCCTGCATGACGGTCGGGATGCCGGCCATGACGATGACGTTGCCGATCCAGAAGCCGGGCGCCTTCGACACCGGGTTGTCGACGAGGTCGGCGCCGCGCGGGATGCGGGCCATGCGCAGCCGCGCCGCGTTGAGCCCGTCGCGGCCGACCCGCTCGGCGATCAGGTCGACGGCGCGCGGATCGACGTCGAGCGGCACACCGAAGGCCTTCGCCACCGCATCGGCCGTGATGTCGTCGTGGGTGGGGCCGATGCCGCCGGTGGTGAACACGTAAGTGTAGCGGTGGCGCAGCGCATTCAGCGCCGCGACGATCTCGGCCTCGACGTCGGGAACGACGCGGACCTCCTCGAGATCGATGCCGAGCGCGGTGAGATACTCGGCGATGTAGCCGATGTTTTTGTCCTTGGTCCGACCGGACAGGATCTCGTCGCCGATCACCAGGAGACCGGCCGTGACGAGTTCGGCGGCGGGGCCTCCGGCGGCGGCGGAATCGAGCGTCTTTTCGTTCATTTCTGCAACTCCGGCGTCGCCGTCCTGTATCCCGGCGGGACCGGCCGCTCAAGCGTGGCAAACGCGGATCTCGGCCGCGTCCACCGGCATTCGCTCGGTATTGAGCCACCGCACGCCTAATTAATGGGCACCCTTCCGTCCGGGCTCCTGCTATGCCTGTCGGGGGAGCGTGTCGGCATGGTTGTCGGGACGCGAAGGTGGAACTGTGGCTCGATGCTTGCATCGAGTCCGACCGAGGGGCGTCCGCCTCCGGTCGGATGCCGTCGGGGTCCAAACATGACGGATTGTTTCGACGAGATGAGAGGGACGGACGGGGCGGTGCGCCCCGCTTATGCGGGGCTCGACGCCTGGCTGAAGGATCTGTCGCCGGACGTGCTCGACCAGCGGGCCCAGGAGGCGGAGCTCCTGTTCCGCCGCATCGGAATCACCTTCGCGGTCTACGGCGAGCAGGATTCGACCGAGCGGCTGATTCCGTTCGACGTCATCCCGCGCATCCTCTCGTCGTCGGAATGGGCGCTGCTGCAGCGCGGCCTGACCCAGCGGGTCAAGGCCATCAACATGTACCTCAAGGACATTTACGGCCGCCGCGAGATCCTGAAGGCCGGCATCATCTCGGAAGACCTCGTGTTCCAGAACCAGGTCTTCCGCCCGGAGATGAACGCCCAGAAGGTGCCGCACGACGTCTATGTCCACATCGCCGGAATCGACATCGTGCGGGTCGGGCCGGACACGTTCTACGTCCTGGAAGACAACGCCCGCACGCCCTCCGGCGTCTCCTACATGCTGGAGAACCGCGAGATCATGATGCGGCTGTTCCCGGATCTGTTCTCGCGCTATCGGGTGGCGCCGGTCGAGAACTATCCGGACGAGCTTCTCGCGACGCTGAAGTCGGTCGCCCCCGACACCGCGGCGGTCGAGCCGAACGTCGTGCTGCTGACGCCCGGCATCTACAACTCGGCCTATTTCGAGCACTCGTTCCTGGCCGACAAGCTCGGCATCGAGCTGGTCGAGGGGCGCGACCTGTTCGTCAAGGGCGGCGTCGTCTACATGCGCACCACCGAGGGGCCGAAGCGCGTCGACGTGATCTACCGCCGCGTCGACGACGACTTCCTCGACCCCCTCACCTTCCGGCCCGATTCGACCCTCGGCGTGCCGGGCTTGATGTCGGCCTATCAGGCCGGCCAAGTGACGCTCGCCAACGCGGTCGGCACCGGCATCGCCGACGACAAGGCGATCTACAGCTACATGCCGGACATCGTGAAGTTCTACCTTTCGGAAGAGCCGATCCTGCAGAACGTGCCGACCTGGCGCTGTCGCGACCCGAAGCACCTCTCGCACGTCCTCGCCAATCTCGAGGAGCTGGTGGTCAAGGAGGTGCACGGCTCGGGCGGCTACGGGATGCTGATCGGCCCGACCGCCGACAAAGGCAAGATCGCCGCCTTCCGGACCCGGATCGAGGCCGATCCGAAGAACTACATCGCTCAGCCGACGCTGGCGCTCTCCACCTGCCCGACCTGGGTCGAGCGGGGGGTGGCGCCGCGCCACATCGATCTGCGCCCGTTCGTGCTGACCGGCAAGGACACGGTCCGCATCGTGCCGGGCGGGCTGACGCGCGTCGCGCTGCAGCGCGGCTCGCTGGTCGTCAATTCGAGCCAGGGGGGCGGCACCAAGGACACCTGGGTGCTGGACACGTAAACCGCATGCTGTCGCGAACCGCCGACAACCTCTACTGGGTCGCGCGCTACATCGAGCGTGCCGACTATCTCGCCCGCATCCTCGAGGTGACGCTGCGCCTCACCGCGCTGCCGGTCGCCTATGTGGGATCGACCAACGAATGGGAGTCGGCGGTCGCCACCGCCGGCTGCAGCCGCGCCTTCCACGCCATCTATCCGGAGGCGACCGAGGAGAGCGTCAAGGAGTTCCTCGCCTTCTCGGCCGCCAACTCGAGCTCGATCCGCAACTGCATCGAGCTCGCCCGCACCAATGCGCGCGCGGTGCGCACCGCGCTGACCAGCGAGATGTGGGACACCATCAACGGCGCCTGGCTGGAGCTGAAGCGCTTCAACCACGGCCCCGCCTCGCGTGAGGAGTTCCTGCGCTTCCTGCGGGTCGTGCAGGAGACGTCGCTGCGCTTCGACGGCTCGGCCTATCGCACCATGCTGCGCACCGACGCCTACTGGTTCTTCCGGCTGGGCTGCAACATCGAGCGCGCCGACAACACGGCCCGCATCCTCGACACCAAGTATCACCTGCTGCTGCCCGAGGACACGCATGTCGGCGGGCCGCTCGACTACTACCAGTGGGCCGCGATCCTGCGCTCGGTCTCGGCGCTGACCTCGTATCACTGGGTCTATCGCGAGAGCCTGAAGCCTTGGCTGATCGCCGACCTGTTGATCCTCAACCAGAAGATGCCACGGTCGCTCGCCAGCTGTTACGACAATCTGGTACGCTACTGCGACGACATCGCCGAGGCCTACGGCCGGCAGGGGGCGGCGCAGCGCAAGGCGCGCGGCATCCGCACCCGCTTGTCCAACCTCAAGATGGACGAGATCTTCCAGAGCGGCCTGCACGAATTCATCACCGTCTTCATCTCCGACAACAACGAGCTCGGCGGCACGATTTCGAAACAGTATCTGATGTGACGTTCGACCCGTGACGTTCGACCCGTGACATTCGCCACGACACTCGCCACGACACTCGACGTCACGTCTCCGCCGCCCGCGTCGCCACCGGCTGATCCATGCGCATTCGCGTCTCCCATCTGACGACCTACCGCTACGACCAGCCCGCCAGCCGGGTGATCCAGACGCTGCGCATGACGCCGCGGCCGCACGACGGCCAGCACGTCGTGCGCTGGCGCATCGACGTCTCCGCCGACTGTCGCCTGACCACCCAGGAGGACGCCTTCGGCAACATCACCCACGCCTTCTCGGCCGACGTGCCGACCGACCATCTCGAGGTGCTGGTGGAGGGCGAGGTGGAGACCCAGGACACCGACGGCATCGTGCGCGGCATCATCGAGCGGTTTCCGCCGAGCCTCTATCTGCGCGAGACCGACCTCACCCAAGCGGACCCGGCGATCGTCGCCTTCGCGCGCGACGCCACGGCCGGCGAGGCCGGCGGAACGATCGGCACGCTGCACGCGCTGGTCCGCGCCGTCCACGCCGAGGTGACGTTCGACACCGACCCGACCCATCCGGCGACCACGGCGTCGGAGGCGTTCAGCCTGCGCCGCGGCGTCTGCCAGGATCTGTCGCACGTGTTCATCGCGGCGGCACGCAGCCTCGGTATCCCGTGCCGCTACGTCGGCGGCTACTATTGGCGCAGCGACGGCATCACGGCCCAGGAGGCCGGCCACGCCTGGGTCGAGGCGCATGTCGCCGATCTCGGCTGGGTGGCGTTCGATCCGGCCCACGCGATGTGCGCCACCGACGCCCATGTCCGGGTCGCGGTGGGGCTCGACTATCTCGGCGCCGCGCCGGTGCGCGGCACACGCTTCGGCGGGCGCGGCGAGACGCTCGAAGTCGCCGTCCATGTCGACCAGGCGTTTCAGCAGGTCCAGAGCTGAGGACAACGGCCCACCGCCCCCGTGACGGCGGCGCGCGATCGTGCCTAGATGCGCGCCGGACCAGGAGGACTGAATGCTGCGGGCCGAACAGCGCCGGGTGATGCACCACGGCCGCGACGCCCGGGGGCGCGCCTCCGGAGGGTTGGACGCGAGGGGGCTCGACGGAATGACCTATTGCTGCGGAATCCTGGTGCGCGACGGGATCGTGATGATCGCCGACACGCGCACCAATGCCGGTCTCGACAACATCTCGACCTTCCGCAAGCTGCACGTGTTCTCCAATCCGGGCGAGCGCATCATGGCGATCGCCTCGGCCGGCAACCTGTCGCTCACCCAGTCGGTGTTGAGCCTGCTCAACGAGGGC
This sequence comes from Rhodoplanes azumiensis, assembly GCF_042682915.1. Classification (NCBI taxonomy): domain Bacteria; kingdom Pseudomonadati; phylum Pseudomonadota; class Alphaproteobacteria; order Hyphomicrobiales; family Nitrobacteraceae; genus Rhodoplanes; species Rhodoplanes azumiensis. Next base: position 222,921 of record NZ_JBHUIW010000001.1, on the reverse strand, counting down.
CTGGAAAACCCGGACACCGGCGTGCGCGAGACGCTGATGAACGCGCCGACCATGTTCCAGGCGGCGCAGCGCATCGGCCGCGCCATCCGCTCGCTCGCCCACACCGAAGGCCCGGCGCTCGAGGCCGCGGACGTGAAGTTCGACCTGTCCTTCCTGTTCGGCGGCCAGATCAAGGGCGAGCGGCTGCGCCTCTTCATGATGTACTCGGCCGGCAACTTCATCGAGTGCACGCGCGACACGCCCTATCTGCAGATCGGCGAGCACAAGTACGGCAAGCCGGTGCTCGACCGCGCCATCACGCACGACAGCGACCTCTACGACGCGCTCAAGGTCGGACTGATCTCGTTCGACTCGACCATGCGCTCGAACCTGTCGGTCGGCATGCCGCTCGACACGCTGGTGGTGCGGCGCGACGCCTGCACGGCCGAGCTCGCCTACCGGATCGAGCCGGAGGAGCCCTACTTCCAGGATCTGCGCCGGCGCTGGTCGGCGGCGCTGCGCGCCGCGCATCTCGACATCCCCCGCCCGCCCTATCTGGACCGGATGTAGCGCCCTCGCGCCCGGCTGCCGCCGCCGGCGTCATACCGACCATGTCACATCGGCCGAGGTCATACCGGTCGGGTCAGGGCCTTGAGGGCGGCCGACAGGTGGCGCCGGACATTCAGCACGCGACGCAGCGGATCGGCCGTGCGCGCGAGCGCGGCGTCGCGGTCCTCGAAGGCGCCGGGACCGCCGCGCGGCGCGATGGTCGCGATCCGGCTCGGCGCCGCCGCGTGCGGCGCGAAGCTCACGGCGGCGAGATCGGACGGCCCGACATCGTCGCGCAACGCCAATCCGGAGAGCTGACGCCGCGCCCGCCAGCGCCCCGCGTCGGCCGCCGGCAGCTCGGGCTTCTGCAGCACCGCGACGGCGTCGTACCAGATGTTGCTGCGATAGACCGGGCGCCGCTGCACGTTGGTGTCCACGACCGTCAGGCCGCTCGCATGGGCGAGCGCCGGCAGGCCGTCCGGGTAATAGCGGAAACAGTCCTCCGGATAGCGATGGACATGCCCGGCGCTCGGCGCCGCCAGGAACGCGAGCCCGCGCGGCCGAAGAACCCGGGCGATCTCCTGCACGACACGCCAGGGATAGCGGGTGTGCTCGAGCACCTGGCTGCACAGCACGACGTCGCAGCTGTCGCCGTCGATCTCGCGCCAGTCGTAGCCGTCGGCGAGCACGACATCGACGTTCGGCCCCGCCGTGATGTCGGCGCCCCGATACGTCCAGCCGCGCGCCTCGATCGCGGCGCGGTGCGTGCCGGTCTCCGGGCCGCCGATCGCGCAGCTTCCGACGTCGAGCACCGCCAGCGGACCACCCGCGCACGGCGCGAGGTAGACGTCGAGAAACACCAGGAACTTGTCCATCGCCGAATCGTGCATCGCCGCGTCGCTCCTCTGATCCGCGACACAGCCCTACGTCGACAGACACAATTCAGCAATATCGAGACACATTCTGGGGTGGGGATCTCGGCCGGCGGAAATCGATCGCCGCAGGCCGGCGGCATGTCTGAAGCCTCTCCTTCGTCGTGCTTCGCCCAGGCGAGGACGCTGCATGATCTTCTTCGTCCCGCGGCGCGGACCGCCGGTCCGCGAGCCCGGGATCCATATCCCCTGTCTCGGTGGCTCACGAGACACAGGGCGTATCGATCCCGGGCGTGACGCTCGCGCGCCGCGCCGGGACGACAGACAGGCTGTTCAGCCGGCCACCGCCGCGCCCGTGCGAACGCGGGCCGGTCTCTGCTGTCGCTTCCCTGCCCGGCGGCTCACCGTCGGCCGAACCCGCCGAGCATCATGTTGAAGATCGGCGGCGGGCTGTTGTAGCGGGCGCCGCCCCCGCCGCCCCCGCTGTTGCGGCGCTCGCGCACCACCACCTTGCGCTCGGCCCGGCGGCTCGGCTTGGCGACGGCAGCAGGATCGTCGACCGCGGCCTCGGCGATGTCCTCCTTCAGGAGCGCCTGGTGCTGCGGGCCGTTGAGATAGCCCGAGGCAGGATAACCGCGCGCCGTCTGCCAGCGGGTGATCACGGCGCGGGTGTCGTCCGTGAACTTGCCGTCCGCCTTGGTGTCGAAGCCGAGCGCGGTCAGCCGCTTCTGCACGTCGCGCCGCTTGGCCTTGGTGAGGCCGAGCTTGTCCTCGGTGGCGAGGCTCGCCTCGGCCGTGAACAGCGCCGGGTCGGTCGCTGCCGCCGCCGCCTTCGGCTTGGCGGGTTGCGACTGCAGCGAGGCGATGCGGGCGAGCGCGATCGGGCGGAACTGGCCGTTCGGGAAGTTCAGCAGATAGGCGTTGAGCTCCTCGGGCTTGTTGGAGTCCTTGATGGTCCGCCAGAACTCGAGCTCCGCCTCCGACACGGCCGAGCGGGTCGGGCCGGACGTCACCGCCGCCGCGGCGGTGCCGCCGGACGGCGCCGGGTCGATCGCGGCGAGCGCCGGCGCACCCGTCGGGTTCAGGTAGACGGAGCCGGTGAGATTGGTGTGGCCCCACGGAAGCTGCTGCTTCTTGGTCTCCTCCGAGACCTGCGCCCGCACCCGGGTCATCGCCTGCTGGATCTCGATGCCGGGCGTCGCGATATGGGCGAGCAGCGCGCGGGTGAACGGGCTGTTGCCGCCGGTCTCGCCGTCGAGCGCGGTCTGGCCCGGGCCGGTCGCGAAGGCGATCAGGGTTCCCTCGCCCGACTTCATCTCGGCGAGACCGGACGACACCACCACGTTGCGGGTGCGGGTCGCCGAGCGGATCTTCGCCGCGAACGGATTGTCGCGGCAGGCGTCGAGCAGGACGAGCTTCACCTTGGCGTCGCTCATCGTCTGGTCGAGCGTGACATCGACGTCGATCGCCGCGCCGAACTTCACGTCCATCTCGGACTTGAGGTCGGCGTCGACCGGGATCAGGTAGTTCTTGCCGTTCACGGCGATGCCGTGTCCCGCGTAGAAGAACACGGCGACATCGGCACCCTGGGTCGACAGCGCGAAGTCGCGCAGCTTCGCCGTCATGGCGTCGCGGCCGAGATCCGTGCCCTCGACCACCTCGAAGCCGGCGTTGCGCAACAGGCTCGCCATCGCTTTGGCGTCGATCGCGGGGTTCGGCAGCGGGTCGACCGACTTGTAGGCGCCGTTGCCGACCACGAAGGCGACGCGCCGGTCCGCCTTTGCGTCCTCGGCCGCGACGGCAGCGACGAGGAGAGTCGCGAACGCGCACGCGACGAGACGCAAGGATGTCGAGGTGAGGTCGCGCATGGCCGGCACTCCGCCTTGTGGTCCGATTCGTGGTGCGCCTGGTGGACTTCACCGTGTGGCGCCCCACTGCGGGGGCATCGCGGATGGGATCGCGGTCGCGGGACGCCGTCCCCGAGCGGATCCGCACTGCACTGCGGGGAGCATACGTCACTGTCGCCACTGTTTGAAGACTATGTCGGAAAAGCGACCGATCACGTTTAAGATCAGAGCCGCCGGCCCGGTCCCGGGTCCGGACGATCCGAAAAAAACCGTTCCACGACAACCAGCCCGACGGAGGAAAGCCATGAGCACGGGGGCGACGCATGCGAAGATCGCGGTGGTGACGGGCGCCGGAACCGGAATCGGCCGCGCCGCCGCCCTCGCCCTGATGGCGGGGGGCTTCACCGTGGTGCTGGCCGGTCGCCGGCCCGAGATGCTCGAGGAAACCGCGCGGCTCGGCGCCGAGACCGGCGGCAGGAGCCTCTGCGTCCCGACCGACGTCTCCGACCCGGCCGCCATCAAGGCGCTGTTCGCAACCGTGCGAGAGACCTACGGGCGGCTCGACCTCCTGTTCAACAATGCCGGAATCGGGGCGCCCGCCGTGCCGATCGAGGATCTGCCCTACGAGACCTGGCGGAAGGTGGTCGACACCAACCTCACCGGGCCGTTCCTGTGCATCCAGGAGGCGGTGCGGATCATGAAGGCGCAGAGCCCGCGCGGCGGCCGCATCATCAACAACGGCTCGATCTCGGCCCATACGCCGCGGCCGCGCGCCGTCGCCTACACGTCCACCAAGCACGCCATCACGGGCCTGACCAAGCAGGTCGCGCTCGACGGTCGGCCGTTCGACATCTGCTGCGGCCAGATTGACATCGGCAACGCGGCGACGCCGCTGACCGAGCGGATGGCGCAGGGCCAGGGCGTGCTGCAGCCGGACGGCGAGTCGATGGTGGAGGCCCGCATGGACGTCGCCCATGCCGGCCAGGCGGTCGCCTACATGGCGAGCCTGCCGCTCGACGCCAACGTGCTGTTCCTCACCGTGATGGCCAACCAGATGCCGTTCGTCGGGCGGGGGTGAGCCGCCATCGGCCGCTGCGCACCCTGAGAGACGAAACGACGGTCCCGGTGCTCGCCCTCGTGCCCCGGGCAGGGCGTGGCAGGCCTTCGGCCTGCGGCGTCGCGGAGCCGGGGCCCAGCGGCGCCACGCCGAGCGCCACGCCGAGCGCCCCCACGGGGGCCGCACGACCCTGCCGCACGGCCGAGCGTTCGCCGCCCGCCGCGTTCGATCACCCCTGGAGCCCGGTTCAAGGCGCGTCGCGCCGCGCCCGGGACACGAGGCCTTCGCCGAGGCCGCACAGCGGAGCAGCGCGGTTCTGGTGACCGGCCCGCATCAAGCCGCGACGCCGGGCGCCGACGAGGCGCCGGCGTCGCGGTCGATCTGCACGACCACGCCGCCGAGCTCCTCGAACGCGGCCGTGAGCGCTTCGATCTGGCCGTCGAGGTCGCGGCTGCGGCCGGCGCGGGCATCCTCCTCCAGCCGGGCGGCGAGCGCGGCGAGGCGCGCGAAGCCGAGGGCGCCGGCCGCCCCCTTGAGCGTGTGCGCCTCCTGCTCGAGGCCGGCGGCCCCGGCGGCGGCATGCGAATGCAGCCGCGCGAGTCTTTCGCGCGCGTCGGTCAAGAAGGCCGCCAGCACCTTGCGGGCGCCGTCCGTCCCGATCTCCGCGCCGAGCCGGGCATAGGCGTCGCGGTCGAAGGCCGGCCGATCGGTCGGGGTCGGCTCCTCGTGCGGCACGGCGGGGTGGCCCGGATCGCCGGCGAGAGCACCGGCGGACGGGCGGCGCGCGGCACGGTCGCGCTTGGCGAGGAAACGGCGGATCGACGCCTCGAGCCGGTCGCGGGTGATCGGCTTGCCGACGAAGTCGTCCATCCCGGCCCCCCGGCAGGTCTCGGCGTCGTGCTTGAAGGCGTTGGCGGTCAGGGCGATCACGTGGACGGCGCCGGCCGGCGGCGGCAGGGCGCGGATCGCCCGCGTCGCCTGCAGACCGTCCATGCCCGGCATCATCATGTCCATGAAGACGAGGTCGTAGCCACCGCTCTGCACGGCGGCGACGGCAGCGGCGCCGTCGGCGACGAGGTCAATCGTGAAGCCGAGCCCTTCGAGCAGCTTCTGGGCGACGAGCTGGTTGGTCGGATTGTCCTCGGCCACCAGGATGCGCAACGGCGTCGCGTGGCCGAGGGGCGGCGGGTCGCCGTCGGGCGCGACCCCGCTCGGCTCCCCCCCGCCGGTCCCGGCCAGGATGGCGTCGCGCACCGCCTCGAAGGCGAGCGGCTTGTGCAGCATCGCGTCGAAGCCGACATACGGCGGCTGCGTCGTGGCGGCGTCCGCGAGAAGCACCAACCGGGCCGCGGCCATGCACGGCTCGGCCCGCAGCGAGCGGACGATCTCGGCCGAGGCGACCGTTTCGTCGATGACGATGCAGGTGAAGGGATGCGCCGTGACGGCGGCGTTCCACGCCATCGAGACGCCGAGCTCGCGGGTGTTGGCGGCGCTCGCCTCGGCACCGAGCAGCGCGAGCTGACGCACCAGCGCGGTGCGCGACACCGGATTGCGATCGACGACGAGGATGCGCGGCGCATCGGCCGCCATGCCGCCGAGAAGCGGCGTCTCGGGATCCTCCAGCGCGAGGTCGAGGCAGACCCGGAACGTCGACCCGTAGCCGGCGGCGCTGTCGACCGTGATGCTTCCGCCCATGTGCTCGACGAGGCGCCGGCAGATGGCGAGGCCGAGGCCGGTGCCGCCGAAACGGCGCGACACCGAGGTGTCGGCCTGGTAGTAGGCGGTGAACAGCCGCTCCATCGCCTCGGCCGGGATGCCGATGCCGGAATCGACGACGTCGAACGCGATGCCGACCCGCCGCGGCGTCTTCGACGCCACCACCGACACGTCGACCGTGACGCCGCCCATGTCGGTGAACTTGAGGCCGTTGGTGATCAGGTTGAGCAGCACTTGGCGGATGCGCGCGGGATCACCCACCACGGTGCGCGGCAGATCGGGCGTCAGGACCACGGCGAGGGCGAGGCCCTTCTGGGCGGCGCGCGCCGCGACGCCCCGCACCGTGCCCTCGACCAGGCGAGCGAGGTCGAACGGCACCGCCTCGAGCTGCAGGCAGCCCGCGTCGAGCTTGGAGAAGTCGAGCACGTCGTCGACGATGTGCAGAAGGTGCTCGGCGGACTCGCGCAGTGTGACGGCGAAGCGCGCCTGCTCTCCCTCGAGGCCGCTGTCGATCAACAGCCCCGACATGCCGATGACGCCGTTGAGCGGGGTGCGGATCTCGTGGCTCATCACGGCGATGAAGTCGGATCGCGTGCGGGCCGCCGCCTCGGCCGCCGCGGTCGCCCGCTGCAGGCCCCGCTGGTAGCGTTGGAGCAGCACAATGACGCCGACGATGATCAGCGTGAGCACGGCGGCGGCGACGAGGTAGCCGATGCGGTTGCGCTCGGCGGCGGCGAAGATCTCCTCGTCGGCGAGGCCGACCAGCACGAGGAGCGGCAGATCCTTGACGGCGCGGTAGCCGTAGGTGCGCGGGACGGCGTCGACCGGACTGCGCGATTCGTAATGGCCGACCGGCGTCCGCATCACGGTCGAAAAGAACGGGCTGCCGGCGAGCTTGAGGCCGATCACCGGCTCGCCGCTGCCGACCCGGATGCGGAGCACGCCGTCGGTGCCCACCAGCGAGATGACGCCTTTGCGTCCGAGGTCGATCGAATCGTAGAAGCGCGACAGATAGGCTGGATCCATCGACACCACGGCGACGCCGCGCAGGCCGCCGTCCGGTGCCGAGATGCGCCGCGAGAGATTGATGGTCCACTTGTTGCTCACGCGGCCGAACACCGGCTCGCTGATGAACAGCACGTCCTCGCCACCGGCCAGATGGACCCGGACATGGGCGCGATCGGAGAGATCGACCCGGGTGCGCCCCTCCGGATCGAAGTTGCTCATCAGGAAGCGACCGGTGGCGTCGATGATCGAGACCTGGACCGTGAAGTCGTTCGCCGCCTCGCTGACCCTCGCCCAGGGCCGGACGTCGAACCCGACCGGATCGCGGGCATAGAGCTCGCGCACGAACAGGAGCGTCTGGTCGGCCGCCCGGATCGAGCGGACGATGTGCTCCTCGAAGGCGCGGGCGAGATTGGCGGTGGTCTGCCGCGCCTCCTGGGCGGCGGCCCGGCGCTCCTCGTGGATGCCGTAGAGAGCGCCGGCCCAGATCGCGGCGATGCAGACGAGCCCGAGCAGCACGACGCCGTGGCGGCCGAGCCGACCGAGCCGCAGCCGGCCCGGCCATTCTCGGCCGAAAGCTGCGTCGAGCTTCGACAGGCCCTCGGACAGTCGCTTCGTCAAGGCGGACATCTCGGATTCTGCCGGGTCCATTTCCTCCGCCGTCCGGCGGATCGTCCCCGCGCTTCTGCGGGGGTGTCGTCGGCGCAACATGCCGCCGGTGCCGGCACGGAACCGTTAATGCCGCGCCGACAACGAGGGGTTTATTTTCCGACGATTGACGAGCCGTTGCCGCGGTCGGACGAAATATCGCCCGATCGGACGAGAATTCGCGGGGCGCATCGCCCATCCGGACGACAAAGGCCGAAGGCCGCCCGGTGGCCGGCCGAGCACCGGCTGAGCCGGAGCGGTGGTGCCGGCGGACGCGGGCCGTGGTCCCTCAATCGAGCCGGATCACCGTGACGCGCGCCCCCGCGGCGACGGCGGCGAGCGTCCTCACGTCGTCGTCGGCGCGGGCGAACAGGTTGCACGGCGCGGCGAGCCGGGTCTCTCCGTCCTGGCTGATCGGGGTGCGGCCGTAGCCGATGACGATCGCCGGCCCGTCCGGCCAGTAGGCGATCTCGCCCGGGGTGACGACGGCACGCGCCGCCGCCTCGCGAGGCGAGCGCACCGGCACCTCGAAATAGACCTCGTCGCCCCAGGTCAGCACCGAGGCCGTGAACGGCAGCGCCTCCAGCACGGCCGTGGCGGTCGGGCTGTCGTCGAGCAAGGTGGCGTCGATGGTCAGCAATCCGAAGTCGAAGCGAATCCGAGCCATTGCGGGTCTCCGCTGGCGGCAATGCCGCAACCATAACACGCCGGCGCGCCGCCGTCGGCCGGACCCGGGTGCTGCGACGTCGGAGCGCTACGCCGGAGCCCGGCACCTCCACGGGCGGCCCCGACAGGCCTGTCGGCGGGACCGGCCCGGGCGCGGTATCGAGGTGGCGCCGGCGCGCACGAATCCTGCTTTGATCGTCCCTGCGCGGACCGACCGGCGCGGACCGACCGGCGGGGTCCGACCGGCTTCGACCGCCCCGAACCGCGCCCCACAGCCGCCCTGGGAGCTCCAGCCGTGCCGTTCCTGCCGCAGCTTCAATCGGCCTTCGGGCTCCTCGTCCTGCTCGGCCTCGCCTTCGCGATCAGCGAGGATCGCGGCGCCGTGCGGCCCCGCACGGTGGCGCTGGCGCTCGCCCTGACGGTCGGCCTGGCGCTCTTGCTCCTGAAAGTACCGGGCGTGACGGCGGCGTTCTCGGGGATCGCCGCCGGGGTCGACGCCGTCGCGGCCGCGACCCGCGCCGGCACCGGCTTCGTGTTCGGCTATCTGGGCGGCGGTCCCCTGCCCTTCGACCCGAAGACGCCGGGCGCCGATTTCGTGCTCGCCTTCCAGGCGCTGCCGATCGTGCTGGTGGTCAGCGCGCTGACCACGCTGCTGTTCCACTGGGGGGTGCTGCAGCCGGTCGTGCGTGGCTTCTCGCTCATGCTGGAGCGGACGCTCGGCATCGGCGGCGCCGTCGGGCTGTCGACCGCGGCCAACATCTTCGTCGGCATGGTCGAGGCGCCGCTGTTCATCCGGCCGTATCTGGCCGGGCTGACGCGCGGCGAATTGTTCATGGTGATGACCGGCGGCATGGCCGGCATCGCCGGCACCGTGTTCGTGCTCTATGCGACCCTGCTGCGCGACGTGGTGCCGAACGTCGCCGGTCACCTCGCCGTCGCCTCGATCCTCGGCGCGCCGGCCGCCATCCTGGTGTCGCACCTGATGGTGCCGGACCCGGCCGGCGGCACCACCGCGGCGCCCACGACCGCGCCGGCCAAGATCGCCGACAGCACCATGGACGCGATCGTGCGCGGCACCACGGTCGGGCTCGAGCTGCTCCTCAACATCTGTGCCATGATCATCGTGCTGGTGGCGCTCGTGCACCTCGCCAACGCGATCCTCGGCCTGCTGCCCGACGTGATGGGCGCGCCCGTGACGCTGCAGCGCGGCCTCGGCCTCCTGATGGCGCCGGTGTGCTGGCTGCTCGGCCTCCCGTGGGATCAGGCCGTCACGGCCGGCGGGCTGATGGGCATCAAGACCGTCCTCAACGAGCTGATCGCCTATGTGGAGCTGTCGAAGCTGCCGGCTGACGCGCTCGATCCGCGCGCGCGCCTGATCCTCACCTACGCGATGTGCGGCTTCGCCAATTTCGGCAGCCTCGGCATCATGATCGGCGGGCTCGCCGCGATGGCCCCCGAGCGCCGCGACGAGATCGTGTCGCTCGGGCTGAAGTCGATCGTGTCCGGCACGCTCTCAACCTGCGTGATCGGCGCGACGGTGGGGACGATGGTGTGAGGACGCGGGCGAAACGAACGATCCGAACCATCCGAACGATCCGCGTGCATGTCCGGACTGCCCGACGGTCCCGGCGTCCTCGGCCGTCGCGCCACCCGGGCTACGGGCGGCCCCGTGCGGCGCCCTGGCCCACCATCTCGCGCCGCGGCGCACGGCTGAGATCGTTGCCCCCGGCGACCGCCTTTTGCAGCAGGCGAACGAGGTCGCGACCCTCCTGCGCCGTGAGGCCGCGCAGCATGGTGCGTTGGGCCGCCGCGACCGCCGGGCCGATCGCACGCAGCGTCTTCTTGCCGGCCGGCGTGAGGGTGAGGACGCGGGCACGGCGGTCGGTCGGGCTTTCCTCGCGCACCGTGAGGCCCTTCTGCACCAGCCGGTCGACGACGCCCCCGATGGTGGTGCGATCGTAGGCGATCAGACCGGCGAGACCGATCTGATCCGTTCCAGGGTGCGCATCGAGCGCGGCGAGCGCCGCGTATTGCACGGGCGTGAGGTCGAAGCCCGCCTTCTCCACCTCGGCGACGAAGCAGGCGACCGCGATCTGCTGGAACCGGCGCGCCAGATGGCCGGGCATGTTCTTGGGATCGTCCATGCGGGTCTCGCTCGTCCAGCGCTGGTCACGGTCGGGTGTCGCGCGATTGACAGCATACTGATCGTCAGTATGCTGATCAATAGACGCCGAACCGGGCGAACGCGCAAGCACGGCCGACCACCGGCAGGTCGCGGGTGGTTCCGACTCGGCCCCGTCATCCGGAGGTGCTCGCGAAGCGAGCCTCGAAGGATGAACGGCCCCGTCGCCGGCCGCCGCCCCACCGTTCTCGGGCTCGCCCGGGATCGACATCTTACGTCGGCAAGTCGGCAGGCCGACTTGCCGTGGCCCGGCGGCGTTTACGTTCGGGCCGCGCGAAGCGCGAATCCGAGTGCCGGGCACCTCAGCGTGACGGATCGAGACGGAATTTTCAAAGGCGGCCATCGGACAAGAGTCCGCCGACGGGAGGACGCATGCAGTTCCATCAGGACGGCTTCGTGCCGGGCGATCCGGCGATTTTCGACCCCGCCGAGCGATATCCGGCGGTCGCCGGCGCGCAGGGGCCGCTCCCTGCCGCGGTCGACGTGCTGATCGTCGGCTGCGGGCCGGCCGGGCTGACGCTCGCCGCCCAGCTCGCGGCGTTCGCGGACATCGAGACGTGCATCGTCGAGCAGAAGAGCGAGCCGATGCGGCGCGGCCAGGCCGACGGCATCGCCTGCCGCACCATGGAGATGTTCAACGCCTTCGGCTTCGCCGACCGGGTGCTGAAGGAGGCGTGCTGGATCACCGAGACGACGTTCTGGCGGCCGGACCCGGCGGCATCGGAAAAAATCGCGCGCAGCGGCGTCGTGCAGGACGTCGAGGACGGGCTCTCGGAGTTTCCGCACGTGGTGCTCAACCAGGCACGTGTGCACGACTTCTATCTGGAGCGCATGCGCAAGTCGGCCGCGAAGCTCGAGCCGTTCTACGCGCGGCGGGTCACGGGCCTCGTGCGCGACGACGACGGCGTCACCGTGACGCTGGAGCGCACGGGGCCGGACGGCACCGCGACCGGCGTGGTCGAGACCGTGCGGGCGCGTTACGTCGTGGGCTGCGACGGGGCGCGCAGCGCCGTGCGGACGGCGATCGGGCGCGAGCTGGTCGGAGACTCGGCGAACCACGCCTGGGGCGTTATGGATCTGCTCGCCGTCACGGATTTTCCCGATATCCGCTGCAAGGCGCTGATTCAGTCGGCGCACGAGGGCAGCATCATCGTGATCCCGCGCGAGGGCGGCCATCTGGTGCGGCTCTATGTCGAGCTGACCGCGCTCGACGCCGGCGAGCGGGTCGCGGCGCGCAACATCGGGCTCGACGCGCTGATCGCCAAGGCGCAGCGCATCCTCCATCCTTACAAGCTCGACCCGAAGGAGGTGCCGTGGTGGTCGGTCTACGAGATCGGCCAGCGCCTCACCGACAAGTTCGACGACGGCCCGGACCGTGACACGCCGGACGCCGCCGGCCACGGCGTCGCGAGGACGCCCCGCGTCTTCATCGCCGGCGACGCCTGCCACACCCACAGCCCGAAGGCCGGCCAGGGCATGAACGTCTCCATGCAGGACGCCTTCAATCTCGGCTGGAAGCTCGCCGCGGTCTTGCGCGGACGCAGCCCCGAGGCGCTGCTCGCCACCTATTCGGCCGAGCGGCGCGCCATCGCCAAGGAGCTGATCGACTTCGATCGCGAATGGGCGGCCCTGCTCGCCTCGGCGCACGCCGACGGCCGCGAGGTCGATCCCGAAGCGACGCGGCGCTACTTCGTCACCCACGGCCGCTACACGGCCGGCACGGCGACCCGCTACGCGCCGGCGCTGCTGACCGGCGACGGCCGACACCAGCATCTGGCGACCGGCTTCGTGGTCGGAACGCGCTTCCACTCGGCGCCCGTGGTGCGGCTCGCCGACGCCAAGCCCATGCATCTCGGCCACGTGGTCGAGGCGGACGGGCGCTTCCGGATTTTTGTCTTCGCCCCGGCCGGCGACCTGTCCGCCGAGGATTCCGCGGTGCGGCGGCTGTGCGACCGGCTCGCCGACGATCCGGCCTCGCCGGTGCGGCGACACACACGCGCCGACGAGGACATCGACGCCGTCATCGACGTGCGGGCGGTGTTCCAGGAGCACCATCGCGCCCTCGACATCGGGGCGCTGCCGGCCCTGCTGCTGCCGGCCAAGGGCCGCTTGGCCTTGCGCGACTACGAGAAGGTGTTTTGCGCCGACCATCGGGCCGGCCCGTCGGGCGGGCTGCCGGCGCAGGACATCTTCGAGATGCGGGGCATCGACCGTACCGCCGGCTGCGTGGTCGTGGTGCGGCCGGATCAGTACGTCGCCCAGGTGCTGCCGCTCGATGGCTACGCCGCCCTGGCCGCGTATTTCGACGGCTTCATGCAGCCGCAGCACGCGCCGGCCGCGCCTCGAATGGCGGAGGCCGTCGGCGCATAGGCCCGCCCGGCTCAGGCGGGCGCCGACGGCGGTGCCTGCAGCCGCGCCGCCAGGAGGGCGGGATCGATCCGCTCGCCCAAGAGGTCGTCGAGGCCGAATGGCGACGTCTCGGGAAGGCCTGCGCTGAACGCGGCGCTTTGGGTGCCTCGTGTACTCCGCCTCATGCTGTCCCGGGCCGAGCGCCAGATCGCGTCGATATCGATGCGCTGTGCCATGGATGGCGCATATCGATCGACCAGCTCGGAATGGAACGTGACGATCTCACCCTCCCAGTGACGCACTGCGTCCGATTGCGGCTCGATCGCGAGCTTCATCTGGTGGAGAAGGATTTGCCGGATCTGGCTCTTCACGGTGGCGAGCTCGGACCGTCCCACGCTCTCGATCTCCTCGGCGACGTTCGCGATGTCGAGGTCGTTCGGGAGGTCGCGGCGGTGGCCGAGTGCGCGGATCACCGCCGCCTGCTGCTCGGACCACAGCAGGATGTCCGCATCGTAGAGGGTCGGCGCGTCGACGGTCGGCCCGTCTGCCGACGTCGCACGAGCCGTTCGTGCTCGCGTCGCCTGCGCCTTGGTCGGGATGTCGTGGCTCATGCCGGCTCCGCCCGGGCCGCCCCGCCGCTCGGTGTTGCGTCCGCCATCATAGCAGAGGCGCCGTGCGGCGGCGTGCCGACGTCAGTGCCCTACTCCACGCCCTGCGCCATCAAGGGGGCCTTCCCGTAGAGCGGGTCGGCGATCGCGGTCGCCGGCGCCTGCGGCGTGCCGGTGAGGTGCGGCGAGAACGCCTCGAGGTCGTAGGGCCTGGCCGGGCGCACCAGCGTCACCGGCCCGAGCAGATCGGTCGCCTGGAGGGTTCCGAGCCGCAGCGGCGCGGCCGGCGCGAACCGGGCGGTCGGCGGTCCGACCTCGGTCCAGCCGAGGCCCGCGGTCCGCTCGCCGGCAGCCGGCATCGCGTCGCCGGCGACGGCGGACACCGCGCCCAAGACGAACAGAACGGCGGTGGCGAGCAACGACGCGCGCAGCGGGGACGAGACCATCGGTACGACTCCGGATCGGTTTCGAGATGTCGAGTCTAGCCCGGTCGGCCCCGGTCCCCCGAGTCACGTATGCGTGTGTGCACGCCCAGGCGCTCGTCGTCCGGAATCGTCATCCTCGCTCTGCGGGAAGCCTGCGATCGACGGCGCTCAGAACCAGCCGAGCGCGTTCAGCAGGTGCCGGCCGAAGCTGGTGCCGGTGTGGGTCGCGGCGAGACAGCGTTCGCGCTGCGCCCGCGCGCCGGCGTCGCCGCTGTAGTCCGCATTGGCGATGTGGCAGAGCCCCTGCGCGTTGGCGGACCGGTAGGTCTCCAATTCGACGATGGTGCCGGCGAAGGTCCAGGACAGGATCGCCAGCAGCGCCACCAGGACGGCGAGAAGGTGCTTCATCGGGGGTGTCCTTCCTGCAATGCGCCCGCCCCGGCCGGCCGGCGGCCCGGGCGGGGTCGGCTAGACCAGCCGGCTCTGCTCGACCGCGGCGCCGACGAAGGAGGCGAACAGCGGATGCGGCGCGAACGGTCGCGACTTCAGCTCGGGATGGAACTGGACGCCGATGAACCACGGATGGTCGACATACTCGACGATCTCGGGCAAGAGCCCGTCCGGCGACATGCCACAGAAGCGAAAGCCCTGTTGCTCCAGCCGGTCCTTGTAGCCGGTGTTGACCTCGTAGCGGTGGCGGTGGCGCTCGGAGATCTCGGTCGTGCCGTAGATGGCGGCGACCTTGCTGCCGCGGGCGAGCTCGGCCTGGTAGGCGCCGAGCCGCATGGTGCCGCCGAGATCGCCGCCCTGCGACCGCGTCTCCAGCTCGTTGCCGCGCATCCACTCGGTCATCAGGCCGACCACCGGCTCGGCGGTGGCGCCGAACTCGGTCGAGTTCGCCTCGGCGATGCCGCACAGGTTGCGGGCCGCCTCGACGACCGCCATCTGCATGCCGAAGCAGATGCCGAAATACGGCACCTTTCGCTCGCGGGCGAACTGGGCGGCGCGAATCTTCCCCTCGGCACCGCGCTGGCCGAAGCCGCCGGGCACGAGAATGCCGTGGACGTGCTCGAGGAACGGCGCCGGATCCTCGCGCTCGAACACCTCGCTCTCGATCCAGTCGAGATTGACCTTCACCTTGTTGGCGACGCCGCCGTGGCTCAACGCCTCGATGAGCGACTTGTAGGCGTCCTTCATGCCCGTGTACTTGCCCACGATGGCGATGGTGACGTCACCCTCGGGGTTGCGGATGCGCTCGTTGATGGTGCGCCAGCGCGTCAGATCGGGCTCGCGGTCGGCCGGCAGGCCGAAGGCGTGCAGCACCTCGGCGTCGAAGCCGGCGTCGTGATAGGCCTCCGGCACGGCGTAGATGTTGTCGGCGTCGCGCGCCTCGATCACGGCGCTCTCGCGCACGTTGCAGAACAGGCCGAGCTTGCGCCGCTCCTCCTTCGGGATCGGCCGGTCGGTCCGGCACAGCAGGATGTCGGGCTGGATGCCGATCGAGCGCAGCTCCTTGACGGAGTGCTGGGTCGGCTTGGTCTTCAGCTCGCCGGCCGAGGGGATGTAGGGCAAGAGCGTCAGGTGGATGTAGATGGCGCTGCCGCGCGGCACCTCGATGCCGAACTGGCGGATCGCCTCGAAATACGGCAGGCCCTCGATGTCGCCCACCGTGCCGCCGATCTCGACCAGGACGAAGTCGTAGCCTTCGCTGCCCTCGCGGACGAAATCCTTGATGGCGTTGGTGACGTGCGGGATCACCTGGATGGTGGCGCCGAGATAGTCGCCGCGCCGCTCCTTGGAGAGGATCTCCTGGTAGATGCGGCCCGTGGTGATGTTGTCCTGGCGGGTCGCCGGGCGGCCCGTGAAGCGCTCGTAGTGACCGAGGTCGAGATCGGTCTCGGCGCCGTCGTCGGTGACGAACACCTCGCCGTGCTGGTACGGCGACATGGTGCCCGGATCGACGTTCAAATAGGGGTCGAGCTTGCGCAGGCGGACCGAGTAGCCGCGCGCCTGCAGGAGCGCGCCGAGTGCCGCTGAAGCGAGGCCCTTGCCGAGGGAGGAGACCACGCCGCCGGTGATGAAGATGTACCGCGTCATGGGGCTCAACCTCTAGCCAAGCTGGAACGATTCGACGAGGTCTTTGCGCGCAAGGCAGACCCGACGATCCGCTCCGGGACTGGAACGTCATGAATTTTCAGGCCATCTCGCAATGGCTTGGCTCCAGATCCGGAGGCCCCGGGCGAGGCTCGCCCGGCCGTGGATGACGGGATGGTGATCGAGGGTTCGCGGCCCTTCGACCGCGGCCCGGACGCGCGCCGGCGGGAGCCGGCCGCCGTCACTGCGAGCGCGGCACTTCCGGGCCCGACGGGGCGGCCGGAGCGGGTGCCGACGGGGCCGGAGTCGCGGGCGCGGCAGGCGCACCCGGGGCGTCCGGCTGGCCGCGCTGGAGCTGGTCGAGGACGCCGCCGCCCGAGCCGATCGGCGCCGGGGCGCCGGGCGCCGGAGCGGCCGGGCCGTCGGCCGCCGGGATCACCGTGGTCGGCCGATGCGACAGGCCGGCCAGCACCGAGAGCAGGAGGCTGGTGACGAAGAACGCCGCGGCGAGGACCGCGGTCGCCCGGGTGAGCGCGTTGCCGGAGCCGCGGTTGCTCATGAAGCCGCCGCCACCGCCGATGCCGAGCGCCCCGCCCTCCGAACGCTGCAGGAGCACGAGCCCGATCAGGGCGAGCACGATCATCAGGTGGACGACGATGACGACGGTCTGCATGGAACGGTCCGCTCGAAACGACGCTGAAAAATCCCGGACATCCGGCCGTGGCTGACCCCGCCTCGCGGTTCCGAGGCGGGGGCCGACCGGCGACATATAGGGGCGGCGCGCCGCGTCTACACGATCCCGCCACGCATTTCCACCCGTTCCGCCCGGAAAAGCGGCAACCGGGCCATGGCGAGGTCGTCGCAGGCACCGATCGTCGGGGCGCCCGGGACGAGCCTCGTGTCCCGGGCGCGCCACATCGCGCCGTGACCCGGGACATGCAGCCGATCGCCCGATGGCTCGCCGGGCCGCCGTCTCCGCGGCCCCGGGG
Organism: Rhodoplanes azumiensis; assembly: GCF_042682915.1. Classification (NCBI taxonomy): domain Bacteria; kingdom Pseudomonadati; phylum Pseudomonadota; class Alphaproteobacteria; order Hyphomicrobiales; family Nitrobacteraceae; genus Rhodoplanes; species Rhodoplanes azumiensis. The sequence goes on along the minus strand of NZ_JBHUIW010000001.1, from coordinate 205,935 downwards.
CCGCGGCTCTGCGGCGCGTCGTGCCGACAGCCCGACGCACCTTGTGGGGGCACGGCGCCGTCAATACACCACGACGCTGCGGATCGATTCGCCGGCGTGCATGAGGTCGAAGCCGCGGTTGATCTCGGCCAGCGGCAGCGTGTGGGTGATCATCGGGTCGATCTCGATCTTGCCCTGCATGTACCAGTCGACGATTTTCGGCACGTCGGTGCGGCCGCGGGCGCCGCCGAAGGCCGAGCCCTTCCACACCCGCCCGGTGACGAGCTGGAACGGCCGCGTCTGGATCTCGGCGCCGGCCGGCGCCACCCCGATGACCACCGAGACGCCCCAGCCGCGGTGGCAGCATTCGAGCGCCTGGCGCATCACCGTGACGTTGCCGGTGCAGTCGAACGTGTAATCGGCGCCGCCGATCTGGTCGGCCCCGCGCTTGGTGAGGTTCACCAGATACGGGACGAGGTCGCCGCCGATCTCCTTCGGGTTGACGAAATGCGTCATTCCGAAGCGCTCGCCCCACGCCTTCTTGTCGTTGTTGATGTCGACCCCGATGATCATGTCGGCGCCCACCAGACGCAGGCCCTGGATCACGTTGAGGCCGATGCCGCCGAGCCCGAACACCACGGCGGTCGATCCCGGCTCCACCTTCGCCGTGTTGATCACGGCGCCGATGCCGGTGGTCACGCCGCAGCCGATGTAGCAGACCTTGTCGAAGGGGGCGTCCTTGCGGATTTTCGCCACGGCGATCTCGGGCAGCACCGTGAAGTTGGCGAAGGTGGAGCAGCCCATGTAGTGGTGGATCGGCTTGCCTTCGAGCGCGAAGCGCGACGAGCCGTCCGGCATCAGCCCCTGCCCCTGGGTCGCGCGGATCGCAGTGCAGAGATTCGTCTTGCGCGACAGGCAGGACGGGCACTGCCGGCACTCCGGCGTGTAGAGCGGGATGACGTGGTCGCCCGGCTTCACCGAGGTCACGCCGGCGCCGACGGCGCGGACGATGCCGGCCCCCTCGTGGCCCAGAATCGCCGGGAACAGCCCCTCCGGGTCGGCCCCCGACAGCGTGAACTCGTCGGTGTGGCAGATGCCGGTGGCCATGATCTCGACCAGCACCTCGCCGTCACGCGGCCCCTCGAGCTGGACGGTCGTCACCTCGAGAGGCTTTCCGGCCTCGAACGCCACCGCCGCCTTCACGTCCATGCTGTCTCTCCTCGAATGGTTCTGCCGAGCCCTCCAGACCCATAGCAGCGGATTCGAGCCGCGCCCAATCCCCGCCCACCAGCCCCACGGCCAGATCCGTGTCGCACGGAACACCGGATAGTCGAAACCGGATCTTCACCCTCCCGGACTACCCTTCGACGAAGCTGCCGAGGCCGGTCGCGCCGTATCGCCCCCGCCACCGGCGCGGCGCAGCGCGGCGCCGCGAGGGCCGAGACGACGAGCATGCGCTTCGACCTACCGACCCTTTACATCGTCGCGATCCTGGCGACCGCGGCCAGCGGCGCGATGCTGCTCGTGGCCTGGTTGCAGAACCGGAAGGCGGCGACGCTCGCCTGGTGGGGCGGCGCGACCTTGCTGCTCGCCGTGGCCGCCGTGGTGGTCGTCGGGCGCGGCGTGCTGCCGGACACGGTCTCGATCGTCGTCGGCGGCAGCCTCTGGCTCGCCGCCTACGGCGGAATGTGGTGCGCGGCCCATGTCTTCGCCGGGGCGCGGCCGCGGCCGGCGGTCGCGGCGTTCGGGGCCGTCGTCTGGGTGATGCTGTGGCAGCTGCCGGCGTTCCGGGACTCGCAGGAGACCCGCCTGCAGGCGTTCTCCGTCCTGGCGGTCGTCATCCTGGCGCTGACCGCCCGGGCGTATGCCCGGATGCCGGAGCTCCGGCCGGTGTCGCGCGGGCTCGCCGTCGGGCTCCTGTCGATCCAGGCGGCGCTCTATGCGGTGCGCATCCCCTTCGCCGGCCACTTCGTCTTCCCGGTTCCGGCCGACCAGGTCGGGATCGTGGTCCCGCTGTGGATCATCGCCCTGTTCCTCGCGGCCGATTCCATGCCGTTCTTGGTGTTGGCGATGGCGAAGGATCGGGTCGAGACCGAGCTTCGCCGCGACGCGCTGCGCGATCCGCTGACCGGCGTCGCCAACCGGCGGGCGTTCTTCGACCGCGGCGAGCGGACGCTCGCCCGGACCCTCGCCGACGGCCGTCCGGCGGCACTGCTGATGATCGACCTCGACCTGTTCAAGCGGATCAACGACCGGCTCGGGCACGCCGCCGGCGACGCCGCGCTGCGGCTGTTCTGCGACGGCACCGCCGCCCTGCTCCGCCCGACCGACCTGCTCGCCCGCACCGGCGGCGAGGAGTTCGCATGCCTGCTGCCGGGCGCGGGCGTGACCGACGCGATGCAGATCGCCGAGCGCATCCGCGACTGGTTCGCCGGCCAGGGGCCGACGATCGGCACCACGGATCCGGTCTCGGTCAGCATCGGGGTCGCGGCGACCAGCGCGCTCGACCATGACCTGGCGGGGCTGATGGACCGCGCCGACCGCGCGCTCTACGCGGCCAAGGCGAACGGCCGCAACCGGGTGGAGTGGAGCGCGCCGGCACCCGCCGCCGCCCGGGACGACCGTGCGTCGGCCGCCTTCACGACCGCGTGACGGACGCCGCCGACATGGTTGACGAACCGTCGCCCGAGCCGCTTAAACTTTTACTCAATCGGGAACAGGACTCTCATCGGAATCGGCTAGAACCGGAGGCTCGCGCCGTGCCAAATGGACGCCGCGACCGGATCGCCGATGCACATTGATCAGCCCACCCTCTTCGCCGTGACTGCCTTCGCCGCGGCGATCAGCGGCTTCATGCTGCTGTTCGCCTGGCTGCAGGACCGGACGTCGACGACGCTCGCCTGGTGGGGCGGCGGGCTGCTGCTGGTCGTCGGCGGCACCGGCCTCGTGGTTCTGCGCGGGGTGATCCCGGACGAGATCTCGATCACCATCGGCAATCCGATCCAGCTGTTTGGTTACGGCATGATGTGGACCGGCGCCCGCACCTTCGAGGGGCGCAAGCCGCGCATGACGGTGCTGCTCGCCGTCTCGGTCGGTTGGATGGTGGCGTGCCAGTTCGACTTCTACTGGACCGACATGCCGCTGCGCATCCGTGTGTCGGCGATCCTCATCTCCTCCTATCTGCTGCTCACCGCGGCAGAGTATCTGCGGCCGAAAAACCCCGAGCTGGTCTCGCGTTGGCCGACCATCTTCATTCTGCTTCTGCAGGCCGTCGGCGTGCTGATCCGCATTCCGATCGCCGACAAGCTCGTGTTTCCCGCGCCCGAGAACTCCTTCACCGCGACCCTGGTGCCGCTCGGCGCGGCGGGCCTCGTGCTGTTCTCCTTCTCGCTCGCGTTCCTGGTGATGGCGATGTCGAAGGAGCGGCTGGTGCTGGAGCACAAGCGCACCGCACTGGTCGACCCGCTCACCGGCGTCGCCAACCGCCGCGCCTTCTTCGAGCGTGGCGAGCGCATCCTGCGGCGGCTGCTCGCCGGCGGCGGCGAGGCGGCGCTGCTGATGCTCGACATCGACAAGTTCAAGCACGTCAACGACACGTTCGGGCACCAGGCCGGCGACCGCGTGCTGTGCGCCTTCTGCGACACGGCCGAGCGGGTGCTGCGGCCGACCGACGTGCTCGGCCGCACCGGCGGCGAGGAGTTCGCCTGCCTGCTGCCGGGCGCCAGCCTCGCCGAGGCCTTCGCGGTCGCCGAGCGCATCCGCGTCGAGTTCGAAGTGTGCCGGCTCGACCTCGGGGCGGTGCGGCCGACCTCGACGGTCAGCGTCGGGGTGGCGACGACGAGCGACGTCGGCGGCAGCCTCGCGGCCCTGATGGCGGTGGCCGACCGCGCCCTCTACCGGGCCAAGGCGAACGGCCGCAACCGCGTCGAGACCCTCGCGGGTCCGCTGCTGGGCGGCCCGCTCGGTGGCCCGATGCCCGACGTCCCGCGCGCCCCCATGGTGCTGCGCGACGACGACCGCCAGGGCCAATCCGCCGTCGCGTGACCCGTGGCGGCGCAACCCGTGTCGGTGCAACCCCTGCCGGTGAAACCCCTGCCGCCTGGGTCGCGGTGGCATGACGCGACGGTCGTCTCGCCGTTCGGGGGCTCCGCACGAAACGCCGGTGATCGGCGGAGCGTCACCTGGTCCGACGCAGACCTCTTTCCACCCCCCACCGCGAATCCGACACGGGACACGCCTTCGGCGGGGAATTCCGGAGGCGGTCCTGCGGGGTCGATTTTTCGTCTCGATCGGCTATAAGGGTCGCCGGTCCGCCGCGGCGCCCACGCCGCGGCCGCGGGGCCGACGCGCTCGTAGCTCAGCCGGATAGAGCATCAGACTTCGAATCTGAGGGTCGGGAGTTCGAATCTCTCCGAGCGCGCCATCCAGATCGATCTCTCGGATCCGGCTTCGACACGATCGGGTAACGCCGGCGTCCGCACAGCACCTGGGGCGGCGGCCGGGACGGCCCGATGCCCCTCGGCGTGACCATCGCCGCCGCGATCCCCGCCCGCGCAACCCTCACGCCAGGGCGCCGTGGCGATGCGGCTCGGCCAGAATCTCGATCACCCGGCAGTCGGCGACGCGGCCGCAGGCGCATTCGTCGATCATGCGGGTGAGCTCGTCCTCCAGCGCCTTCAGCTTGGCGATGCGGGCCCGCACCTCGGCGAGGCGTGCCTTGGCGATGGCGTCGGCCTCGCCGCAGGGCTGCTCCGGCCGATCCTGCAGCGTCAGCAGCGTGCGGATCGCCTCGACGCCGAAGCCGAGCTCGCGGGCGTGGCGGACGAAGGCGAGCCGGCGCAGCTCCGCCCGCGTGTAGAGCCGCCGGTTCCCTTCGGTGCGGGCCGGCGCGGCCAAAAGGCCGATCTGCTCGTAATAGCGGATGGTCGGCACCTTGACGCCGCTGCGCTTCGCCGCCTCGCCGATCGGGACCGCATCGGCGGTGTCGGATCCGTGCATCATAGGGCTTGCTCCTCTAGTCGCTAGAGGATGTAGGACGTAGTCGGACGTTTGAAAGGGCCTGACGATGTCGGATGTGGTCGAGACGCGGTATCGCGTGACGGGAATGGATTGCGGATCCTGCGCCGCCAAGGTGGAGACGGCGGTGAGCCGGCTGCCCGGCGTGGCGGCGGTCGCCGTGTCGGCGACGACCGGCACCATGACGGTGACGCATCCGACCGGCACCGCAGCCCTGCCCGCCTTACGGCAGAGCCTGACGGCGCTGGGCTACGACGTCGCCCCCCTGGACACGCCGGCGCCCGGCGACACCGCCGCCGCCAACGGCGCTCACGATCACGCCCATGGTCATGACGGAGCGGACGGCGAGGCGCCGTGGTGGCGCAGCCGCAAGGGCACGCTCACGCTCGCCTGCGGGGCGGCGCTCGCCGCCGCTTATGCGGCCGGGCAGCTCGTCCCGGCGATCGAGACCGGCGCCTTTCTGGTGGCGCTGGCGGTCGGCCTCGTGCCGATCGCGCGCCGGGCCGTCGCCGCGGCGCGGGCCGGGACGCCGTTCTCGATCGAGATGCTGATGACCGTCGCGGCGGTCGGCGCCGTGCTGATCGGCGCCACCGAGGAGGCCGCCATGGTGGTCTTCCTGTTCCTGGTCGGCGAGCTCCTGGAGGGCGTCGCGGCCGGCCGCGCCCGCGACAGCATTCGCAGCCTCTCGGCCCTGGTGCCCAAGACCGCGCTCTTGGAGCGGAACGGCGCAACCGAGGAGGTGCCGGCCGACACGCTCGCCGTCGGCGCCGTCATCCTGGTACGGCCCGGCGACCGCATCGCCGCCGACGGCGTGGTGGTCGATGGCCGCGCCGCGGTCGACGAGTCGCCGGTGACGGGCGAGAGCGTGCCGGTGCAGAAGGCGCCAGGCGACGGCGTCTTCGCCGGCGCCATCGCGGCCGACGCGCTGCTGCGTGTACGGGTGACGGCGGCGGCGGCCGACAACACCATCGCCCGGGTGGTGCGGTTGGTCGCGGAGGCGCAGGACGCCAAGGCGCCGACCGAGCGCCTGATCGACCGCTTCGCCCGCTGGTACACGCCCGCCGTCGCGGTGGTCGCCGCGCTCGTCGCGGTCGCCCCGCCGCTGCTGCTCGGCGCGGCGTGGGGCGAGTGGATCTACAAGGGCCTCGCGCTTCTGCTGATCGGTTGCCCGTGTGCCCTCGTCATCTCGACGCCGGCCGCGATCGCCGCGGCGCTGTCGGCCGGCGCCCGGCACGGACTGCTGGTCAAGGGCGGCGCCGTGCTGGAGACGCTCGGCACGATCAAGCACGCCGCGCTCGACAAGACCGGCACGCTGACCGAAGGCAAGCCGCGCGTCACCGACCTTGTCGCGGTCGGCCGCAGCGAGCGGCAGGTGCTCTCCATGGCGGCGGCGCTGGAGTCCGGCTCCAATCATCCGCTGGCTTTGGCGATTCTAACGCGCGCAAAAGCCGAGACCGTACCGGTGCCGCCGGCTGCCGACGTGACGGCGCTGCCCGGCGAAGGCGTTTCCGGAACGCTCGGTGGCGAGACGCTGTTCCTGGGCTCCGCTCGGGCCGCAGCGGCGCGGGTCACGTTGTCGGTCGAGCTGAGCGGCAGGGTGGAACAATTCGAGCAGGAGGGCAAGACCGTCGCGGTGCTGCTCGCCGGGGAGACCGTGGTGGGCCTGATCGCGATGCGGGACGAGCCGCGCCCCGACGCGCGGGCCGGCCTGCGCGCTCTCGAGGCCGCCGGCATCGCGCCCGTGATGCTGACCGGCGACAATCCGCGCACCGCCGCCGCGATCGCGGCCGACCTCGGCATCGCGGTCCATGGCGGGCTGATGCCCGAGGACAAGCAGCGCATCGTGCGCGAGCTGCAGTCGAACGGCGGCGCCGTCGCCAAGGTGGGCGACGGCATCAACGACGCCCCGGCGCTCGCCGCCGCCGATGTCGGCATCGCGATGGGCGGCGGCACCGACGTGGCGCTGGAGACGGCCGACGCCGCCGTGCTGCACGGCCGTGTCATGGACGTCGCCCGCCTGGTCGCCCTGTCGCGCGCCGCGACGGCCAACATCCGCCAGAACATCCTCGTGGCGCTCGGGCTCAAGGCCGTGTTCCTGATCACCACCATCGCCGGCATCACCGGCCTGTGGCCGGCGATCCTGGCCGATACCGGCGCCACCGTGCTGGTCACGGCGAACGCCATGCGGCTCTTGGCGTGGCGGATGTGAGGTCGCGCCTCGCGGGCCGCGGACGCCTGCCCCGGCACGGCTCGCCGCGCCGCAGAGCCGGGGCTCGGGGGCACGTCAAAGGGACCAGCCGAGGCGCCCTCGGATCCCGGTTCGCGGCGCCTGGTGCCGCGCCCGGGACACGCGACCTCCTCCGCGGCGGACCAGCCGTGGTGGGCTCACCGCCGGCGACAAGCGCGCCCACGCAACCGTGAGCGGCGTGCGGTCCGACGAGGCTCGAGGAGGCTCGAGGAGGCGATCTGCGCCGTGCGAAGGATAGGCCGCCCCGGTCCGTAAGAGTGCGCATACGCCCATCTGACGATGCCACCGGGGTTGCGACCGCGACCGTCACGACATAAATATGACTGACCAGTCAGTCATAGAAATGGCCATGGATACGCCGAAGCCCACGAGACCGACGCGCGCGCCCCGGTCCGACACACGCGCTGTCCGCCCCACCCGACCGGCCACGCCTCCGTCGCCTCGCGTCGGCAGAGCCGAGAAGACCGCGATGCGGCGCGAGGCGATCCTGAAGGCGGCGCTCGACGAGTTCAGCGAGCGCGGCTTCGCGGCGGCCCGCCTCGACGACGTGGCCAGGCGCGCCGGCGTCGCCAAAGGCACCATCTACCTCTATTTCGAGGACAAGGAGGCGCTGTTCCAGGAGCTGATCCGGGCCACCCTCGGTCCGCTGATCGCCGAGCTCGGGCAGCTTCCGTCCCACGACGTGCCGGCCCGCGTCGCGCTCGAGCATCTGCTCGGCGTCTTCGCCAAGGAGATCTACGGCACGCCCCGCCGCCAGGTGATGCGCTTGGTGATGAACGAGGGGCCGCGCTTTCCGCGGCTCGCCGAATTCCACTATCGCAACGTCGTCGCGCCCGCGATGGCGGCGATGCGGGCGCTGCTGACGCGGGCCGTCGCGCGCGGCGAGATCCGGCACCCGGCCCTGGTCGACTTTCCGCAGCTCGTCGTCGCGCCCGGCCTGATGGCGGTGATCTGGGGCAGCCTGTTCGACCGGTGGGCGCCGCTCGACGTCGAGGCGTTGCTGCGCGCCCATCTCGACATCCTGTTCGATCGGGGAGAGCCGCGATGACCCGGTTCCGGACCCGCGCCGCCGTCGCGGTGAAGCTCCTGCTCGTCGCGGTGCTGAGCGTCGCCCTCGCCGGCTGCAACGACGGGCCGAAGACCTATCAGGGCTGGATCGAGGCGAACCTGATCTTCGTCGGCCCCGACGAGGCCGGCCGGGTGGAGACGCTCTCGGTGCGCGAGGGCGACAAGGTCGAGGCCAAGGCGCCGCTGTTCACCGTGGACGACGCGCTCCAGCGCGCCGAGGTGAACATGTACGAGGCGCAGCTCGAGAACGCGCAACAAGCCTATTCGCGGGCACAGACGCTGCTCAAGACCCAGTCCGGCACCCAGCGCAACTACGACGAGGCCGAAGCGGCGCTGCGCACCGCCAAGGCGCGGCTCGCCACGGCGCAGACGCATCTCGCCCGTCGGGTTCTCGTGAGCCCGGTGACCGGAACGGTGCAGCAGATCTACTTCCGCCCCGGCGAGATGGTGTCGGCCGGCAAGCCGGTGCTCGCCATCTTGCCGCCCGGCAACCTGAAGGTCCGCTTCTACGTGCCGCAGGAGACGCTGCCGCGCCTCGCCTACGGCGACACGGTGCGGGTGTCGTGCGACGGCTGCGCCGGCGACCTCACGGCGAAGGTGAGCTTCATCGCCCGCTCGGCCGAGTTCACGCCGCCCGTCATCTACAGCCTCCAGGAGCGCGACAAGCTCGTCTTCCTGATCGAGGCGATCCCGGACCGGCCGGAGGCCGTGCGGGTCGGCCAGCCCGTCGACGTCGCCCTCGGCGCCCCTGCGCCGGTCACGACCGGGGCGGCGCGATGACGGTCTCCGTTTCCTCCCCTGCCCCGGCCGTTTCGGCCGCGACCCCGCCCGACGATCCGCACGCGATCGCGATCGACGTCGAGGGACTGACGAAATCGTTCGGCAGCACCGTGGTGGTGCGTAACCTCACCATGCAGGTGCGGCGCGGCCTGATCTACGGCTTTCTCGGGCCCAACGGCTCGGGCAAGACGACGACCATCCGCATGCTGTGCGGCCTGCTCACGCCCGACTCCGGCCGCGGCACCTGCCTCGGCTACGACATTCGCAAGGACGCCGCCGCGATCAAGCGTCACGTCGGCTACATGACGCAGCGTTTCAGCCTCTATCAGGATCTCTCGGTGCGCGAGAACCTGGAGTTCGTCGCCCGCGTCTACGGGCTGCCCAACCCGCGCCGCGCCGCCCGCGACGCCATCGCCCGGCTCGGGCTCGAAGGCCGCGCCGAGCACCTCGCCGGCGCGCTGTCGGGAGGCTGGAAGCAGCGCCTCGCGCTCGGCGCCTGCACGCTGCCCGATCCGAAGCTCCTGCTCCTCGACGAGCCGACCGCCGGTGTCGACCCGAAGGCGCGGCGCGAGTTCTGGAACGAGATCCACGCGCTCGCCGCACAAGGGCTCACCGTGCTGGTCTCGACCCACTACATGGACGAGGCCGAGCGCTGTCACGAGATCGCCTACATCGCCTACGGGGATCTGCTGGCGCAGGGCACCGTGCCGGAGGTGATCGCGGCCTCGCATCTCACCACTTGGACCGTGTCGGGGCCGAACCTGGTCGCGCTCGCCGAGACGCTCTCGAAGCGCGACGGCATCACCATGGTGGCCCCGTTCGGCACCAGCCTGCACGTCTCCGGCCCGGACCACGACAAGGTGAATGCCGCGATCACCGACCTGCGCGCCGACCCGGCGCTGACGTGGGAGCAGGCCCAGCCGTCGCTCGAGGACGTCTTCATCGACCTGATGGGCCGGGCACAGCAGGGAGGCCGAGCGTGATCACTTCGGTCCGCCTGCGCTCGTCATGGCCGGGCTCGTCGCGACCATCCACGCCGCCTTCCGTCCTCACCCTGAGGAGGCTGCGAAGCAGCCGTCTCGAAGGGCGAGGACGGCCTCGGCGTTGGGGCCACATGGTTCGAGACGCGCTTCTGCGGAGCGCTCCTCACCACGAGGGTGGACCTTGTCGGGACGCTCGGCCGTTCCAGAGCACTCGGAGTCGGCCATGATCGGCACCGGCACCCTCATGTTCCTGCGCCGGGTCGGCGCCGTGCTGCTGAAGGAGGTGCTGCAGCTGCGGCGCGACCGGGTGTCGCTCGCCACCATGATCACCATTCCGCTGATGCAGCTCCTCCTGTTCGGCTACGCCATCAACACCCAGCCGCGCCATCTGCCGACCGCCGTGCTGCTGCAGGAGACGAGCGACGTCGGCCGCTCGATTCTGCGCGCGCTCGAGAACACGAAATACTTCACCATCGTGAAGGAGGCGCGCGACGAGGCGGAGTTCGACCGCCTGCTGCAGTCCGGCACCGTTCTGTTCGGAATCGAAATCCCGGCGAACTTCGAGCGCGATCTGCGACGCGGCGACCGCCCCGCGATCCTGGTCGCGGCCGACGCGACCGACCCGGTCGGCTCCGGCTCGGCGCTGGCGGCGCTGTCGAACGTCACCACCACGGCGCTGCGCTGGGATCGCTCCATTCCCGAGTTCACGCCGCCGCCCTTCGAGGTGCGGGCACATGCCCGCTACAATCCGGCCGCGGTGAGCCAGCTCAACATCGTGCCCGGCCTGCTCGGCACCATCCTGACACTCACCATGCTGATCTTCACGGCGCTCGCGGTGACGCGCGAGACCGAGCGCGGCACCATGGAGACGCTGCTCGCCATGCCGATCTCGCCGGTCGAGATCATGCTCGGCAAGATCGCGCCCTATGTGGTGATCGGGTTCCTGCAGGGCTCGCTGATCGTCGGCGCCGGCACGTTGCTGTTCGCGGTGCCGATCTTCGGCGATCTCGCGCTGCTCGCCGCGTTGACGACGCTGTTCATCGCCACCAACCTCTCGGTCGGCTACACGTTCTCGACGCTCGCCCAGAACCAGCTCCAGGCCATGCAGATGGCCATGATGTACTTCCTGCCGAACCTCCTGCTCTCGGGCTTCCTGTTCCCCTATGCCGGCATGCCGCAATGGGCACAGTATGTCGGTGAGACGTTGCCGCTGACGCATTATCTGCGCATCGTGCGCTCGATCATGCTGAAGGGCTCGACGCTCGCGGATCTGCGCTACGACACGCTGTCGCTGGTGGTGCTGATGCTGATCGCGATGACGATCGCGGTGACGCGGTTCAGACGAACGCTGGATTGAGCGACCTCCTCCGCAGCGACCCGATGCTCCGAAACGAAAATGAGCGCGCGCCCGCGTGGGCGCGCGCTCGACCGCGAGGCCTTCGCGCGGGGCGACCGTGCGAAACCTCCGGATCCGTCACAGCATGCGGCGGAATTCGGTGGTGGAGGGCGACTTCTTGGCCTTGAGGTAGCGCACCGCGCGGTCCGTCACGTCGCCCGAGAAGGTGATGTAGCGATCGAAGGCCGCCTTGTAGTCGACGCGCGCGTTGCGGGTCATCAGCACCGTGAAGACGCTCTTGGCGTCCGGCCAGCCGAGCCCGGCCGCCTTGCACAGCACCAGCGCGCCATCCTCGAAGCCGAGCCGCACCAGGTTGCGGATCGCCTCGGCCGGCACCTTGGTGAGACGGGCCAGCGTGTCGATCGTCTCTTCGAGCCGGCCGTCGCGCGCGGCGGCGACGAGCTGGCTGCGCAGCTTGGCCGTGTTCTCGTCGCGATCGGCGTCGGTCGGGCGGGTGCGGGCGGGCGTCCGGCTCGGCGTCTCCTCGTCGGCGGCCGTGGGCAGCATGCACTGCGCCATGCGCCGGCGCACGTCGGGATCGGGGTCGCGCAGAAGCTGCTGGCGCACCGGCTCGGCGACCAGCCGCACCAGCGCCGCGAACATGTCGGCCGGCAGCTCGCGGCGATGGACGATGTGCTTGGCGAGCTCCTCGTCCTGGCGGGCCCGGCCGGCGAGGCGCTGGAAACCGCCGCGCGAGATCAGGGCGCCGTCGTTGGCGGCGACGCGATGCGTGACGGCCGTGTCGCCGCGCTCGACCAGCACGTCGGTCACCTTCTCGGGCACCATGATGCGACCGGCGAGCGCGAAGAGATGCGCCTGGCTCTTGGCGCGGGCGATGCGCACCAGGAAATCTTCCGCCAGGATCGGCGAGCGCTCCAGCACCGGGCCGGAGACCGTGATGTCGTCGTCCTCGGCGAGGCGGTGGATCACCTTGACGGGGGCGCGCTGCACCGGCGCGATGCGCACCGAGAGCTGCGCCATCGCAATGTCGGTGGTGTTGTCGAGCAGATGGTGCATCACGGTGTCGAACAGCTCGAGCTGCTGTTCCGTGTAGGCATGGACGCCGCGCAGGAAGAGCTCGGCGACGCGGAGCACGTCGTCGCCGCGCTCGGCGCTGCGCAGTGCCTGCGGGTCCGGCAGCGCGGTCTCGTCGAGCTCGCCGTCCGTGAAGGCGACGCCGACCCGGTGGCGCTCGCGCCAGGCGATCGCGCAGTCGCGGGTGTCGCCGTCGAAGGAGAGGCTGAACGTCTCCGGCAGGCTGTCGATGTCCGAGACCAGCACGCATGCGCCACCGCGCGACACGTTGAGGACCGCACAGTCGCGGACGAGATCCTCGCCCGTGATCTGGCCCATCTTCAGCGTCAGGTAACGCGGATACTGGCGGCTCTGAGTCATGGATTCGGCTCCCGTCGGACGTCGCACGTTCTCCGACGGTCCCAAAATGCCATCACGCCCCATGACATTCGGTAAAATGAAAGATTCCGATTTGTCGTAATCTTGTGTTTCTCGGTGGCGTCTCGGGAGCACCGCGGCGGGACCGGCCCGCGCCCTCGCCCGCCCTGCCACGGTGCAAAATCCGGCTCGAACCACCACATGTGGGCCGTGACGCCGCCCGCGGGCGCGCCCCGGGCGCCCCGCCGACCCGACCAGGAGACCCCCGATGGACACGCGCACGACCGAGAAGACCTATCCGGTGACCCGCACCGAGGAGGAGTGGCGCCGCCTGCTCACCCCGGAGCAGTACCAGGTGATGCGCCGGCACGGCACCGAGGCGCCGGGGAGCTGCTCGCTCCTGCACGAGAAACGTCCGGGCGCCTTCGTGTGCGCCGGTTGCAGGCAGAAGCTGTTCGTCGGCAAGACCAAGTTCGAGAGCGGCACCGGCTGGCCGAGCTTCAACGACCCGGTGCCCGGGGCGGTGGAGACCACGACCGACCGCAGCTGGGGCATGGTGCGCACCGAGGTGCATTGCAGCCGCTGCGGCAGCCATCTCGGCCACGTCTTCCCGGACGGCCCGCCGCCGACCGGCCAGCGCTACTGCATCAACGGCGTCGCGCTGAATTTCGAGCCGGAATGAGCGATCGTCGCCGAGCCGGGGTACCGGCCCGGCGACCGCGACGAAACGCAGTGGATCGCCGGAGCCGGCACTTTCCTGCCCGTGAACAATGTGAGAACATTCTTACCTCAGTGACGCCCGGAAGGGCTTCGATTCGGCGTGCGGGAAAGTGCGCGGCACATCACGAGCGTCTGTACACTCGTGTCTCGATCCGGCCGATTCGGCGGTCGCACGGACGGACCAGGGCAGGAACGGCATGAAGGTCGCGGGGCTTTTCGCGGGGATCGGCGGGCTCGAGCGCGGCCTCTCGGCTGCCGGGCACGAGAGCCTGATGCTCTGCGAAGTCTGGGAGCCGGCCCGGACCGTCCTCGCAGCCCGCTTCCCCGACGTGCCGCTCGCGCCCGACGTGACGGCGCTGCGCGCGCTGCCCGGCGGCACCGACGTCGTCGTCGCCGGGTTTCCCTGCCAGGATCTGAGCCAGGCCGGGATGACGGCCGGCATCGCCGGCAAGCGGTCCGGGCTCGTCGGCCACGTGTTCCGGTTGCTCGACCGACGCCCGGCGCCTTGGGTCGTCTTGGAAAACGTCTCCTTCATGCTGCATCTCGACCAGGGCAAGGCATTGCGCCTGCTCGTCGAGGCGTTCGAAGAGCGCGGCTACCGTTGGGCCTATCGGGTGGTGAACTCGCTCGCCTTCCTGCCGCAGCGGCGCGAGCGGGTGCTGTTCGTGGCGACGCGGACCGACTGCGATCCGGCCGACGTCCTGCTCGCCGACGACCGGTCGCCGCCGGAGCGGCCGACGGCGCTCGACACCCATGCCCACGGCTTCTATTGGACCGAGGGCATCCGCGGACTCGGCTGGGCACCGGACGCCGTTCCGACGCTGAAGAACGGCTCGACGGTCGGCATCGCCTCGCCGCCGGCGATCCTCCTGCCGACCGGCCAGGTGATCACCCCCGATATCCGCGACGCCGAGCGTCTGCAGGGGTTTCCGACGGACTGGACGGCGCCCGCGGCGATGGTCGGACGCGCGTCGCTGCGGTGGTCGCTGGTCGGCAATGCCGTGACGGTCCCGGTCGCCGAGTGGCTGGGCCGCCGGCTGGCGATGCCGGGGCGGTACGACATCTCACGCGACGCCCCGCTCGGGACCGACGGACGCTGGCCCAAGGCGGCGCGCTTCGACGGCGTGACGCGCCGCCGGGTGGAGATCGGCGCCTTTCCGGTGCGACGCGCCCGCCCGCCGCTCGCCGACTTCCTTCGTCACCACGGCAAGCCGCTGTCGGTGCGGGCGACGCGCGGGTTCCTCGAGCGGACCGGACGCAGCCGGCTGCGGTTTCCGCCGGGGTTCCTGGAGCGTGTCCGGCTCCATCTGGAGCGGATGGAGGGCGGCGCCGGCCCGGACCGCGCTGCACCGGGCCGTGGCGAGCGGGTGCCGGCGCTCGCGGCCGAATGAGGCCGCCGAAGCCCGCGGATCCACGCCGCAGTGCGCTGATGGCGAAAGTCCGCCAGCGCGGCACGGCGGCCGAGCTCGCCGTCGCCGCGGTCCTGCGCGCCGCGGGGCACGCCTATCGTCTCAACGTGCGGGCGCTTCCGGGATCGCCCGACTTCGCCAACCGAACGAAAAAATGGGCCGTGTTCGTCCACGGCTGTTTCTGGCACCGCCATCCCGGCTGCGCCCGCACCACGACGCCGAAGACCAATGCGGCCTTCTGGCAGGCGAAGTTCGAGGCCAACCAGCGGCGCGACGCGGCGGCCGTGCAGAGCCTGCGCGATGCTGGGTTCACGGTGGTGATCGTCTGGGAGTGCGAGACCGAGAACGCCGCGAGCCTGCGAGCGAAGCTCCAGAGATCCCTGAAGCGCGTCGCGTAGATGTGGCCCAGGCGGTCGATCATCGACGCATAATGATAGATGTCGCCCGGCTGCGGTGCCGGCGGCGTCTCGACCAGCGTCAGTGGCGTGCCGTCGTTGACGCAGCGGACGACGACGATCGACAGCGCGTCGTAGCCGGTGTCGCCGGGCTTCGATCGCCGTGGGAGTTGTCGGATCTTGTCGATCGCGAGTGTAGCGTCGCGCGGCTGCGCATGTATGCTCCAGTCGGGATCGCCTGCGCGGTTCTTCTTGTTGAGATCCGGACTGAGATAGCGCTCGGCGACGTTCACCATCGTGAAGCCGGCCGCGATCGCCTGATCCGTCGCGCCGTGGACGGTCAGGTGCGACGAGTTCAGTTCGTCGTAGAGGCGCGGCAGCGCGCGCTGGTGTGCCGTCATGCAGGCTTTCGCTTCGAGGGCCATCAGCACGCCGCCGACCGGGGCGCGCTTCAGCGTCGGCAACCTCGCGAGGGCGTCGCGCTCGCCGTCGAGCAGATCGATGCCGTAGTCGAGCCTCATGCCGGCGAGATCGCGATCCGCCGGCCCTGTTTCGGCGCCGGATGGCGTGCACAGAACCAGATCGAGGTTCTTCTTCCGGTCGTGCACGAAGTCGCGCATTTCGTGATTGATGCCGAAGCCGACACGTCCGTCTTCCACGTGACGGCGGAGCAAGGAACACGTCCGGAGGAGATCGAAGACGATCGACCAGCACGCCACCTTCGAGTGGTGATCACTGCGCGACAGATACTGCCATCGATTGCCCCAGCGATCCTCGCGCTCGGGTTTGGAAAGGGTTCGGACGAGAATCCCCGGACCGTGCATCACGTGCCCACGATCGCGACTCGCGTGTCGCGCGAACCGAGATTTAGCGAATCCGTCGCCGAAGTCGACGATGTTCGACGTGAGGCTCCGAATCGCAGAAGGCCCCGCTCACGCGGGGCCTTCTCGAAAAGGGGTGCGGCCGGCTCTTGGGGGAGAGCCGGCCGCGCGCAACCCGGTCTGGGACGGGGAGGGGTGGGGACGTGACCGGACTGCGAAACTCCTGATCCTTTGTCGTCGCCCGCGGGCGACAGGTTCACGGGGATTTTTCCCACGATGTTCAGTCGTTTGCCGGTGGACCGGCGCGGGCGGGCGCCGGGACCGCGGCGCCGTCGCCTAACGGGGCGCCGCGGTGGAGATCGCGCGGCCGTCGCCGAGCGAGACCCACAGGTTCGGGTCGGACTGCGACTGGCGCTTGACGAACCGGTAGCCGGTCTCCGACCAGGGGAGGATCTCGTCGACCTGGTTGTCGAGCA
Organism: Rhodoplanes azumiensis; assembly: GCF_042682915.1. Lineage (NCBI taxonomy): Bacteria > Pseudomonadati > Pseudomonadota > Alphaproteobacteria > Hyphomicrobiales > Nitrobacteraceae > Rhodoplanes > Rhodoplanes azumiensis. The sequence goes on along the minus strand of NZ_JBHUIW010000001.1, from coordinate 189,252 downwards.
CGAACTCGCCCTTGTCGGTCTTGACGGTCAGCACCGCGTGGCCTTCGTCCTTGCGGTCGCGCACGACCGTGATGAGCAGGGCCTCGCGGGGCCAGCCGGCGTCGATCAGCATGCGCCGCTTGAGCAGCACGTAGTCCTCGCAATCGCCGTAGCCGTCGTCCGGATAGGACCACTTCTCGACGACGCCCCAGTGATCCATGTCGGTCAGGGGCTTGATGGTCTCGTTCGCCCAGCGGTTGACGCGGACGAGGTCGCGCCAGGCGCGCGGCGACAGCACGACGTCGCGCGGGGCGGTCGGGGCGGTCGCGCAATCGCGCGGCCGGTCGGCACAGAACGAGACCCAGCCGATCGGCGGACGGGCCGTATCCTGCACGGAGGCGAAGAGCGGACGATCGAGCGCGTCGGCCTGTCCGACCAGCACGCCGAGCAGTGCGGCGGACCATGCAGCAGCCAGAGCGCGTCTGGGACGACACTTCATCGTTGACCCCTCCCGTCTACAGGGTCAACTCTCCCATACAACCTTTGAATTGCCGCTAAGTCGATGCGCTTAACTCAAGGCAATACTAGATCAATACAGTCCTTTGTTTAATTCGAATGCGGGGCGACTTTGATTAAAATGCCAGACAACTGGATTTGACTCAATTTTTAGCGATCTGCCGACGGCGCGTTTGAAATCAGCATGTTAGCCCCCTGCCCCGAGGTCGCCGCATTCGGCTGAACGCGCCGTCGCCGCCTCGCGCGGGGTCGCTGCGGCAGTCCCGGACGTGGCGCGACAGGCCGGATGGGCGTGCTGCGGCGGCTCCGGCGCGGCACGGTTTGTTTACCAGAGGTGGAGGATCGGGACTCGCAGCGGCATGGCGCCGGCCGGCGCACCGGCGAAATCCGGCCAGCCGCGGCATCGCCGAGAGCGCGCGAAGACGGCGCCGGTCATGCGGCGCATGTCCGGCGGCGATCGTCCGAGATCGCGACGGGCGTGATTCGGCCGGCGCCCGCCCCGCTCAGGGGTGCAGGCTCTCCTCGATGAAATCGGGATGCTGCAGCCGGGTGAACTCGACCGCGAAGCCGCCCTCGAGATGGCGCACCACCCGGCCCTGGATCTTGCCGACCATGATCAGGGCGCCGATCGGCGGCCGCTGGTCGGTCGCGACGGCGGCACCCGACAGCGACGCGTCGATGATGCGGACCCGCAGGTTCAGCCCGTTCGGCATGACGATGTGGGTGAACGGGTTGTGCGGCACGAAGCGGCCGTGGCGGCGGTCCTCGGGCAGGTTGAGGATGTCGCGGTTGGCGAGCCAGGTGAGCTGGGCGGCGAGCTTGTCGCGCTTGCGCGGCGTCGCCGAGAAGGTCATGGCGAAGCCGGTCGGGAACACTCGGGTCACGGTCCCTTCGAGGCGGCCGACGTGGTCCACATAGGCGACGACGCGCTCGCCCATGTGGCCGGCCACCGGGGCGATCATGGCGAGCCCGCCCGGCGACATGTTGACGACCTGGCACGGGAACTCGCGCCGGTCCGACAGCATGTAGCGGCCGAGCAGGTTGACGGTGACCCGCTGGAACCGGCGGCGTTCGTCGGCGAGCGCGAGAAGGCTCGGCTTGCGCGCGGCCAGTGCCATTGCCCGAATTCTCCTGATTTCTCCAATCGAGCTTAGGAGCCGAGCGTTAACGAGGCCTTGAAGATCGTCCCCCGGGGCCGCAATGGGGCGAGCAGCGACCCGACTGCGACCCTACGACTGCGACAGTGGTCGGGACACCGAAGGGGGCGGCGGAGCGGTCACGAGGGGGACATCTCGGACGACCACTCCGCCGCAGGCGCGGGCGACGCCGGACCCGAAGGCAAGAAGGGTCCGCCCACGCTGTCGCATTGCCCGGCCGGGTTCAGGGGGGGCTGCCTCGGCCGGCGGTCGGTCGGGCATTGACCGAACCGTTCGGTTCGATTGACTAGCCGATATGGAACGGGATATCAAGAGCGAACCGAACCGTTCGGTTCGATAAAGTTCGTCACGGTGTCGCGGGCGCCCCCCGCCCCGTGCCGCGCCGTGGCCGTGGTGTCTGGCGCTCGCAATGGCGAGGAACCGAAGATGCGTGACGAAATCGGCCGGGTGACGTCCGAGGCTGCCGCTGCGACCCGGCTCCCTTCCCGAGCGAGCGAGGGCACCGCAGGCCCGGCCGCCGGCCGGATGGACGGCGCCGTGGTCCGGCGCGGCCGGACACCGGCCGGAACCGACCCGGCGAAACGCCGGCAGATCCTGGAAGGCGCCGCGCGGGTGTTCTCGGCGATGGGATTCGACGCCGCCTCGATGAACGACATCGCGCGCGACGCGGGCGTCTCCAAGGGCACCCTCTACGTGTATTTCGAGCACAAGGAGGAGCTGTTCTGCGCGCTGATCGCCGACCAGCGGCACAAGCACCTGGCCGCGCTGAAGGCGCTGATCGACGACGGGCCGGACGTGCGCGCCACCCTCACCCGCTGGGCGACCGCCTATGTCACGCTGCTCACCACCGACTGGGCCGTGCGGGTGCAGCGCGTCGTGCTCGGCGTCACCGAGCGGATGCCGGAGATCGGCCGCAGCTTCTTCACCGAGGGGCCCGGCTGCGGGATCTCGATCCTGTCCGACTACTTCGATCGGATGACGGCGCGCGGCCTGCTCGCGATCGACGACACCACGCTCGCCTCGTGGCAGTTCAGCGAGCTCGTCCATGCGAGCCTGCTGCGGCCCCTGCTCTATCGCTGGCACGACGGGCCGCCGAGCCCGGAGGAGATCGCCCGGGTGATCGGCCACGCGGTCGAGATGTTCCTGGCCTATTATGGGCCGAAACCGGCCACGCCGAAACCGGCCACGCCGAAACCGGCCACGCCGGACCCGGCCGGCCCGAACGGAAAGGCCTGATCAGCCGACTCGGCCACCCTCCAGCACCACCAGACGCGGGCGCGTCCGCTCCGGGAGCGGCGCCGGCACCAGGCTCGGCGACGACCACGGGGTCAGGTTGCGGAAGGCGCCGATCCGGATCCGCCGGACCGGCGAGATTCCCAGCCAGTACGGGATCTCGAGCGGCACCAGGAGCCCGAGCAGCCGCTCGTGCAGCGAGCGGCGGTGGGCGAGCGGCAGCAGCACGAGTTCGAGCGGAATCGGCGGCTCGGTGTCGGTGAGGCCGACCGCCCCGGCCGCGAGGGCGGCGGCCTCGTCGGCGGCCCCGCCGAGCAGCGCCGTGACCAGCGGGCGGCTCTCCGTTTCCCACAGATCGACGAAGGCCGTGCCCTTGAGCTCGCGGCCGGCGAGGCCGCACAGCCGCGTGCCGGCGAGCCGGAACGGGAAGCCCGCGGCCGGATCGAAGGTGAGGACGAAGCTGTCGCCGAGAACCTTGCGCAACGCGCCGGGATCGAGCTCGTCGCGCTCCGGCGCCGGACGAGCGCCGCGCAGCGTCGTCCAGTATCGGAACAGCTCGCGGCTCGACGGGTGCTTCATGGGCTCGATCTGCATGGGTCGCACGGTGCGTCCGGGCGAACTGTCCGGAAGCGGGACAGCGGCACCACCGCCGTCCCCCGACTCGATCGATCAGCACGCCCCGGGCCTTCTTAGCCGTTGCGACTTGCGCCCGGGCGTTTACGTCCGATCAAGGTTAACGGCGCGTCCGGAGCCGCCGCTGCGCCCCTCTCCCGGATCGGTCCAGGGGCTGCGACGCCCCGTCGGTCGACAGGCATTTTTCCAGCAACGAGCGAATGTTGTTCCGCTGTCCTCACCGCGCTTGGCAATAATTCTTGCGGCCGTCCGGCCGGCTGCCGCTTGCAGGGCAAGGATGCACGGCCTATCAGAGCGGGCCACCCAGGGACTTCATGTCGCGACGCACCGAGCCCATCTTCAATCTCCCGAGCGTGATCGCGGGCTTGGTCGCAGCGTTCGGCCTCGTTCATGCGTTCCGCGAGCTGGTGCTCGCGCCGTCCCAGGACGTCGACTTCCTCTTGCTGTTCGCGTTCATCCCGGCCCGCTACGGAGCGATGCCGGGGATCGACATCGCCCTGCCGGGGGGGCTCGCCGCCGACATCTGGACTTTCGTCACCTACGCCTTCATCCACGGCGACTTCACCCACCTCGGCGTCAACGTGCTGTGGCTGCTCCCCTTCGGCAGCGCGGTGGCGCGTCGCTTCGAGACCCTTCGGTTCATCGGCTTCTTCGTCGTCACGGCCGCGGCCGGGGCCGCCGTCCATCTCGCCACCCACCCGGGGGAGCTCTTGCCGATGATCGGCGCCTCGGCGGCCATCTCGGGCTTCATGGCGGCGGCGATCCGCTTCGTGTTCCAGGTCGGCGGCCCGCTCGGGGTGTTCCGCAACACCGACCACACCGCCTATCTGGTGCCGGCCGCGCCGCTGGTCGACACGCTGAAGGATCCCCGCATCCTCGGCTTCCTGGCCGTCTGGTTCGGCCTCAACATCTTGTTCGGGCTCGGCTCGGTCGGCATGCTCGGGGTCGACCAGCCGGTCGCGTGGCAGGCCCATATCGGCGGCTTCGTCGCCGGCCTCCTGTTGTTTCCCTTGTTCGACCCGGTGCCGGTCCCGCGCGCCGTGGAATGAGCCGTCGGACGGCGTCGATCCGGTTCGCGCCGTCCGCGAACAGGCGCCGCCGAGGCCCGGTGGCGAGTGGCGAAAACGTTTTCGGGGCGGCCATCCGCCCCCCCCCCGGGCGAGCCGCCGCCGGTCGTCCCATCCCGGGGATTTGAAGCGCGCCGGGGCCAGCGCCCCCCGGTCGACGCCATCGGGGCGCCTTGCCGCCCTGCTTGAAACAACCCATGATCGTGACACCGGCTGCGGTTGGGCGGGAACCGAAGGGCGAGCCGACGGCTTGTCGCTCCAGGCCCGCCCCGGCGGCCGGTCAACGGTAGAAAGCGCCGGCCACACGGCCCGCGCCAGGGAGGCAAACGTGACCGTCAAGACGATCCTGGCCCGCAAGGGCACCGACGTCGTCACCATCGATCCGACCGCGACCGTCGCCGCCGCGACCAAGATGCTCACCGAACGGGGCATCGGCGCCGTGGTGGTGACGGGCACCGAGGGCCGGACCATCGGGATCGTGTCGGAGCGCGACATCGTCAAGGCGCTCGGCGCCCGCGGCGCCGCTGCGCTCGACGTGCCGGTGTCCGAGATCATGACCCGCAAGGTCGTCACCTGCGCCCAGCACGACACCATCGGCGAGCTGATGCAGACGATGACGGAGGGCAAGTTCCGTCACGTGCCGGTGGTCGAGCAGGACCGCCTCGTCGGCATCGTGTCGATCGGCGACGTGGTGAAGTCGCGGCTCGAGCAGATGGAGAAGGAGTCGAACGCGCTGCGCGACTACATCCGCACGGCGTGATCGACCACCCGACAGGCACGAGAAAACCCCGGCGCCGCTGACGCCGGGGTCGATCGATCGTGGCCGCGGCTGGACCGTCTCATGCGGCCCGCACGGTGCGCAGGAATTCCTCCAGCTCGACCTTGAGATGCTCGCTCTCGCGGGTGAGCGAGTTCGCGGCGGTCAGCACCTGGGCCGACGACGACCCGGTCTCGCTGGCGCCGCGGCTGACGTCGACGATGTTGTTCGCCACCTCGGTGGTGCCGCGCGCCGCCTGCTGGACGTTGCGGGCGATCTCCTGGGTCGCGGCGCCCTGCTGCTCGACCGCCGCGGCGATGTTGCCGGCGATCTCCGACACCCGGTTGATGGTGCGGCCGATCTCCTTGATGGCCCCGACCGAGTCGGCGGTCGCCGCCTGCATGCCGGTGATCTGGGCGGAGATCTCGTCGGTCGCCTTGGCGGTCTGGGCGGCCAGCGCCTTGACCTCCTGGGCGACGACCGCGAAGCCCTTGCCGGCCTCGCCGGCCCGCGCCGCCTCGATGGTGGCGTTGAGGGCGAGGAGATTGGTCTGCTCGGCGATCGCGGTGATGAACTTGACCACGTCGCCGATCCGGCTGGCGAGCTTCGAGAGTTCGCCGATGCGGTTGTCGGTGCGCACCGCCTGCTCGACGGCCTGCGAGGCGATGGTGCTCGACTCCTGGACCTGACGGGCGATCTCGGCCACCGAGGCGGCCAGTTCCTCGGCCGAGGCGGCGACCGTCTGGACGTTGGACGAGGCCTGGGTGGAGGCGCTCGCCACCGTGTTGGAGAGGCGCTGCGTCGTCTCCGCCGTGGCGGTGAGGCGACGCGCCTCGGCCTCGAGCTGGCTCGCCGCGCTCGACACGTTGCCGACGATGTTGCCGACCGCCGACTCGAACCCGTCGGCGAGCTTCGCCATCTCGGCCTTGCGGGCGGCCGCCGCGGCCTTGGAGGCCGCCTCGCGCTCCTCGGCCTCGCGGGTCGCCTTCTCGACCGCGACGACCTTGAACCGCTCGACCGCCTTGGCCATGTCGCCGATCTCGTCGCGGCGGCCGAGGCCGGGCAAGGCCACCTCCATGTGGCCCTCGGCGAGCTCGCGCATCGCCTTGGTCATCGCCTTCAGCGGGCGCGCCAGGCTGGCGCCGATGAGGAAGCCGATGCCGGCGACCGCCACCAGCGCGACGCCCATGGCGATCAGGATCTGTCGGCGGGTGTCCTCGCGCGCCTCGGCGTTCATGGCCGTGGCGTCGGCGTAGAGCTTGTCGATCGAGGTCTTGATCTGGTCGACCACGGGCGAGACGTTGCCGAACTCGACCTTGGTGAGCGTCGTGGCCAGCTCGATCGCCTCGGCGGCCTTGATCCACTCGTTGAAGTCACGCTCGTAGGTCGCGAGACGGTCGAGCATCTGCTTCTTGGTCGAGGCCGGCAGCGCGGCCGACTGGAAGGCGCTCACGAAGGCGGCCAGCGCCTTCTTGAAGCTGGTCTGCGAGAGGCCGTCCTGGCGCAGCATGAACTCGCGCTCGTAGCGGCGCACCGGATGGATGCCGGCGACCAGGCGGGCGTCGTCGAACTTGTCGAGCTCGTTCTCGATCTGCCGCACCGTGTTGCGCAGCGCGCCTTCGAGCCCGCTGTCGTTGGTGAGACCCATGGTCCGCTTGGCGCCGACCGCCGTGGCGAAATGGGTGGCGTAGCGCTCCATGCCGGCGCGTGCCTTCCCGGCCTTCTCGGCGAGATCGGCCTCGCCCATGTCGGCCAGCTTGGCCTGCAGATCCTTGAACCCCGCCAGCATCTTCGACACCGCCTGCTCGTGATCGCGCAGGCGCGCCTCCTCGCCGGTCAGCATGAACTCCTTCTCGGCGTCGCGGGCCTGGAACATGCCGGCCGAGACGTCGGTCGCGAGCTTGGCGACGGCGCTGGCTCGGTCGGCGGCGCGCTCGTAGCGCTCCTGGGTGTTGGCGCCGACGAGGTAGAACCCGCCGACGAAGCACAGGCCGAGCAGACCGACGGCGCCGATGGCCGCGATCTTCACCTGAAGGCTCAAGCGGAAGCTTGGAAGCGACATTGCGGACCCCGGAACTCTCACCACGATGTGGATTAGTCCTCGCACGGCGGGGTTAAAAAGCTGTTGTGGCAAATCGGCCGCAATAACGTGGCCAGCCTTTTTCACGGCATTTCATTACCTTCGCGCGTGTCGAACAGCGTATTCTCGGCGGCGTTCGGCGGCAATTTCGCCGTGTTGCTTCAATGTGGTTACCAGCGACACAACGGAAACGGGCTAGTCGCGACCGGATTTTCCGAGACCTCGATCGACCGACTCCCAATCGCGCGAAAAGGCCTTAGGATTCGGACCCGATCTCGTCGCGAATCGCCCGGGAGGATCGCGTGCGCCAGCGTGCCGAGCCGAGTGCCGCCCCCCTCGCCCCCGCGTGCCCGGCCGACGCGCCGCGCCTGGACGCTGCACGCACCGGGGTGCCGACGGCCCTCACCCGGCGGGCGTTCGCCGTCGCCGTCGCGGCGGGGCTCGCCGCCGTCCTCCCGGTCGGCGGTGAGGTCGCGGCAGCGCCCTCCTTCGACCAATGGCGCGCGAGCTTCCGGGCCAAGGCGCTTCGGCGCGGCGTCTCGGGCGAGACCTACGATCGGGTGATGACCGGGCTGAAGCCGGACACCGGCGTCTACGCCCTGCAGCGCGCGCAGCCCGAGTTCCAGGAGGAGCTCTGGCAGTATCTCAACCGCCGTGTCTCCGACTGGCGCATCGTCACCGGGCGGCAGCGTGCCGCCGAGCAGCGCGCGCTGCTCGATCGCATCGAGCGCGAGTACCGGGTCGATCGCTTCATCGTGCTGGCGCTGTGGGGCGTCGAGTCGAGCTACGGCGACGTCATCGACAATCGAAAGTACATGCGCCCGGTGCTGCCGGCGCTCGCCGCCCTCGCCTATGGCGAGCCGCGCCGGCGCGCCTACTGGGAGCAGGAGCTGATCAATGCGCTGATCATCGTCGATCGCGGCTGGGGCGATCCCGACCAGATGATCGGCTCGTGGGCCGGCGCCATGGGCCACACCCAGTGGATGCCCGAGGTGTGGCTCAACATGGGCGTCGATTTCGACGGCGACGGCCGCATCTCGCCGTTCGGCCGGCCCGACGACGCCCTCGCCGGCGCCGCCCGCTATCTCCTGGTGCGCGGCAAGTACGCCCAGGGCGAGGCCTGGGGCTGCGAGGCGCGGCTGCCGGCCGGGTTCAACATGCGCCTGGCCGACCGCCGGACGTATCGCACCTACGCCAAGTGGGCCGAGCTCGGCGTGACGCGGGCCGACGGTGCCCCGTTCGCGCATCCCGGCCATCAGGTCCGGCTCACCGTGCCGGAGCCCGGCGGCCCGGCCTTCCTGATCGGCCGGAACTTCCAGTCCGTCCACGCCTACAATCCGGCCTTCTCCTACGCGCTGTCGATCGTCCATCTGGCCGACCGGCTGCGCGGCCAGGGACCGTTCGTGCAGGGCTTTCCGGGCGGCGAGCGCACCCCGACGCTGGCCGAGGTGCAGGAGATCCAGCGCCGCCTCACGGCGGCCGGCTTCGACACCGGCGGCAGCGACGGCCGCGTCGGCAGCACCACCATGAAGGCCGTCGCCGCCTTCCAGCGCAAAGCCGGCATGGAGGTCGACGGCTATGCCGGCCTGAAGGTTTTGGCCCGGCTGCGCCAGGGCGGGTGACGCGGCATCGGCACCGCCGCGCGCCCCCGACATCCCTGCCGGCGTGTCCGTCTCCACCGTCGGTCTCGGCCGCTTCGTATCCTCGGCTACAGATCGGCCGGGCGGCCGGGCCTAGCGTTCGGGTGGCGCGCTCCTGCGCCCTGGAGACCTCGCGATGCGCCCCCTTCGCCTGTTCATCGACACCCACGACAAGCGCACCGAAACCTTCCCCGACGGGCTGACCCGCGAGCAGTTCGCGGCCTTCTTCTCGACCTTCGAGTCCGCCTGCCGGGACGAGGGGGTGGTCATCCTTCGGTCGCATGTCGGCCTCGGCGACGGCCGCGCCTTCTGCCTGACCATGGCGCCCGACGCCGACGCGGTGCGCCGAGCGCATGACCGCGTCGGCCTGCCGTTCGACGACATCACCGAGGTGGAGATCGCCGATCCGGCGGACACCCTGCTGCGCGCGGCGGTGCCGGCCGGCTGATCGGACGGAAATCCGGCGGCGTCCCCACGGCGCCGCGCCACCAATGTGCCGCTGTTCGAGAGGCCCCTCGTGATCGTCGATCTGTCCGACCTGCTGCCGGCGAGCACGCTCGCCGTCGGGACCGCGGCGGCCGTCCTCGTCCTTCTGGTCCGCCATGACCTCGTACCGGCCGGCCGGCTCGTCTCCGGCTCGGCGGAGGGCCGCCGCTGGCTGCTCGGTGGGACGCTCGGTATCGGCGTGATCGCGTTCGCGCTCAAGACGGCGATCATCGTCGCCGTGGCGGCGCTCCCGCATCGGACCATCGCGCCGCTGACCGCCGCCGCTCACCGGCCAGAGCGGCCGGCCGACGCCGCAGACCCGGCCCCCCGTTCGGATGCGCTGGCCGCTCCCCCGCCCGGCCGCATCTGGCGCCCGCTGCCCGCGGTCGCCCCGGCTCCGCCGGACAACCCCACCACCCCCGAGAAGGCGGCGCTTGGCGAACGCCTGTTCCACGATCCGATCCTGTCGCTCGACCGGACCGTATCGTGCGCCTCCTGCCACGATGTCCGCACTGGTGCCGGCGCCGACGGCCGCGCGACCGGCGTCGGGGTCGGGGGGGCTGTCGGACGGCGCAATGTCCCCACAGTGTGGAACGCCGCTTTCCAGGCCCGGCTGTTCTGGGACGGGCGGGCGGGCTCGCTGGAGGAGCAGGCGATCGGTCCGCTGTTCGCCCCGGACGAGATGGCAATGCCATCCGGCGCCGTGGTCGAGGCACGGATCACGGCCGATCCGTCCTATCGGGAGGCGTTCGCGCGTGCCTTCGGCGACGACCGGCCGGTGACCCTGCGCCGCGTCCTGCAGGCGATCGCTGCGTATGAACGGACCCTGGTGGCGGCCGACACGCCCTACGACCGCTTCGTCGCCGGCGATGCCGACGCCATGACGCCGGCACAGACGCGAGGCATGTGGCTGTTCGGCACGATCGGCTGCACGATCTGCCACGCCGGCGCGAACTTCAGCGGCGCCTCGCTGGTCGGTCCGAAGACGCCTTATGCCGCCCTGCTGACCGACCGGTCGGAGGAGGCGCGCCGCCGCCGCCTCGCCGACGACAAGGGCCGCGCCCGGCCGGGCGAAGCCCACGGCGTGTGGCGCATCCCGTCGCTGCGCAACGTCGCCCTGACGGCCCCTTATTTCCACAACGGCCGGGTCGACGACCTGCACGAGGCCGTCCGGATCATGGCGACGGCACAGCTCAACATCACGATCAGCGACGACTCCCGTCTGCGCCGGCGACCGGTCTGGTCGCCCGAAGACCGGACGTTCTCGTCGGTCGACCGCATCGTCCTCGACCGCCGCGACATCGACGATCTGGTCGCGTTCCTGCATGCGCTCTCGAGCGATCGGCTCGCCGCCCGTGTCACCGCCCGCCCGACATCCGGAGGTGCTATGGTGACGCAGCAGGTCTCGTCGTCCGGGGCGCAAAGATGAGCACAGCCGAGCGGATCGCGGCGTTTCGCGGCATGTCGGACGACGGACGGCGGCTGGTCGACAGCGGCGCCGCCGTTCGTCGCCTCGTCGCCGGCCGGACCATCATCACCAAGGGGCAGGCCGTGTCGGGCGCCTATTTCGTGCTCGACGGGCGCCTGCGTGTCTACACTCTGCTGCCCGGAGGCCGGGAAGCGACCCTCTACTTCCTCGGGCCCGGCGAAACCTGCGTCCTGGCCCTCAACAGCCTGTTCAACGACCTCCGCTATCCGGCCTGGGTGGCGACCGAGACGGCGACCACGGTCGCGGTCTTGCCGGGCAGCGTCTACGGCGCGCTGTTCGCCACCGAGCAGACCGTGCGAGACCTGACGGTCCGCACGCTGTCCACCCTGGTGTTCCGCCTGATGGACGAGCTCGACCACGTTCACGCCTCGACCGTCGAGCAGCGGCTCGCCGGCTTCTTGCTGGTCCGAGCGAGCGGCAGCGGCGAGATCCACCACACCCAGCAGGAGATCGCCGGCCACATCGGCACCACCCGGGAGATGGTCGCCCGGTTGGTCGGGCGCATGGTGCGCCGGGGATGGATCGCCACCGGGCGCGGACGGATCGCGGTGCTCCGTCCGGCCGCGCTGGCGGCGCTGGCGCAGGATGAGCCGCCCGGCGACCATCCCCGGCCCGCCTCCGCGACCCGGAGCCCGAAGCCGAGGTGCAAGCCCGCCCCTTGCCCGGCCTGACCGGCGCCGGTCGCAGCTCCGGCGTGCCGGCACGGCCCGTCGACGGCGTGGTCCCATCGTTGCATGCGACGAGCGGATCGCGTCTTCTGGCGCGACCCCGCAAAGCAGGATCCCCGATCGATGACTTCCGATATTCGCGCCGGCCGACCCGTGTCCCGGGCCGGGGACACTCCCTCTGTCGGCACAGAGGCCGTCGACCGCCCCGCCGGCCTCGCCCCCGCCAACGCCGCGCAGTTCGGCAGCGACGTCGTCGCCGAGATGCTGCGCCGCCTCGACGTGCCGTGGATCGCGCTCAATCCGGGCGCCAGCTACCGCGGCCTGCACGACAGCCTGGTCAATCATCTGGGCAACACGGCGCCGCAGATGCTGCTCTGCCTGCACGAGGAATCGGCCGTCGCCATCGCCCACGGCTGGGCCAAGGTGACGGGCCGCGCCATGGCGGTCGCGGTGCATTCGAACGTCGGACTGATGCATGCCACCATGGGCATCTTCAACGCCTGGTGCGACCGGATGCCGATGCTGATCCTCGGCGCCACCGGCCCGGTCGACGCGGCGAAGCGGCGGCCGTGGATCGAGTGGATCCACACGGCCCGCGACCAGGCCGCGCTGGTGCGGCATTACACCAAATGGGACGACCAGCCGGCCTCGCCGGGCGCCGCCCGCGAGGCCTTGATGCGCGCCTGGTGGCTCGCCAACAGCGCCCCGCAGGCGCCGACCTATGTGGTGCTCGACGTCGAGCTGCAGGAGGCGGCGTTGCCGGCCCCCCTGCCCGCGCTCGAGACGGCCCGCTTCATGCCGCCCGTCGTCGCCGGGCCGCCGGGCGAGCTCGTGGCGCGCGCCGCCGACCTCCTCGCCAACGCCGAGCGGCCGCTGATCCTCGCCGGCCGGGTGTCGCGCGATGCCGCCGCCTGGGACCGCCGCGTCGCCCTCGCCGAGGCGATCGGGGCGCGCGTCGCCACCAACCTGAAGACCGGCACGGCCTTCCCGACCGACCATCCGCTCCATCCGTGGCCGATCTCGACCTTCCCGGGCGAGGGGCTGATCGCGGCGATGCGCGAGGCCGACGTGATCCTCAGCCTCGACTGGATCGACCTCGCCGGCACGCTGTCGGTGCTGAAGACGACGCCGGCCGCGACCGTGATCCAGGTGTCGCTCGACCACCAGCTCCACAACGGCTGGAGCATGGACCATCAGGGCCTGCCGCCCGTGGACCTGATGATCGCGGCCGACCCGGACGCGACCGTGGCGGCGCTCCTCCCCGCCCTCGGCGATCGGCGCAAGACGACCGCGACGTTGGTCACGGCCGTACCGGTCGCGGCCGTGCCGGCACCGGTCGCCGCACCGCCTGCCGACGGTCCGATTTCGGTGGAAGACCTCGCCCGCACCCTGCACGCGGCGCTGGGGGACCGACCGGCGGCGCTCGCCCACACGACCATCTCGTGGCAAGGCCAATGGTGGCCGTTCCGCCATCCGCTCGATTTCCTCGGCTCGGACGGCGGCGGCGGGCTCGGTGCCGGGCCCGGTCTCGCGGTCGGGGCCGCGCTCGCCCTGAAGGATACCGATCGTCTGGCGGTCGCGGTGTGCGGCGACGGCGACTTCCTGATGGGGGTCACGGCGCTGTGGACGGCCGTCCACTATCGGCTGCCGCTGCTGATCGTGATCGCCAACAACCGCTCCTTCTACAACGACGAGGTCCATCAGGAGCGGGTCGCGCGGATGCGCGGCCGGCCGGTGGAGAACAAGTGGATCGGCCAGCGCATCGACGAGCCGGCGATCGATCTCGCCGCGATGGCACGGGCACAGGGGGCGACCGGCTTCGGCCCGGTCGAGCGCGGCGACGCGCTCGCCCCGACGCTCGCCGAGGCGGTCGCCGCGGCGCGCGCCGGACAGGTCGTGGTGGTCGATGTCAGCGTCGCGCCGGGCTACGGCGCGGTCGCCGCGGCGCTCACCCGGGCGCCGTGACCGCGGGCGTGCCGGTCTCCATGCGCGGGACGCGCACGCGGTGCGCGCGCTCGCCCCCCTCACGTGATCCGCTTATCCTTGAGGACTAGCGGCGTTCCGCTAGAATAACGCCGAAGGGGAGGTCGCCATGGGATTGGTCGCCACCACCTTGGTGTCCGAGACGGCGGTGCATGCCCGCTTCTCGGATCAGTCGGACGTGTCCAACGCGACGCTGTGGTTCGAGCTCCAGGTTCCGCTCGCGGATCTGGACATCGACGAGCCGCGCACGGCCCACCCACGCAATTCGGAAGCCCGGTTCATCGGTGCCGCCAAGCTCGCGGCGCTGCGCCATCTCTACAAGATCATCGGGAGCGAGATCGTGCGGCTGCAGGACGAGCAGCGCGCCGGCGGCTGAACACCCCGCCGCCGAGCGCGACCGCCGGCCGGCCCTGGGTCGGACGGCACATTCACCATGTCGCGGGAGACTCGCGCGGCCGGGAGGCGAAGCCGGCTATGATCGGCTCGGACCGCTCCGCTCACGGCACCGCTCATGGCACCGAACATGCGCCTCGCGACCCGCCTGACGATCCTCGCCGCCGCGCTGCTGGCTGCCGTGACCCTGTCCGGGGCCGCACCATGCGCCGTCGCCGCGCCGTCGTCCGGCGGCGACGACGACGCCGTGTTTCAAGCCGCCGTGGCCGAGGCGGAGAGCCGCAACCGCGCCGCCTTGCGGGCGATCGCGGATCGCGACCGACCGCGAGCGAAAGCGGAGCTCGCCGGGCTGCGCGACGCTTTCGGCCGGCTGGCCGAGCGCTTCGGCAAGACCCGAATCCTCGCCCTCCGCGGCGAGACCGAGGGCGTCACGCTGCTGGTCGATCTGCCGATGCGGATCGTGACGGCGCAGATGATGGTCGACTTCGGCCGCGCCGATGTCGCCACGTCGTCGCTGGTCGCGGTGTGCCGGCTCCTGGTCACGCTGCACGTCCCGCCCGATCCGGCCGCCGCGGCGGCCTGCGAGGCGGAGCCGCGCTGAATTTCGCGGCAGCCGAGGCCGTGCGATTGCGCGATCAGCGGCCGTCACCGCGTCGCTTGCCGACCACCACCCGCTTCACCATGCCCTGCAGCCGTCGTGCCGGTGAGATCGGCACGGCCGCCGCGCTCGCATCCGGCCGCTGACGGCGCCGCCGCGGCTCGCCCGGCGTCGCCGAGACGTCGGGAAGCCGGCGCTTGATGCGACCCATGATCTCGTCGACGACGAGGTCGAGCAGGGCGCGGGCGATCTGGGTCCGATCCGCCGATCGACGCGCCGGGCCGACCGACTCGGTCGCGCCCGGCCGGGTCGCGCCGGACCGGGCCGCGGGGCCGGTCCGGCTCGGCCGCGCGGACGTGGCACGCCCGCCCCGACCGGCCGCGTCGTCGCGGTCGTCGATCTCCGTCATCGCATGGCCTCCTGCCGCAGTTCGGTCGTGCGCGAAGGCCGGCTTTCCTTGCGCGGATCGAAGGTTCGCCGGCGGACGGAATACGCCGCGTTCCGTCCATGATGGTCCGGCGACGGTTCCACCGCGGAACCGTGACGCCCTTCGACTGTAACGGCAGAGTCGCCCCGATGGGATCACCATACCGTTGCGACGAGAGGTCGCTGTGCACCGCGATAACGGGGTTTCTTGTCAGCCCGGTGTCTTACTCCGGCTACTCCCCGTTGGCTTCGGTACGGTTACGCTCCCGGCGCTCGGACGCATGCCGATAGGTGATGACGACACAGGCCAGCGCCAGGACGAGAATCGCACCGCTCTCGTAGAGCAGATTGACGGGCGGCTGATCCTTGCCCTGAAGGATGACCAGCCGCGACAGCGCCGTGATGGCGATGAACAGCGGCAGTGTGATGGGAATCTTCTTGGAGTCGTAATAGACGCCGACCATGCCCAGCACCTCGACATAGATGAACATCAAGAGGAGGTCTTTCAGCTCCACCTTGATGCGCAGGATGATCGCGTAGACCTCCTGGCCCATCGCCACCACGGTGAAGAGCGCGATCCCGAGCAGGAACGCGTCCTCGACCCGGTGGATGATCCGCCCGACCGTGCCGTCCTTGAATGACGGTTTCGCCATGCGATGGCCTCACGCCGAAATCCTTGCGTCGGGCGATTCGCTCCGGCACCGACGGTAACGCATGGTGGCGCCCCGGACGGCCGCCGTCGAGGCCGTTCGGGGTCGCAGGGCATGCTCAAGCGGGGGCCACCATGGCGCGCTCGAAGCAGGCCTTCAGGGCGCCGATATCGATCGGCTTCGCGAGCCCGTCGAGCAGCTTCAGCTCACGTCGGCGCGCCGTCGCCTTCACGGCGTCGACGCTCGCCGCGTCCATGCCGCTGACCAGCACGATCGGCCTGTCGAAGGCGAGCCGCGCCAGCGACTCCAGCATGTCGTGAGCGGTCGCGGCCCCCAGCACGACGTCCAGCGTGACCAGATCGAAGGCATGCGAGCCGACCAGCAGCTCGGCCTCCTCCACGCTCGCGGCCCCGATGGCGGCGAAGCCGGTCCGGTCGGCCACCCGACAGATGATCGTGCGGGATGTGATGTCGTCGTCGATGACCAGAACGGTCTTGCGGATCGCGCCTTCCTGCAGTGCGGCCCCGGCCGGGCCTGCGGCGAAGAGCAAGATGTGTCCTCCGAATCGCTTTTCGACGTCCCCGTCCCCGATTATCGGCACAGATCCTAATGAATCTCGATATGCGACGGCCCGCCGCCCGACGACAGCCGCTGGCGCGGCGACGCACGCGACGACGGACGATCCGGTGACGACGTCGACGATGCGGGACAGGAGCCTCGTGCGGCGGGCGCCGCCGGGCCAAGGATCAACGGCGCGCCTGCGGACCGTGCTTGGCGTGCCACTTTGGACCCGGTCCGCGCATGTAGTGCGCCTCGGGCCGGTACGGATCCAGCACCGAGAGAAGGCCGCGGCGCCAGGTGGCCGTGAGAGCGCAGACATGGTCGCGGGCCCGCGATACGCCGCGGGTCAAGGGCAGCACGCCGATCGACAGGCTCCGCCCCGCCATTCGGGTGTCCTCACATCGCGGAACCTCGGCGGGAGACCGGTCGGTGCGGCCGGACCCGCATCACGACATCGAAATAGTCGCCGCCCCGAACGGTGGGAGGGGCCTGCCGGGTGCCGCAGGTCCGGCACACCAGCACGGCGGCCGAACGCGGCCGTTCCGTCGAGCGTGGGCGCTGGACCGTGCAGGGCGTCGCGACGGAGACCAGCACGTCGTCGCAGATCCCACAGAGCACCGGAGCCGTGTCGTCGGGGGTCGCCATCGACGGATCCTCTCGCAGGGCCATCGCCACAGGATGGGCGAGGCAAGTGAATCATTCCCGTTGCATGGCGGAAATCGGGATGAGCCCGCTTGGTAGGATTGCGAACTGATGAATAACTATGCAGAAGGCGAACGTAATACCTCTTTCTCGATCGATCGTGGGGCGCGGCGCGACCTCGTTTTCCGCGCTTGTGTCACAGACGCCGCTCCGACGTCAGGACCGAGGCGTCTCCTTCACGATGCTCCGCGACGGCGAGGGCTTTGCAGAATTGCACCGACATCCCGGGGCGGCGCGCCGGCGCCGAGCCGGGAGGGCGTGTCATGCAAAGCGCCTGCTCTCGCGGGCGGCTCGAAAGGATCTGATCAGAACCGCAGCGTCGCGAACGCCCGGAACGTGCGGCCCGGCAGCAGCACCTCGTCCTTGCGGAACGAGACGCTGTTGCGGATGTCGTCGTCGAGCAGATTGTCGCCGACGGCGCCGATCGTGAAGGACGTGAAGGGCGAGCCCGGGTCGCGGATCTTGTCCGTGTAGCTCAGCTCGGCCTTCAGGAGGTTGTAGCCCGGAGTCGCCGTCTCGTTCACACCCGGGTCGTCCTGCGCGAAGGCGTGGATGAAGTTGACGCGGGCGAGCCAGTTGGCGTCGCGCCACGACAGGCCGCCACCGAGCCGCATCGGCGGAATGCGCGGTACGTTGGCGCCGCCCTCGAAGGTGGCGCGCAGATAGTCGTACTGACCCTCGAGCGTGACGATGCCGCCGGCGAGGCGGGCCACGTCGAGCTGGGAGTAGAGCTCGACGCCGCGGAAGGTCGCGTCGAGCTGGGTGTAGATGACCTGCATGAACTCGCCGTTCGGATCGCCGCAGGTGTCGTAGTCCTCGCCGCACAGGTTGCCGGTGAGCTGACGAAAGATGAAGCCGTCGAACTTGCGATAATAGGCGTTGGCCTCGAAGCGCCAGTCGCCGCTCTGCCGCTTCAGGCCGAGCTCGACCGCGTTCATCTTCTCCTTCTGCAGGTTGGCGTCGCCGATCTCGAACGTGCCGGTGGCGTCGTGGGCGCCGTGGGCGTAGAGCTCGAGCGGTCCGGGGGCGCGCTCCTTGTGCTCCACCGTCAGGCTCGCGGTCACGGCCCAGGGCAGATCCTTCACCAGCGCGGCGCTGACGCTCATCGGCACGAAGCTGCGCGAGGCGGCGGCCGAGGTCGGCTCGTCGCCGGTGAACACCAGCGACGGGAACGTGAAGGCGATGCCGCTGATCTTGGCATACTCGACGCGCCCGGCCGCGACCAGCGACCAGGTCGGCGCGATGCGGAGCTGCTCGAGCGTGTAGACGGCAGCCCGGTCGGTGGTGCTCGGGCCGATCAGACCGCCGGCCTCGCCGCCGCTGTTCAGATCGCGATGCCCGGTGTCGGCGCCGATCACGCCGGTCAACTCGCCGAACGCGGTCGCCACCGGCACATGGGCGAGCTCGGCGCGCGCCTCCTGCTGGCGATTGACGAAAGTCGCCCGCGTGCCGTCGATGCCCAGCTCGTCGAGCCCCATCTCGTGGTGCTTGTAGTTGGTGGCGCCGACCCACCAGCGGACCGCCTCGAAGGCGCCGCCGTCGAGCCGCCACGCGCCGCGCCCCGTGACCTTGGTCTGCTCCATCGCGATGCGCGTGTCGTTGATCGCGCTCTCGGTGCCGGGGATGTGATAGACGCTCTGGTAGTGCTGGATGCCGAGCCCGGCAAAGCCGCCGTCGAAGAAGCGCGTCACCGCCGCCGACTCGCCGCTGGCGCCGATCTTGGTGTTGGGCTGCACGCCACCCGGAATCCGGTAGTCGTCGGCGTGGCGGCCGTAGGCGTCGACGTGCAGCACGGTCTTGTCATGCACGGCGTCGACCAGCACGGCGCCGTCGTAGCCGCGATCGACGGTCGCGCCGGAGGCGCGAATCTCGCCGTGGACGCCCTGCCGGGGCAGCACCTCGGGGATGCGGTCGTTGGTGGCGCTGGCGATGCCGCCGATCGCCTGCGACGAGTAGCGCAGCGTGCCGGGACCGCGGATGATCTCGATCTTCTTGGCCGCGAGCGGATCGATCGGAACGCCGTGATCCTCGCCGAGATCGGACACGTCGTGCGAGCCGATGCCGTTCTCCTGAACGCGCACCCGCACCGATTCGAGGCCGCGGATCACCGGCCGGCTGGCGCCCGGCGCGAAGGTCGTCGAGGTGACGCCGGGCCGGGTGAACACCACGTCGCCCATCTGGGCGGCGGGATCGCGGATGATCTGGCTTTCGGTGGCTGTCGTCGCCGGACCCGTGGAGGTCGCCCGGACGCCCGACGGCATGCTCTGCAGGGCCGTGGTCACCGGCTCGTCCCAGCGCGGCCCCACCGGGGTGGCGGGCGCCGCGACCCCGGCCGGAGCGGCCGGGGCCGGGGTCGCCGCCGGCGCGGGTCGCGGGCGGGGACGCACGCGCGCCGTGGCCGCAGGCTTCGGCTTTGGTTTGGGCTGCGCCACCGTCACGGCCGGCAGCTCCGGCGGTTGCTGCGCGACGCCTTCGCCTCCCGTCACGAGAACACTGGCGGCTCCCAGGAGCCAGAGGCGATGGACCTTCATTTCGGAGTTCCCTGAGTACGAATTGTTATGTTATTACGTTGTTCGCGACCCTCCCCGTCAACGGCTCCGCGAATGCCGATCGCCGATCGCCGGGACACTGTGGTCGATGCGCCACATCATGCCGACCACCGCGTCGGCAGGGGTTCTCACGTCTCGAAAACGCATGGATTTCACGGCCGACAGAGACCCGCCGACGACCGAGCCGGCGGCCGATTCGCTGCCGGCCGGCATGGCCGGACTGACGGCGGAGCGCGCCGCGCCGGCCGTCTCGGTGGGCGGTGACGTCGCGCATTGGCGCACGGCGGTGCTGCTGGCGCTCGGGCTGCACGCGGCGGTCGCCGGCGCCCTGCTGGCGCGGCCCGCGTCGCCCCCGCCCGACCCGGACGGCGGCGCGCCCGTGGTGGTGATCGAGCTCGCCGTGGTCGCCGCGGCGCCGGAGACGCCGCCGGCCGACCTGGCGCCGGCGCCGGTCGCCGAAGCGGCTCCCGAGCCGCCACCACCGCCGCTCGAGGCGGCGCCGCCCGAACCCGTCGTCGACGAGCCCCCGCCGCCCACCGAGCCATCGCCCGAGAGATCGCCCGAGCCGCCGAAGCCGGCCGATCCGGACGGCATCCCGGAGCCCACGCCGCCGCTCCCGCCGCCGAAGGCGGCCGAGCCGCTGCCGGTCGCGGAGCCGCCCGTGGCCGCGGCGCCACCCGCCGCGGCCACCCCGGCGCCGAAGCCGGCGACCGCGGCACCCGGTGTCGTCGCGCAGGCGCCGCCGGCCGTGATGGCGCGCTGGCAGACGCTGCTGCTGGCCGAGCTCCACCGCAAGAAGCGCTATCCGGGGGCGGCGCGCGGGCGCACCGGCACGGCCCGCGTGGCCTTCACGATCGACCGGGACGGGCACGTGCTGACGCGATCGATCGCGACGTCGTCCGGCTCGGCCGTCCTCGACGCGGAGGCGCTCGCCCTGCTCGACCGCGTGTCGCCGCTGCCGGCGCCGCCGCCCGAGCTGGCGGAGGCGGCGCTGTCCTTCGTGGTGCCGGTCCGCTTCACCAAGAGCGCGGCGGCGCGCTGACCCGCCGCGCCGGTCGCCGCGTCGCGATCACGCCTTCTCGAAGCGGATCGCCTGGGCGCCTTCCCACAGGGCGAGACGGCCGAGCTTGGGCAGGTCGTCGAGGTTCGACGTGATGGTGATGAAGTGGTTGCCGGCGAGCTGGCCGACCTTGCTGGCGAAGCGCACGCCGCCATAGGCGAGCAGAATCTCGGTCTCGCTGAGGCCGCCCGGATAGAGGATGAACTGGCCCGGCGCCGGGAAGCTCGTGTGGTTCTCGTAGTCGACCCCGAACGAGTAGTCGCCGAGCGGGATCCACACGCCCTCGCCGCTCCAGCGCACATGCACGACCTTGCTGACATAGGGCATGCGGCTCTCGAAGGCCGCGCAGGTCTTCGGCGCGGCGGCGCGCTCGAAGCGGGCGTCGAACGTGAACGGGCCGGCGGTGATCTTCAGGAGGTCGCTCATCGTCGCTAAAATCCGTGGAGGTTCTTTTTGCGGGGCGAGGCCGCGGGTGACGCCGCGGCCTCGCTTGGTAGCGGACCTTTCGGCCGGTTTCCAGCCCGGGGCGGCGGCGCCGACGGTGTCGGGTCGACCGGCGCGCTTGAGAGCGGCCGGGCCACACTGCTAGATCTGCGACCATGATGGACCGATCCGTGACCGACCGATCCGTGACCGACCGCGCCTTGCACCGGGACGACGCCGGCTGGATCACCCTGTTTCCGCCGCTCGCCGGCCTGCCGGCGGCGGAGCGCGAGCTGGTGGTGGCGCGCGCGGTCCCGGCGGCGCTGCCGGCCGGCACCACGGTGTTCGAGCCGCACCAGGCCTGCGGCGCCTTCCTGTTCGTCACCGGCGGCAGCGTGCGGGTCTACCAGCTCGACCAGGACGGCAACGAGATCGTGCTCTACCGGCTCGGGCCGGGCAGCATCTGCATCCTCACCACGATGGCGCTGCTCGCCGCCGAACGCTACAGCGCCTTCGCCGTCACCGAGACGCCGGTGACCGCGGTGGCGCTGCCGGGCGGCACCTTCGACGAGCTGATGGGGCGCTCCGGCGGATTCCGCAGC
Source organism: Rhodoplanes azumiensis (assembly GCF_042682915.1). Classification (NCBI taxonomy): domain Bacteria; kingdom Pseudomonadati; phylum Pseudomonadota; class Alphaproteobacteria; order Hyphomicrobiales; family Nitrobacteraceae; genus Rhodoplanes; species Rhodoplanes azumiensis. Next base: position 167,600 of record NZ_JBHUIW010000001.1, on the reverse strand, counting down.
TTCGTGTTCCTGGCCCATGCCGAGCGGATGGCCGACCTGATGCGGGTCATCCAGAACGTCACCTTCGAGTCGATCCCGTCGCGCCTCGCCGCCCGCCTGCTGGCGCTCGCGGCCGACCGCAAGGCGTTGTCGATCACGCATCAGCAGCTCGCCGCCGAGATCGGCAGCGCCCGCGAGGTGGTGAGCCGGCATCTGAAAAGCTTCGAGAAGCGCGGCTGGGTGTCGCTCGCCCGCAACCGCATCGAGGTGCGCAACGCCGCCTCGCTGCGGGCCGCGGCCGGCGGCGCACCGGCCTGACGGGCCGGCGCCGGCGGGACACCGGTGGGGCGCGCGGGCGATTTCGTCGCAGCACCCGAAAAGCTGCCGCCGAAGGCGCCGATCTGCGCTAGACTATCGCCGTCGGAGAGATCACCGTCACGGTGGTTCGCCGGGTTCCCGACGTCACCGTGACTTCGTCACAGACGACAGGCGTGTTGCGCGCCTACGTCTCGGTCATCGAATTGCGTCGAACCGAGCGAGGGATACGACATGACGAAAAACATCGGAATGATGGACCGCGCCGTCCGCGGGATCGTCGGCATCGCCCTGATCTACTGGGCGTGGAAGGGCGGCGGCCCGACCTGGGCGTGGATCGGCGTGCTGCCGCTGGCGACCGCGCTGATCGCCTACTGCCCGGCCTACCCGCTCTTCGGGATCAACACCTGCGGCACCAAGGAGCCGGCCAAGCGCTGAGCCGTCCGCTGCGACGCGGTTTGCCACGAGCCGGCGCCGCAGACCCACGATCGCCGGGCGGGACCATCCCCCGCCCGGCGATTGTCGTTTCCGGGCCGCGTTGCCGGTCGTCCCGAAGCGGCGCGCAAGCACCGAGCCCGGGCTCCACCCCCTGTCTACCGTGAAGCGCCTGTCCAGAGCACATCGATTCCGGGCTCGCGAACCTGACGGTCCGCGGCCCGAAATGACGAGTGTTCAAAGTCGGGTTGGAGATCGATGTCCGGTCGCCTCACCCGCAGGTGCAGCCGCAGCCGCCATGACCGTCATCGTGATCGTGATCATGATCATGATCGTGATCACGGCCGCCGGCCGGCGCGAGCGTGCCGGACGCCCAGCGCGCGACCGCCGTGACCGGATCGCGCTCGGCGGTGAGCACTGCGGTAACGCCGTGCTCGGCGAGCCGGCGCACGAGGCCGGCGCCGGCGCTGCCGGCGGTCACGGCCTCGACCGCGAACAGCGGATGCGGGCCGTCGCAGGCGAACTCGTGCACGGTCAGCTCGGCCGGCAGATCGAGCCGTGCCACCTCGCGGGGCGGCGCATCGCCCTGCGTCTCGAACACCAGGAAGCGCCGCGCCTTGCCGGCATGGCCCGTCACGGTCGCGTAGTCGTCGCTCGCGACCGCGACGCGGGTCGTCGTCACTGCCGTCATCTCACGCCACCTCGCCGATGCGGATCGTCGTGTCGTTCACGAACGCATAGGGAGGCACCGGGAGGTTGAGCTGCGCCGGTCCGTGGCGGACGCGGCCGGAGGCGTCGTATTGCGAGCCGTGGCAGGGGCAGAACCAGCCCCCCCATTCGCCCTGCTTGCCGAGCGGGATGCAGCCGAGATGCGTGCAGCTCGCGAACACGACGAGCCACTGCTCGCGCCCCGCCTTCACGCGATCGGCGTCGGACTGCGGGTCCATCAGCTCGGACGGCTTCGTCGCCTGCTCCTTGGCGATCTCGTCGGGGGTGCGGTGACGGATGAAGATCGGCTTGCCGCGCCAGAAGATGCTGATGATCTGGCCCGGCGCGATGGCGGCAAGGCCGATCTCGATCGGCACGCCGGCCGCGATCGTCGAGCGGTCGGGATTCATCTGGTCGACGAGCGGCCACACGGCGGCGCCGACGCCGACGGCGGCGACGCCCCCGGTGGCGAGATAGAGAAAGTCGCGACGATTGGGATCCGAAGCGGCAATGCTGGTCATGAGGATGTCCTCGTCGGCGCACGCTCTTGCGCGCGCGGCAATAGGTATCGAATGTCTGTTATGTAATAACGTGAATATGTTCCGTCAACCGCAACGGTCGTTATGGATCATATCCCAGTACGGACCTTTATGGGCCATATCCGCGACGACTCGGCTGATCTCGATCAACGACCGGGCGCCGCGACTGCGTCATGGCTCGCCCCACTCTCCACAGCACGAGGATCGTCGTGCATTCGATGACGCGCTTCCCTCTCCTCCTCGCATCGGTGCTTCTCGCGTCGCTCGTCCTCTGCTCGCTGCCGGCCTCGGTCGTCCGGGCCGACCCGGTGGTCGTCGACGCGCCCGAGGTCGTCGCCGCGATGGCGCGCGGCGCGATCGTCTGGGACGCGCGTGACGCGGCGGCGTTCCGCCAGGCCCACCTGCCCGGCGCCGTCCACGTGCCCGAGGCGGAGCGCGCGCTGCGGCTGCCGACCGTGCAGGAGTTCGCGGAGCTCGTCCGGGTCGAGCGCAACTTCTCCGAGGCCGGGCTCGACCTGACGCGCGAGATCGTCGTCTATGCGCATCGCGGCAGCCCGCTGGCCTATGCGGCCTTCGCGGCCGCGCAGTATTTCGGTGCCCGCAAGGTCGTCGTGTTCCACGACGGCATCGATGGTTGGCACGAGGCGGGCCGGCCGCTCGAAGCGGGCGACGTGCGGCGCCCGCCCGTCGCGGTTCGGATCGCCCCCGACCCGCGGCTGTCGGTGACCACCGACGAGCTGAAGGCGCGGCTCGGCCGGCCCGACGTGCAGATCGTCGACGCTCGCACGCCGGCCGAGTTCGCCGGCCGCGATGTTCGCGCGCCGCGCGGCGGCCACGTGCCGGGCGCGGTCAGCATTCCCTACGAATGGAACTGGGTGGATCCCGACACGGCCGTGAAGCTGGCGCGGCGCCAGGCGAGCGACACGCGCGGCATGGCGCTCAAGCCCGTCGACGACCTGAAGCGCCTCTATGCCGGGCTCGATCCGGACAAGGAGACGATCGTGTATTGCCAGACCGGCGGCCGCGCCTCGGAGACCTTCGGCCTCCTCAAGGAGCTCGGGTTCCGGAACGTGCGATTGTACAAGCTGTCGTGGTCGGCCTGGGCGGCGCGCCCCGACACCCCGGTCGAGACCGGCGAGGGCCCGCAGGTCTGCTGCGCGACCGGCCTCCTGCCGGCGGACCAGCGTCCGGTGCCCTGAGCGCCGGCGACAATCGGGTTCCAGGTTAGCCGAGTCTCCCCTACAGTCCCGGCCCCGCCGGCCGGAGACCGCATGACCGAGACGCCCCCCGCACCGCCGCCACGCACCGCGTCGGCGATCCTCGCCGCGCTCGCGGCCCTGTTCGTCGGAGTGGGGCTCGCGCGCTTCGCCTACACGCCGCTGCTGCCCGCCGTGGTGGCGGCCGGCTGGTTCGGGCCCGACCAGGCCGCTTATCTCGGCGCCGCCAATCTCGGCGGCTATCTTCTGGGCGCGATCGCCGGCCGTCGTCTGATGGCGCATGCGTCGCGCGCCGCCCCGCTCCTGATGCTCGCCACCGCCGCCACCTTCCTGGCTTGCGCCGCGCCCCTGCCCTTCTGGTGGTTCGTGCTGTGGCGATTCGTGTCGGGCCTCACCGGCGGCGCCCTGATGGTGATCGCCGCGCCGGCCGCGTTGCGCATCGTGCCGCCCGCCCGCCGCGGCCTCGCCGGCGGGCTGATCTTCGCCGGCGTCGGGCTCGGCATCGCCGGCTCCGGCATCCTGGTGCCGTTACTCCTGACGGTCGGGCTCGGCGCCGCCTGGGCGACGGTCGGCGCGCTCGCCGTCGGCGTGACGGTCGCCACCTGGCGCGGCTGGCCCCCCGACATCGCGATGTCGCGCGGGGACACGGTCGCGGCGACGACCGGTCGGCCGTGGCCGCTCTCCGCCACGGTGCTGATCGTCGTCTACGGCGTGATCGCCGCGGGGCTGGTGCCCCACATGGTGTTCCTGGTCGACTTCGTCGCCCGCGGGCTCGGCGCCGGCATCACGGCGGGCTCCGGCTGGTGGGTGGTGTTCGGGGCGAGCGCCACGGTCGGCCCGGCGATCTTCGGGGCGCTCGCCGACCGCATCGGCTTCGACAACGCGCTCGCCTGCGCGCTGACGCTGCAGATCGGCGCCATCGGAGTGCTGCTGATCTCGACCGGTCCACTGGCGCTCGCCCTCACCAGCGTGGTGGTCGGCGCCTATGTGCCGGGCTCGGCGCCCCTGGTGCTCGGGCGGCTGCGCGAGATCTTCCACGATCCGGTGCGCCAGCAGATCGCCTGGAGCCGCGGCACCATCGTGTTCTCGCTCGGCCAGGCGGGCTCCGCCTGGCTGCTGTCGGTCGTCTTCGCCCACACGGGCGACCACCGCGTGCTGTTCGGATTCGGCGCCGGCGCCTTCGCGCTGGCGCTGCTGCTCGACCGGGTGGCGGCCGTGATCGACGCGCGGCGGCGGCACACGGTCTGAGGAAGGCCCCGGCCGGTCATTCCGGGGCGCTGCGGAGCAGCGAACCCGGAATCCAGCGACACGCGCCCGAGATCACCGTTGGAGTCCGGGTTCGCGAGCCGTCGGCCCGCGCCCCGGAACGACACCGACCGGCCTCAATCCTTCTTCGGCGCGATCTGACCCCAGGCCTCGACCGCGTGCGAGGCGTACATGACGCTCGGGCCGGCGCCCATGTAGACGGCCATACCGAGCGTCTCCATCAGCTCCTCCTTGGTGGCACCCTGCTCGATCGCCGCCTTGACGTGGAAGGCGATGCAGTCGTCGCAGCGGATCGCGACCCCGATGGCGAGTGCGATCAGCTCCTTGGTCTTGGTGTCGAGCGCCTTCGGCGCGAGCGCCGCCTGCGCCATCGCGGAAAAGCCCTTCATGACGTCGGGGGCGCCGCCGCGCAGATCCTTCAGGCTGACGCCCAGCTCCTTCATCAATTCGGGCCAGTTGGTCTTCACGACTGTTCTCCTCGAGTCTTCTTCGAACGCTTGTCATGCCGGCCCGCCGACCGGCGCCGTCGTCACTGGAACGCGCAGCCGGTCCGGATCCCGACCTTCTTGAACACGATAGCGGCCGGGCAGAAGCCCGTGAACGCCGCCTGCAGCATGTTGGCTCCGACGAAAACGGTGAGCAGCAGCCACCACGGGCTGACCCAGTGCGCCAGCGCGACGCTGACGAGGACCATGAGTCCGGCAAAAGCCAGAACGGCGCGATCGACCGTCATGAGGGAAACTCCTGATCTTGTTCGGCGCCGCAGGTCGCGATCGCCTGTTGCCTTCATATCGTCATTTGCATATATTCGCAACCATGAAACAACACGGTATCGAGTCCCCGACCGATCCCCTGTTCGCCGCCGGCGAGGCGTGCACGCTGCTGCGCGCGCTGGCGAGCCCGCACCGGCTGATGATGGTGTGCGCCATGCTGGACCGCGAGCGCTCGGTCGGCGAGCTCGCCGAGGCGCTCGGCATGCGCATCGCCAACGTCTCGCAGCATCTCACGCTGCTGCGCAAGGACGGCCTCGTGACGGCGCGGCGCGACGGCCAGACGGTCTGGTACGCCATCGCCAGCGAGCCCGCCCGCGAGCTCATCACCGCCCTGCACGGCATCTACTGCACCACGGCGATGGCGGGCCGGCCGCCGGACGGCCCGTCGCCGGTCGCTGCCGGCAAGCCCGTTCGCCCGACCAAGAGGATCGTTCCATGACCGTGTCCGGGACCGCCCCCGACGCCCCCCGCACCTGCCGGTTCCGTCCGCGTCCGGCCGCCGAGCCGGCGACGACCGCCAGCGAGCGCGCGCCGCTGCGCCTCGCCGATCCGGACGCGTCGCGGCTCGGTGACACGGGCGCGTCGCGCCTGGGCGACAAGGAGCGCGCGGTGGTGCGGGCCTTCGTTCTCGCGCTTCTGCTCGGCGGAGCGGCGACCTCGACCCAGGCCGGTACCCTGACCGTGGCGGCGAGCGCCGCGGCCGACGAGAAGGCCGTGTTCGCCACCGTCGAGAGCGCCAACGTCGTGCCGGCCCGCGCTCGCATCGGCGGCACCGTGGTGCGGCTCGCGGTGAAGTACGGCGACGAGGTGAAGCAGGGCCAGACCGTCGCCGTGGTCGGCGACGACAAGCTGATGCTGCAGACACGTTCGCTCGACGCCCAGATCGCCGGGCTCGAAGCCCAGGTGTCGCAGGCGACCATCGATCTCGAGCGAACCCAGAGCCTGTTCGACAAGGGCACGGTGGCGCGCTCGCGGCTCGACGAGGTGCGCACCGCCTTCAACGTCGCCGACAACGCCCTCAAGGCGCGCCGGGCCGAGCGTGCCGTGATCGAGCAGCAGCTCGCCGAGGGCACCGTGCTGGCGCCCACGGCCGGCCGGGTGCTGAAAGTGCCGGTGACGCCCGGCACCGTGATCCTGCCGGGCGAGGCGGTCGCCCAGATCGCCGAGGCGAATTTTGTCCTCCGCCTGCGGGTGCCAGAGCGCCACGCCAAGTTCCTCAAGGCCGGCGACCCGGTGCGCATCGACGGCGAGGCGCTCGGCCGCGGCGAGGCGACGTTCGGAAAAGTGCGGCTGGTCTATCCACAGATCGAGGATGGCCGCGTCGTCGCCGACGCCACCGTCGACGGGCTCGGGGACTATTTCGTCGGCGAGCGCATCCGGGTCTGGGTGTCGGCCGGCGAGCGCACCGCCGTCACGGTGCCGGCCGCCGCCGTGACCACGCGGTTCGGGATCGACTATGTGCGGCTTGCGCGCGACGGCGGCACGATCGACGTGCCGGTGCAGCGCGGTCGCACCGTGCGCCGGCCGGGCGAGCCGGACGCGGTGGAGATCCTGTCCGGGCTCGTGCCCGGCGACCGGCTGGTGACGCCGTGACCGACCGCGTACCCGCGTCCGAGACAGGTTCGGTGAATCTCGGCATCTCCGGCCGGCTGACCAAGGCGACCATCCGGTCGCCGCTGACGCCCTTGTTCCTTATCGCCTCGCTGGTCGCCGGCCTGATGGCCCTGCTCGCGATTCCGCGCGAAGAAGAGCCGCAGATCAGCGTGCCGATGGTCGACATCCGCATCAATGCCGACGGGCTCAAGGCGCCGGACGCGGTCGAGCTGGTCACCAAGCCGCTGGAGACCATCGTCAAGAGCATCGACGGGGTCGAGCACGTCTACAGCCAGACCCAGGACGACCGGGTGATGGTGACGGCGCGCTTCCTGGTCGGCACCAAGGCCGAGGACGCGATTCTTCGCGTGCACGAAAAGATCCGCGCCAACTACGACCGCATGCCGGCCGGAATTCCCGAGCCCTTGATCGTCGGTCGCGGCATCAACGACGTCGCCATCCTGGTGCTGACGCTGGCGCCCAAGCCGGCGGCGGCCGACCGCTTCACCGACAAGGATCTCTACGAGCTCGCCGACAAGCTGCGTGCCGAGCTGGTGAAGGTCGACAATGTCGGCCTGACCTACATCGCCGGCGGCAATCCGCAGCAGATCCGGGTCGAGCCCGACCCGGAGAAGCTCGCGCTCTACGGCGTGACGCTCTCGCAGCTCGTCGGCAAGGTGAAGAACGCCAACCGCTCGTTCCTGGCCGGCAGCGTGCGCGAGGCGGGCTCCATGCGCACCGTCGCGGCCGGGCAGACGCTCGCCGGTGTGCCCGACATCGGCCTGCTGCTCGTGACGACGCGCGACAACCGCCCCGTCTATGTGCGCGACCTCGCCTCGGTCGTCGTGGGCCCGAGCCCGCGCGAGGCGCGCGTGTGGATGGACACCGAGGATCCGACCGTCTCGCATCAGACCGCGGCCGAGCGCGGCTTCGTGCGGACACCCGCCGTCAGCGTCGCCTTCGCCAAGCGGGCCGGCGCCAACGCCGTCACGGTCTCGGCCGATCTGCTGAAGCGGCTCGACGGCGCCAAGGCGCGGCTGATCCCCGAGGACGTGACCGTCACGGTGACGCGCGACTACGGCGAGACGGCGAGCGCCAAGGCCGACGAGCTGTTCTTCCATCTCGGCCTCGCGACCGTGTCGATCGTCGTGCTGATCGCGCTCGCCATCGGCTGGCGCGAAGCGCTGGTGACGGCGGTGGTCATCCCGATCACCATCCTGCTGACGCTGTTCGCCGCCAACCTGATGGGCTACACGATCAACCGCGTGAGCCTGTTCGCCCTCATCTTCGCCATCGGCATCCTGGTCGATGACGCCATCGTGATGGTGGAGAACATTGCCCGCCACTGGGGCATGGGCGACGGAAGGGCGCGCGAGCGCGCCGCCGTCGAGGCGGTCGCCGAGGTCGGCAACCCGACCGTCATCGCCACGCTGACCGTGGTCGCGGCGCTGCTGCCCATGCTGTTCGTGTCGGGCCTGATGGGGCCGTACATGGCGCCGATCCCGATCAATGCCTCGGCCGCCATGCTGTTCTCGTTCTTCGTCGCGGTCGTCGTGGCGCCCTGGCTGATGCTGAAGCTGGCGCCGCGCGGACCCGTGACGGCGCATGCGCACGGTCACAACGGCGGCCGCCTCGGCGGCGTCTACCGGGCCTTCGCGACGCCGGTGGTCAAGAACCGCACCACCGCGTGGATCTTCCTCGGCGGCGTCGGGCTCGCGACGATCGCGGTGTGTGGCCTGTTCGCGACCCGCAGCGTCACCGTCAAGCTCCTGCCCTTCGACGACAAGTCCGAGCTCGCCGTGCAGGTCGACCTGATCGAGGGCGCGAGCCTCGAGGACACCGAGCGCACCCTGTTCGACATCGCGGCGGTCGCCCGCACGATCCCCGAGCTGCGCGACCTGCAGGTCTATGCCGGCACGGCGGCGCCGTTCAACTTCAACGGCCTGGTCCGCCACTCCTATTTGCGCGAGTCCCCCGAGCTCGGCGAGGTGCAGCTCAACCTCGCCCCCCGCCACGATCGCAAGCGGCCGAGCCACGCCATCGCGCTCGACCTGCGCGAGAAGCTGAAGGCCGTGACGCTGCCGAAGGGCGCTGTCATGAAGGTCACCGAGGTGCCGCCCGGCCCGCCCGTGCTGGCGACGCTCTTGGCCGAGATCTACGGCCCCGACTCCACGACCCGGCGCGCCGTCGCGCAGGAGATGAAGCGGCTGTTCGCCGAGGTGCCTTACGTGGTCGACATCGACGACTCGATCGGCATGCCGCGACCGCGCTTGCGCATCGCGCTCGATCAGGATCGGCTCGAGTTCTTCGGCGTCGAGCAGGGCGACGTCTACGACGCGCTGCAGACCCTGCTCGGCGGCACGACGGTCGGTTACTCGCATCGCGGCGAGGACAGGAACCCGATCGAGATCGCGGTGCGGCTGCCGAAGACCAAGCTCACCTGGAGCGAGGCCTTGGCGTCGACCCCGATCCCGGCCAACACGGTGCCGGGCAACAAGGCCTGGGTCGAGCTCGGCGACGTCGTGCGCGTCACCGAGGAGGCCGGTTCGCCGCTGATCTTCCGCCGCGACGGCCGCTTCGCCGACATGGTCCAGGCGGAACTGGCGGGCGCATACGAAGCGCCGATCTACGGCATGCTGGATGTAGGCAAGCGCATCGATGCGCACGACTGGAAGGGCCTGCCGAAGCCCGTCGTGCTCCTGCACGGACAGCCCGCCGACGAGAGCAAGCCGTCGCTCCTGTGGGACGGCGAGTGGGAGATCACCTATGTCACGTTCCGCGACATGGGAGCGGCGTTCGGCGCCGCGCTGGTCGGCATCTACATCCTGGTGGTCGTCCAGTTCGGCAGCTTCCGGCTGCCGCTCGTGATCCTCACGCCGATCCCGCTCACCCTGATCGGCATCGTGATCGGCCACTGGCTGCTCGGCGCCGCCTTCACGGCGACCTCGATGATCGGCTTCATCGCGCTCGCCGGCATCATCGTGCGAAACTCGATTCTGCTGGTGGACTTCATCCGGCACGGCGCCGGCGGGGGGAAGACGTTGCGCGACATACTGCTGGAGGCCGGCGCGGTGCGGTTCAAGCCGATCCTGCTCACCGCGCTCGCCGCGATGATCGGCGCCGCCACCATCCTGCTCGACCCGATCTTCCAGGGGCTCGCGATCTCGCTCCTGTTCGGCCTCGCCTCGTCGACGCTGCTCACCGTGCTGGTGATCCCGGCCATCTACGTGGTGCTGCGCGACGCCGACGCGGTGGTCGAGCCGACGGTGTGAGACGTCGAAGCGCGCTCCATAAAACAAGACCCGTCATGCCCGGCCTTGCGCCGGGCATCCACGTCCTTTTGGCCTGCCGTAAACAATAGCGTGGGTGGCCGGGACGAGCCCGGCCAAGATGAGCCGGGGATTCTGCGCGCGCTGCGAACGATCACCCGCGATCGATGACGTGGAAGAACGTGCCGGTGACGTCGCCGCGCCGCGCGCCGCTCTCGGCCACGCGATCGCCGGTCGCGTCGAAACAGTCGGCGAGCGGATCGTCCGAGCACGCGAGCGTCGTCGCGTAGTGGAACTCGTGCCCGTAGAGCGTCGCACCGGCGGCGCCGAGGATACCGTCGCTCGTCAGGACCGCGCGGCGGTAACCGAGGTGCAGCTTCCGCGTCGCGAACGACGTTTCGAGGCCGAGCAAACCCAGCATCGCGTGGCGGGCACCCTCGGCGTCGACCAGCCCCTGCCCCAGCACCATGAAGCCCCCGCACTCGCCGTGGAGTCTTGTTCCGCGCTCGGCCGCCGCCCGCATGCCCGTCTTGAATCGTCCTGCCGCCGCGAGCGTCCCGGCATGCAGCTCCGGGTAGCCGCCCGGCAGCCACACGGCATCGGCGTCCTGATAGGGCGCCTCGTCGGCGAGCGGCGAGAATGGAATAATCTCGGCACCGGCGCGACGCCACGCCTGCAGAAGATGTGGGTACATGAACGAGAACGCGGCATCGCGGGCGAGCGCGATCCGCTGGCCGGGCGGCGGGAGCGACGCCGGGTCGACATCCTCCGACGTGATCACGCCGGGGCGTGCCGCCGCGACGATCCGGTCGAGATCGAGCCGGGCCGACACCATGTCGGCGATGCGGTCGAGATGGGCGTCGAGATCGTCGCGCTCGACCGCCTGCACGAGACCGAGATGGCGCTCCGGCAAGGCGAGCCGGTCGTCGCGAAACACCGCGCCGAGGACCGGGATGCCGAGCGCCTCGATCGGCGGGGCGATCAGGGCGAGGTGGCGCACGCTCGCGACGCGGTTGAGGATCACGCCGGCGATGGTCACGTCGGCGCGGTAGCGGACGCAGCCGAGCGCGACGGCCGCCGCCGTCTCGGTCTGGCCGGCGACGTCGAGCACCAGCAGCACGGGCCAGCCGCTCAGCGCCGCGATGTCGGCCGAGGCGCCCCGCCCCGCCTGGCCGGCCGTCGCGACGCCGTCGAACAGCCCCATCACGCCCTCGACGATCGCGAGGTCGGCCCCCGGCCCGGCCTCGTTCACCAGCCGGCGCAGCAGTGCCGGCCGCATCGCCCAGCTGTCGAGATTGAGGCTGTCGCGCCCGGCCGCGGCCGTGTGCCAGGCCGGATCGATATAGTCCGGCCCGCACTTGAACGGCTGCACGACACGCCCGCGGCGGCGCAACGCCCGCATCAGCCCGAGCGCGATGGTCGTCTTGCCTGAGCCGGAGCGCGGCGCCGCGACCAGCAGGCCGGGGATGCTCATTCGCCGCGTCCGCGAAAACGGCGCTGATAGTCGACGCTGTAGAGCGCGCTCTCGCGCACCAGCTCGCCCCCGAGCGCGGCGCCGACCAGCACCAGGGCGGTGCGCTCCATCGGGCTTTCGGCCGCCTGCGCCACGATGGTGCGCAGCGTCCCGCGCAGAATGCGCTCGTCCGGCCAACTCGCGCGGAACACGATCGCGACCGGGCAATCCTCGCCGTAGAACGGCGTCAACTCGGCGACCAGCGTGTCCAGCACATGGATCGACAGGTGGATCGCGAGCGTCGCCCGCGTCGCCGCAAACGCCGCGAGGCTTTCGGTCTCCGGCATCGCCGAGGCGCGGCCGGACGTGCGGGTCAGCACGACGGACTGGGCGACCTCGGGCAATGTCAGCTCGCGCCGGAGTGCGGCGGCCGCCGCCGCGAAGGAGGGGACACCGGGCGTCACGGTGTAGGGGATGCCGAGCGCATCGAGCCGGCGCAGCTGCTCGCCGAGCGCGCTCCACACCGAGAGATCGCCCGAGTGCAGCCGCGCGACGTCCTGCCCGGCCTCGGTCGCCTTCACGAATTCTCCCGCGATCTCGTCGAGCGCCATCGGCGCCGTGTCGACGATCCGGGCGCCGGGCGGGCAGTGGTCGAGCAGCGCCTTCGGGACCAGCGAGCCGGCATAGAGGCACACCGGGCAGCGTCCGAGCAGATCACGTCCGCGCACCGTGATCAGGTCCGGCGCGCCGGGGCCGGCGCCGATGAAATGGATGGTCACGGGCCGTCTCCGATGGCGAGGGCGCAGGTCGCGCGAGCGGTCGCGACGCGCGGGCCGAGCAGCGTCGCGTTTCGTCCCGCGGCGGCGAGCGCCGCCGCCTCGGCGACCGAAGCCACACCGACCGCGGCTTCGACGCGGCCCGAGCGGGTGAGCACGCGGTCGCCGACGCGGTCGAGCTCCGCCGGCGTGCAGGCGAACAGCGGCACGCCGAGCGTCGCGGCCGCGGCCCGGACCCCTGCCTCGTCGGCCTTGAAGGCGGCCGTCGCCAGCGCGGTCAAGCTGCCGATATCGACGCCGTAGGCCTTGGTGGCGAGCTGCACGGCCTGCACGATGTCGGCGGCCGAAGTCCCCTTGCGAAATCCCACGCCGGCGACCGTCACGGCTTCCTCACCCGCCATTGGGTGACCGGCATGGCCGGCCGCCAGCCCGTCATGGTGCCGACCGGCTCGGCGCGCGCCACCTGGAGGCGCAGGAGCTCGCCGCCGTGCTGCGCATGCAGGGCGAACAGCCGCGCCTCGGTCTCCAGCGCCACGGCGTTGACGACCAGCCGCCCGCCCGGCTTCAGGGCCGACCACACCGTGTCGAACACGCCGTCGTCGGAAAAGCCGCCGCCGACGAACACGGCGTCGGGCACCGGCAGGCCGCTCAGCGCCTCCGGCGCCCGCCCCTCGACGATGCGCAGGTCCGGCGTGCCGAGCGCCGCGGCGTTGCGGGCCGCCCGCGCTGCCCGCTCGGGGCGCTCCTCGATGCCGATCGCCTTCATGGCAGGATGCCGCAGCAGCCATTCGATCGCGACCGAGCCGGCGCCGAGCCCGACGTCCCACAGAAGCTCGCCCTGGCGCGGCGCCAGCGCGGCGAGCGTCACGGCCCGGATGTCGCGCTTGGTGAGCTGGCCGTCGCTCTCGAACAGCGCGTCGTCGAGCCCCGGCGCGAGCGGCAGGACGGTCGCGTCCGGCCCGGCGATCACCTCGAGGCCGATCAGGTTGAGCGGGTCGATGGTTTCCAGATCGAAGCTGGCCGCCGGCGCGTGCCGCACGGTCTCGCGCGGCCCGCCGAGCGCCTCCAGCACATGGATCCGGCTGTCGCCCAGGCCGCGCGCCACCAGCAGATCCGCGAGCTTTCTCGGTGTCGTCTCGTCCCAGGACAGCGCGAGAATTTTCACACCCGGCTGAAGGTGGCGGATGATCGTCTCCAGCGGCCGGCCGTGCAGCGTCACCGGCGTGAGATCGGGCAGCGACCAGGCGAGCCGTGACGCCGCGAGGCTGAAGCTCGACGGCTGCGGCAGACTCAGAATCTCCTCCGGCGCGACGATCCCGGCCAGCATGCGGCCGACGCCGTAATGGAACGGGTCGCCGCTCGCCAGCACGACGACGGGGCGCCCGCGGTGCGCGACGATCTCGGGAAACGCCAGCGTCATCGGTCGCGGCCAAGCGAGCTTTCGCCCGTTGATCAGCTCGGCGGCGAGCGCCAGATGTCGGTCGCCGCCGACCACCAGGGCGGCCGAGCGCACCAGCGCCTTCGCCGCCTCGGTCAAGCCGTCGACGCCGTCCTCGCCGATGCCGACCAGCGCCAGCCAGCGGGCGGGCGCCTCGGACGACACTGTTTCGAGCGCGTGGAGACTCACCGTCGCGTCCTCGGTCTTTCGGACCCGCCGTCTCGGCGAGACGCGGCCCGGTCGGCGGACTGATACGGGCGCGCCGCGCGGGCCGTCAATGCGGGGCGCCCCGTGCCGGGTCTGCCACACATGGGGAGAAAGCACCCGCCCGAATTGACAGCCGGATTAGCCGGCCTCTACCCTGCCGGCGACGGTTCCCTCACGGGATCAAAAGGGAACACGGTGACGGCGCAGGCCGGATGCCGTGGCTGCCCCCGCAACTGTGAGCGGCGAGTCTTTCGTCATTGGTCCACTGGGGCTCTCGCACCCGGGAAGGCGACGGAAGGCGGCGACCCGCGAGCCAGGAGACCTGCCGTCAGCCGTGGTCACACGCGGAGCCGTCGGTCGGGGTGTGCCGAGGGTGGCCGAGCCGGACGTGCCTCGCACGGTCGGACCGACCTCGTCGCGGTGACGTGCCACGACCCGCCGCGAGGTGATTCTCGTGCCCGCCCGACCTCACGCGCCGCATCCCGGCGCGATCTCTCGTCGTTTGTCTCTCCCGCCCCGTCTCTCCCCGCCAGCCGAGGTGTCGCCCGGCCGCCCTCCCGTCGCCCGCCGCGCGCGACGCCCCGGCTCCGTGGTTGACACTCCCGCAATATGTAATGTTATTACATCTCATATCGCGCTTGGCCACGCATCGACGCGCAGGGCCGTGGTGGGGACCATCATGACACGGAGCTTCGGATTGTCGCCGGCCTCGCGGGGGGCCGGTCCGCGGCTGCGCACCCGCCTCGGCCATGCCTGCTGTCCGCCGGCGGCGCCGTCCTGCACGGCCGCCGAGCCCCACACCGACGCGACGCCGTCGACCTCATCCGCCCCCTGCCCGCATTATCGCTCTGCCGACGAGACCCACATACCCATCGACCCCCTCGGCCTCTACGCGGCCGGCATCGACGCCTCCGACTACGTCGCGAAGGTCGCCCCGGTCGTCCGCCGCCATGTGCCGACGATCGGCGATCTCCTCGACATCGGCGCCGGCGGCGGCCAGCTCGGCGGTGCGCTGCGCGATCCTGCCGCCGCGTGGACGGCGGTCGAACCGGCGCCCGTGATGCGCGCCCGGCTCGCCGCACTCGACGACGGCCCGGTGGTCCACGGCTGCGACTGGCAGGACGCCGCCCTGGCCCGATGCGGTTTCGACACCGTGCTGGCCGCCAACATCCCGGCCCCGATGACGACGCCGGCCGCGTTCCTCGCGCGCTGCCGCGCCTGGGCGCGTCGCACGATCGTCTGGATCGTGCCGGCCCAGCGTGGTCCGCGCGGCCTCTGCCTCGCTGCCTGCCTGCCGCCGGACTGGCACGGCGAGGACACGACGCCGGGCATCGACAAGGTGCTGGCCGGACTCGCCTCGGAAGACCGACCCGACGTGATCGACGAGGTGGCATGGACGTTCGCCCTGCCGGTCGACGATCTCGGCGCGATCGCGACCCATCTGGCCGACCGCCTCGGCTTCCCACCTGATGATCCGAGACGTCCAGCGCTGCTCGACCATCTCGACGCGCAGCTCATCCACGGGCCGGACGGGCCACGCCTCGAAGTGGAAAAAGTTTCGGCCGTGCTGGTGTGGAGGGTCGCATGACCGCGTTCGTTCGTCGCGCCGGCACGGCCGGCCTCGCCGCCCGGGTGGGCCTCGCCGGCGCCGCGCTGTCGCTCGCCATCGCCGAAACGGCACAGGCCCAGAACGTCGCCCTCGACGAGCTGGTCGTCACCGCGACCGGCCGGCCGGAGCCGCGCGAGCAGATCCCCGAGACCATCCAGGTGATCGATCAGGAGAGGATCAAGACCTCGGCCGCGCGCTCGGTGACGGATCTGCTCGCCGAGAACGCCGTCGGCTTCTTCAGCGAGTGGAGCCCGGCCCAGACCTCGATCAACATCCGCGGTGCGGCGAGCGACGGCCAGGGGCGCGACTTCAAGGGCCAGGTGCTGGTGCTGATCAACGGCCGGCGCGCCGGCACGGCCAATCTCTCCAAGCTCTCCTCCAACGACGTCGAGCGCATCGAGGTGGTGCGCGGCCCCGCCTCGGTGCTCTACGGCAGCCAGAACATCGGTGGCGTCATCAACATCATCATGAAGACCGGCCGCACCGCGCCCGGCACACTGCTCGAGGTCAGCGGCGGCTCGTTCGGCCAGCTGCGCGGCAAGGCGCAGAACGGCGGCGTCTACAAGGAGGTCGACTGGTATGTCGGACTCTCCGGCGGCAAGAGCGACAATTACCGGGTCGGCGGCGGCGCCAAAGAGCTGAACACGTCCTGGCAGCGCGCCGGCGCGTCCGGCGCCTTCGGCCTGCAGATCGATCCGAACCAGCGCCTCGACATCGCGATCCGGACCGACGGCATCTACGACGCCGGCTTCCGCGGCTCGACCGCCAACATCTTCTCGCGGGACGATCGCTGGAACCGCTCGCTCGACGTCGTTTGGGACGGCAAGGTGCCGGACGGCTGGGCGCGCTGGATGCTGCAGACCTACGCGGTGTCCGACGTCGACGTCTTCAAGTGGGCGTCGCCGACCATCGCCAGCGGCAGCACCCCGGTGAAAGGCACGTCGAGCGACCGCAACGAGCGCCATCTCGACATCGTCGGCACCCGCTTCGTGCCGCGCGTCACCCCGTGGAGCGGCAACGAGCTGATTTTCGGCCTCGACTGGGAGAACAGCTGGCTGCGCTCCGACCGCACCCGCGTCTATCTGCCCGGCAGCCCGATCGCCTCGCAGGGCCAGATCGCGCCCTACGACTACAATCAGACCGAGGCCGTGTGGGCGTTCTACACCGAGGACTCCCAGAAGCTCTTCGACGACCGCGTCGTGGTGCGCGGCGGCGTGCGCCAGACCTACGGGCAGACCTCGCTCGATCCGACCCCCAATCTCGCCGCGCAGCGCAGCCGCACCGCGGATTATCAGGCGACAACCTACTCGGCCGGCGCGACCTGGAAGATGCTGGACTGGTGGTCGTGGCGCATCGGCACCTCCACGGGCTTCCGGGCGCCGACCGCCACGGAGCTCGCGGCCGACTTCACGGCCGTCGGCGGCGGCCGCATCTTCGGTAATCCGGATCTGACGCCCGAGACGGCCGAGCAGTACGAAGTCGGCACCACCTTCATGCGGAGTGGCTGGCGGGTCGATCTGGCGCTGTTCCAGAACACCATCTCGAACCGGATCACGACCAAGTCGCGCACCGGCGTCGCCAACACGTCGGACTACATCAACAACCCGGGCGACATCGTCGTGCGCGGCATCGAGCTGCAGGCCGACGCCGACATGTTCAAGGTGCTCGACCGCGATCCCGGGACGTGGCGCTGGAGCCTGTGGGCGAACGGCGCCTACAATTTCGAGATGCGCGACGAGGGCGCGACCGCCGCGGCCGGCACCGACAAGGCGACCCGCATGTACCAGTACCAAGCGGCGGTCGGCACCCGCTTCGGCCAGACCGGCGGGCCGTGGAACGACTGGCTGGTCCAGATCACCGGCGTGTTGCGCGGGCCGATGTGGTACGCCAGCGAGGAGTATCTCCTGATCCCGGGCCAGGTGCGCAACACCACGGTCTACCGCAAGGATCCGTTCTGGGTGTGGAACTTGCGCGGCGAGATCGCCCTCTCGGCCAGCGTGAAGCTCTTCGCCACCGTCAACAACCTGTTCGACGTGAACGAGAACCCGATCTTCCTCGCGCTCGACCAGACGCCCTGCATCGCCGATCCGAAGTGGCAGAACGGCGGCTGCGGCACCTCGATGCCGGGCCGCGAGATGCTGGTCGGCCTGCAGGCGAGGTTCTGATGCGGCGGACGACGCGCCGTGAGGCGCTGAAGTTAGGCGCCTTTGCGGCTTTTGCCGCCGCGGCGGTCGTCGGCGCAGTCGGCCCGGCCGGGGTCGCCCCCGCCTCGGCCGGGTCGATCCCGCCTCCGGACGGTCCAGTCCCGACGCCGGACGGACCGATCGTGCTCGTCGATGCGTTCGGGCGAACCGTGGTGCTGCCCTGGCCGGCGCGGCGCATCGTCACGATCTTCGCCTCCAACACCGAGATGGTGGCGGCGCTCGGGCTTGCCGACCGCATCGTCGGCATCGAGGCCTACACGCGCCATCCGCCCGAGGTGCTCGACCGGCCGCTGGTCGGCGGCCGGCTCGGCTTCTCGGTCGATGCCGTGGTGGCGCAGCGCCCGGATCTCGTCGTGGTGACACCGTCGCGCCAGGCGGCGCATCAGCTCGTCGATCCGATGGAGCGGATCGGCGTGCCGATCCTGGTGCTGATGCAGCGCAGCGTCGCCGAGGTGACGGCGAACATCCGGCTGCTCGGCCGCGCCGCCGGCGTGCCCGAGACGGGCGAGACCGTCGCGACACGGCTGGAGACGCGCATCGCGCAGGTGACAGCGCGGCTCACGGACCGGCCACGCCCGCGCGTGATCATGATCACCGGACGGCTCGGCAACGGGCTCGTCCTGGTGGCGCGGCCCGGCACCTACACGGCCGACGCGGTCGCGCTCGCCGGCGGGCGCTTCGGCCTCGACGAGCGGCTGACGCTGTCGCAAGTCTCGGCCGAGGCGGTGCTGCGCGCCGACCCCGACGTGCTCCTGTTCGCCGGCCGCGCCGAAGACCTCGCCGAACTTGCCAGCCGCATTGGCTGGCGCGACATGCGGGCGGTGCGCACGGGCCGCGCCTTCACGGTGCCGCGCGCGGAGTTCCTGATCCCGGGACCGCGAACCGTGGACGGCATCGTGAGACTCGCCGCCCTGCTCCACCCGGATGCGTCGGAGCAGATACGGTGAGAAACTCTGCGAAAAGCATCTCGGCGTCATTCCGGGGCGCACCGAAGGTGCGAACCCGGAATGACCACCGATACGCTCGGCCGGTCGCATCATGAGTGCGCGCGCGATGCCGTTCGCGGGCCTCGTCGGCGCGCTGCTCGTGCTGATCGGGCTCGGCCTGTGCGCCGGCCACGACTGGGCGAGCCCTTCGGATCTGATCGCCGCCGTCACGGCGCCCGAGACGTTGCGGTCAAAGCTGCTGATCGACTGGCGCCTGCCGCGGGTGCTCGCCGCGGCGTGCTGCGGCGCCCTGCTCGGGCTCGGCGGCGCCATCTTCCAGGGCGTGTTCCGCAACCCGCTGGCGGAGCCCTATCTGCTCGGCTCGGCCGGCGGCGCCGCGCTCGGGGCGAGCGTCGCGCTGCTGGTGCCGCTCGGCCTGCCGCCGGCGCTGGTGCTCGCCGTGCTGGCGTTTCTCGGCGCCTGGGGCGCGACCGTGATCGTGATGGCGATCGCGAGGCTCGCCGGCACGGTCGACGCGGCGGGCCTCCTGCTCGCCGGCGTCGCGGTGGCGGCCGTGCTCGGCGCGCTGCGCTCGTTCCTGATGCTTGCGCTGTCCGACGACACCGTGAACCTGCAGGTGGTGCTGAGCTGGATTCTTGGGGGCGTGCAGACGCCGTCCCGGCCCGTGCTGGCCGGCCTCGCCGCGGCGACGCTCGCCTGCACGGTCGCGACACTGCCCCTCGCCCGCGGGCTCGATCTCCTCGGCCTCGGCGAGACCATGGCGGCGGGCTTCGGGCAGGACGTGCGGCGCTTCGTCGACGTCGCCGTGCTGGTCGGCGCCGCCGTGGTGGCGCTCGCGGTGGCGTTCAGCGGGCTCGTCGCCTTCGTCGGGCTCGCCGCTCCCCATGTGGCGCGCTGGCTGGTCGGGCCGATGCACCGCGCCCTCCTGCCCGCCTCGGCGCTGACCGGCGCCGCCCTGGTGACGGCGGCCGACGCGCTCGCCCGCGCCGCCCTTCCGCCCGCCGAGATTCCACTCGGCCTCGTCACGGCGCTGGCCGGCGGGCCGTTCTTCATCGTCCTGTTGGCGCGGCAGCTCCGGCGATGACGACGCTCGCGCTTCACGACGTCACGGTCGAGCGGCGCGGCGCGCGGCTCCTCGCCGGAGTGAGCCTCGCGCTGCCCGCGACCGGCGCGGTCGCCATCGTCGGCCCGAACGGCGCCGGAAAATCGACATTGCTGCGCCTGCTGGCCGGACAGGCCGAGCCGAGCAGCGGCATGGTGCGGCTCGGCGACACGCCGCTCTCGGCGCTGCGCCCGCGCGAGCGGGCGCGATCCATCGGCTACGTGCCACAGCACTTCGCGCCGCACTGGAACCTCAGCGTGACGGATCTGGTCCGGCTCGGGGCCGAGCGTGGCGGCGGCGCTGTCGCCGGGCGCAGCGTCGCAGACGTGATCGCGGCGCACAATCTCGTCACGCTTTGCGCCCGGCGCTGGTCGGCGCTGTCGGGCGGCGAGCGCGCCCGCGTGCTGCTCGCCATGGTGCTGGCCGTCGATCCGCCGATCCTGCTGGCCGACGAGCCCGGCGCCAGCCTCGACATCCGCCACCGCTTGGCTCTGGTCGAGACACTCGCGGCACGCGGCCGCGACCGCCTGTGCGTCGTCGTGATGCACGACCTCGATCTCGCCTTCCGGCACTTCGACCGGATCGTGCTGGTCGATCGCGGCCGCATCGTCGCCGACGCGACCGCCGACGCGCTGTTCGAGGATCCGCGCCTGGACGCCGCCTTCGGGGTGCGCTTCGTGCGGCTCGCGACAGAGCACGGCCGCCTGCTGCAAGCGGCCGGCGCCCCGCCGCCGTAAATCTACTTCAGCCGGACCGGGCAGCCGGCGACCATCAGCCAAGCTTCGGTCGCGGCTGCGGCGGTCCGTTGCCCGAGGAACCCGGCGAGGTCGCGAAACCGCCGCAGCGCCGGTTCCATCGGCACCGGGCTCCAGCCGATCTCGTCGCCGATGACGACGACGGGCCAGGGCATGGCGCGGAACGCGGCGAGCTCGCGGCTCCAATCGTCGAGCACCGCCTCGTCGCGGTCGAAGCGGTCGGCGAGCCACAGCACCAGGCTGTCGATCACCACGCCGGTCGGCGGCGGATCGAGTGCCGCCAGCGCCGCGGAGATCGAGGCCGGCGCTTCGAGCGTGCGCCAGGTCGCCGGCCGCTCGGCCTGGTGGCGGCGCACCCGCGCGGCCATCTCGGCATCGGCCGGATCGCGCCGATAGGTGGCGACGAACACCACGGCGTCGCCGAACTCCATGGCGATGTCGACGGCGCGCCGGCTCTTGCCGCTGCGCACCGGCCCGGTGAGAAAGATCAGATCGCCCACGCGTCCCCCGGAATCGTGCCGC
Organism: Rhodoplanes azumiensis; assembly: GCF_042682915.1. Lineage (NCBI taxonomy): Bacteria > Pseudomonadati > Pseudomonadota > Alphaproteobacteria > Hyphomicrobiales > Nitrobacteraceae > Rhodoplanes > Rhodoplanes azumiensis. The sequence continues at coordinate 146,493 of NZ_JBHUIW010000001.1, read as the reverse complement.
CGCCCGCGCCCTTGATGCACGATGGGCGACCGGGCGCAAGGCGGCCAGCCCAGCAATCCGGCTTGCGCTCGCCCGGGCTCGCGCGTTGACAGGGCGGCGAGCCGGTTCCTATGAGGGCGCCCGCGCCGCCCTTTGGAGAATCATGACCGACCTCACCCCCACCCGGTTCGACGTTCTGGTCGCCGGCGGGGCCGCCGCGGGCTTGTGTGCCGCCATCGCGGCCCGGCTCGCCGGTGCGTCGGTGCGGCTCGTCGAGGCGGCTCCGGCGGCGCTGCGCGGCGGCAACACGCGGCACGCGCGGAACTTTCGGATCGCGCATGGCGGCCCGGCCGCATACGTCCCGGACAGCTACCGGCCGGAGGAGTTCCTCGCCGACCTGCTGCGCGTCACCGGCGGCGACATCGACGAGGCCCTCGCCCGCACCCTGATCCGCGCCTCGGCCGGCATCGCGCCGTGGCTCCTCGCCGCCGGCGTCCGGCTCCAGGCGCTCGACCGTGGCGTTCTTCCGTACTCGCGCCGCACCGCCTTTCTGCTCGGCGGTGGCAAAGCGATGGTGAACGCGCTCTATGCCACCGCGAAGGAGCTCGGCGTCGTCGTCTCCTACGACACCGCGCTCGTCGCGCTGCATCCGCACGAGCACGGCTGCGAGGCCGTCCTCGAAACGGCCGTGGAGCGCGAGCCGATGGTCGCCCGCGCCGTGGTGGTGGCGACCGGCGGCCATCAGGCGGATCTGGCGCAGCTCCGCGTCGATCTCGGCCCGGCGGCGGACCGCATGGTGGTGCGCGGCTCGCCCTATTGCACGGGTCGCGGCCTCGATCTGCTGCTCGGGCTCGGCGCCGAGCCGGTCGGCGACCGGGCGAGCGCCCATCTGGTCGCCGTCGACGCCCGCGGACCGCGCTTCGACGGCGGCATCGTCACCCGCATGACCGGCATCCCGCACGGAATCGTGGTCGACCGCACCGGCCGGCGTCTCGCCGACGAGCGCGCCGACACCCGCCGCACCCACTATGCGCAATGGGGACCGCGCATCGCCGCCTGTCCGGACCAGCTCGCCTATCTGATCGTCGACCAGGAGGGACTACGGCGCGTCGGCCCGACCGCGCTCGCCCCGGTCACGGCGCCGTCGGTCGCCGAGCTGGCGCGCCGGCTGGAGGTCGATCCGGCGGCGCTCGAGGCGACGGTGCGGACCTTCAACGCCGAGGCGGCGGACCGCGAGCCGGCGGTGCGGCCGCTCGCGGCGCGGCCGCTCGCCGCCTGGCCGCTGCTGCCGGGCCTCACTTTCACGCATTTCGGTGTCGCCGTGGACACCGGCATGCGGGTCCGGCTGCGCGGCGGCCGCCGCATCGAGCGGGTGTTCGCGGCCGGCACCACGATGGCGGCCAACGTGCTGCGGCACGGCTATCTGGCCGGGCTGGGCCTCACCCTCGCCGCCGTGTCGGGCCGGATCGCCGGCGAGGAGGCCGCCCGTGCCGCCGCGTGAGGTCGCCGACGAGGTCGAGCGGGTGCTGCGGCTGTGCAGCGCCTGCATGTATTGCGACGGCGTCTGCGCCGTGTTCCCGGCGATCGCCGGCAAGGCGACCTTCTCGCTCTGCGACGTCGCCCATGTCGCCAATCTCTGCCACGCCTGCCGCGGCTGCTGGCATGCCTGCCAATACGCGCCGCCGCATCCCTTCGCCGTCAATGTGCCGCAGACGCTCGCCACCGCGCGTCGCCACTCCTACGCGGACTTCGCCCGGCCGCGCTGGCTGGCCGCGGCGTTCGGGCGGCGGGCCTGGACGGTCGCGGCCGCGGTGGGCGCGGTCACGCTCGCGGCGCTGCTCCTGGTGGTCCTCACGGTGCCGCACGAAACCCTGTTCGGGGAGCATCGCGGCGGCGGTGCGTTCTATCGGGTCGTGCCGTGGGGCGTGATGACGACGGCCGCCGGCCTGTCGTTCCTGTGGGCCGTGACCGCCATGGCGGCGTCGACGATGGCGTTCTGGCGGGCGATCGCGCCGCCCGCGTCGCGCCGGGTCGTTCGGCGGGCGCTGTGGCCGGCGGTGGTCGACATCGTGACGCTGCGCAATCTCGGCGGCGGCGGCGCCGGCTGCAACGACGTCGACGGCCGTTTTTCGCGCGAACGGCGCATCGCCCATCATGTCATGGTCACGGGCTTCGCCCTGACCATTCTCTCCACCGTGTCGGCGGCGCTCTGGCATCACGTCGCCGATGCGCCGGCCCCCTACCCGTTTTTGAGCCTGCCGGTGCTCGCCGGCACGATCGGCGGCGTCGCGATGCTGATCGGCATCGGCGGGCTCGTGTCGGTCGAGCGGCGCGCCGACACGGCGGCGACCGAGCCGGGCGAGACGCGGCTGAACCTGATCTTCCTGGGGCTGCTCGGGCTCGTCGCGGCGAGCGGCCTCGCCGTGCTGGGGCTGCGCGAGACCATGCTGATGGGCGTGACGCTGACGCTCCATCTCGGCCTGGTCACCGGCTTCTTCCTGGTGCTGCCGGCGAGCAAGATGATGCACGCGCCCTTCCGCGCGGCGGCGCTGCTGCGCGCCGCCATCGACCGCGTCGCCTCACCGCCCCGGCGCAGCGGCGGCGAGTGAGCGGCACGCCGCGGCGAGCCGCGCGAAGGCGGGCTCGTCGGCCGGCAGACCGAAGCGATAGCGGTTCGGCGTGTGCGGGAACCCGCGCACCAGAATGCCGGCATGCGCGAGGGCGTCCACGAGATCGCGGCCCGGCGGGCCTTCGGCGAGAACGAACAGGTCGGTGCCGCCGAGGATGCGCAAGCCGCCGCCCGAGAGAATTCCCTCGAGCCGGGTGCGGTCGGCGGCGAGACGTTCGCGCATCGTCGTCGTCCAGGCCGTGTCGAGGAGCGCGGAGGCCGCGATCGCGCAGGCCGGTCCCGACACGGGCCAGTCGCCGAGCCGCCGCCGCCACGGCATCGCGGCCCGCTCCGCCACCGCGACGAAACCGACGCGCAGGCCGGCGAGTCCGAAAAACTTGCCGAGCGAGCGCAGCACCACGACGCCGTCCGGCAGCCGGTCGGCGGCGAGCAGCGACAGCTCGGGCGCGACGTCGGCGAAAGCCTCGTCGACGATCAGCTTGCGCCCCGCCCCCGTCCACGCCTCGGCGAAGGCGAGGAGGTCCGCGCGCGGCACGGCCGCGCCGTCCGGATTGTTGGGGTTGACCAGCACGACGACGTCGAGGTCACGAGCCGCCGGATCCGGCAGGGCCGGCAGCGGCCGCACCGTGGCTCCGGTCTCCTCCCAGGCGGCGGCGTGCGACGAGTAGGTGCGGCCGACGACGCCGACCCTGAGGCGCGGTCCGAGAACGACCGGCAGCAGCCGGATGGCGAGCTCGCTGCCCGGCACCGGCAGCAGCGCCGTGCCGGTCGGTCGCCCATAGGCCGCCGCGGCGGCATCGGTCAGCCGGTCGATGTCGCGGCCGAGCGGCAGCCGGCGATACGTCTCGGGGTCGACCGCCGGCACCGGATAGGCGTGCGGATTGATGCCGGTCGACAGGTCGATCCACGGGGTCGGTGCCTCCGGATAGAGTCGCTCGGCCTCGTCGACACGCCCGCCGTGCCCGCGCAGGATCGCCTCGTTCCTCGGCTGCATCGGTCCGCCCAATCGGTCGCCTCAGATCGATCTGCCCGTTTCGGCCGCGGACTTCGGTCCGGCGACGGCCGTCGCGGCCGGCGAGGCTTAGCCCGGCGCCCGGCGCGGTGCAATCGGCTGACCGCGTCGCCGCCGATACGGGCGAAACCGGACGGCCGGATGCTTGCGCCGGAACCCGCCGTGCGCCTAATGTCGCCGCGATGGTTCCTCGCGCCGTCGGTCCGGCGCGGGGTGAAAAGGGAATGCGGTGCGGCGCCCGCGGGCGCTCAGGCCGCAACTGCCCCCGCAACTGTAGGCGGTGAGGCTCTCGCGCGGGTTCGTCACTGGCCGCAGTCTCCCCCTCCGATCGGGACTGCGCGACGGCCGGGAAGACGGCGCTGGAGCCGGCGAGCCGCGAGTCAGGAGACCTGCCATCGAGGTGGCGTGCGCGAATGGTTCCGGGCGGGGTGTTCCGGGGCCTGACGAGGCGCACGCGCAGCCGTCGGGAGGGTTTTCGCGTGCACATCATGGAAGGCTATCTGCCGGTCGGCCACGCGGCCGGTTGGTTCGCGGTGTCCGCACCGTTCGTGATCGCCGGGGCGGTCCGGATGCGGCGCATCCTGCGGGACGAGCCGCAGACCAAGATGATGCTCGCGGCGGCCGGCGCCTTCACGTTTGTGATGTCGGCCCTGAAGATCCCGAGCGTCACCGGCTCGTGCTCGCACCCGACCGGCACCGGGCTCGGCGCCATCCTGTTCGGCCCCGCCGTGATGGCCGTGCTCGGGACCATCGTCCTCGTGTTCCAGGCACTGCTGCTCGCCCATGGTGGCCTGACGACGCTCGGCGCCAACGTGTTCTCGATGGCGATCGTCGGGCCGTGGGTGAGCTGGTCGGTGTGGCGGCTGGCGCGCAGGCTCGGCCTGGGGGCCAGCGTCGCGGTGTTCTGTGCCGCCATGCTGGGGGACTTGTCGACCTATCTCACGACCTCGGTGCAGCTCGCGATCGCCTATCCGGACGCGAGCTCGGGCGTGCTCGGTGCCGTCGCGAAATTCGGCGGCATCTTCGCCGTCACCCAGATCCCGCTGGCGATCGCCGAGGGCCTCTTGACCGTGGTGGTGATCAACGCGCTCGAGGCCTCGCCGGGCCTGCTCGCCGAGATGCGGGGCGAGATGCGCGCTGGCTCGCGCGAAGGCGCGCACGGGCTCGCCGGAGGGACCGAGCGATGATCTCCAAGCGATCCTCGTGGCTGCTGATCGCGCTCGCGGCCGCCATCGTCGCCGCCCCCCTCCTCCTGCCGGGCATCGAGGGCGAGTTCAAGGGCACCGACGATCAGGCGGCGAGCGCCATCGCCGAGGCGCGCCCCGGCTACGAGCCGTGGTTCAAGCCGCTGTGGACGCCGCCCAACGGCGAGATCCAGAGCCTTCTGTTCGCCTTGCAGGCGGCGCTCGGTGCCGGCGTGCTCGGTTACGTGATCGGCCGAAGGCACGGCCGATCGTCCGCATCCGACAATGTCTCCCGTCGATAGGGCGGCCCACCTCAACCGCTGGCGGTCGCGCTCGCTCGCCGAGAAATCCGTCCTGGCCTTCGGTATGATGGCGTTCGCCCTCGTCTTCCCGCCGTTCCCGGTCGCTCCGGTGGTCGCCGTCGTGATGACGGCGGCGACGCTCCTCGGCGCGCGGGTGTCGCCGCGAACCTGGCTCGCCTGCGTGGCGGCGCCCGTCGGCTTCCTGCTGGTCGGATCGCTGTCGCTCGCCCTGCAGGTCGGCGACGGCGGCATCGGCCTCGCGCCGGACGGCCTGGCGACCGCGGCCGGAACGACGGCGCGCGCGCTGGCCTGTGTGACGGCGCTTCTGTTCCTCGCCCTGACGACGCCGGCGACCGATCTGGTCGCCGGGGCGCGCCGTCTCGGCCTGCCCGGCGAGATCGCGGAGATCGCCCTGCTGACGTATCGGTTTCTGTTTCTTTTCGGCGCGACTGCGCTGGCCATGGACGCGGCCCAGGCGGCGCGTCTCGGTCACGCCGGCGCCGGCCGCCGGCTGCGCTCGCTCGGCCTGCTGATCGCCAATCTGCTGCCGCGATCGCTTTATCGGGCGCGGCGCCTGGAGGTCGGCCTCGCGGCGCGCGGCTGGACCGGCGAGATGCGCGTGCTGTCGCGTCGGACTCCGGTCTCCCGGCCGGTGCTCGCGCTGATCGTCGCGATCGAGGCCGGGGTCGCCGGGCTGGGGTTGTGGGCGCGGTGACCCTGCTCGAAACGCAAGGCCTGACCTACGCCTATCAGGACGGCGGCCCGGCCTTGTCGGACCTCGATCTCGTCGTGCGGCGCGGGCGACGCCTCGCCATTCTCGGCCCCAACGGCGCCGGCAAGACGACGCTGCTCCTGCACCTCAACGGCACGCTGCGGCCGCAGCGCGGCCGGGTGCTGCTCGACGGCGCGCCGGTCGGATACGCCCGCGCCGACCTGACCGCCTGGCGCCGCCGCGTCGGGCTGGTGCTGCAGGACGCCGACGATCAGCTGTTCGCCGCGTCTGTCGAAGAGGACGTGTCGTTCGGGCCGCTCAATCTCGGCCTCGCCGACGACGCGGTGCGCCGCCGCGTCGCCGATGCGCTCCAGGTGATGGGCATCGCCGATCTCGCCGAGCGGGCGACCCACTTGCTCTCGTTCGGCCAGAAGAAGCGCGTCGCCATCGCCGGCGCCGTCGCGATGCGGCCCGAGGTACTGCTGCTCGACGAGCCGACCTCGGGCCTCGACCGCGCCGGACGCGACGGGCTCCTGGCCGCCCTGCAGGCGCTGCACGCCGCCGGCGCGACGCTGGTGTTCGCCACCCACGACGTCGACCTCGCCTACCGGCTCGCCGACGACGTCGCCCTGTTCGCCGACGGCAAGGTGCTTCGCCAAGGTCCGGCCGAGGCGGTTCTCGCCGACCGCGCCGCGACGGCGGCGGCCGGGCTGGAGCCGCCGTTCCTCTTGTCGCTCGGCCTCACGGCGCGAGCGGCGGGAGTTCTCGGCGCCACCGATCCCCTGCCGAAGACCCGCGAGGCGGCGCTGGCGCTCGTCGAGCGGAGTTGGCGGAAGGGTGCGTCGGGTTCGACGGAATAAGCCCGCGTCACCGAGGCTTCGAAACCCTCGCGTCAGCGGGCGAGCGCCAGCAGCGCCTCGATGTCGACGTGCTGCTCGAGATGCGCCGCGAGCGCATCGAGCGTCTCCTCGACCATCGCCTCGTAGGCGAGGCCGCCCTGCCCGGCCGGCGCGCCGAGGCGGGCGAGCCAGGCGGCGCGCTGGCGATCGTCGGCGAAGAAGCCGTGCACATAGGTGCCGGCGACGCGGCCGTCGGCCGACACGGCGCCGTCGTCGCGGCCGCCGGCCGGACCGCCGCTGCGCGGGTCGTCGAGCCGCACGAGCGGCCGGGCCGTACCGGGTCCGATGGTGCGGCCCATGTGCATCTCGTAGCCGGCGAGCGGCACACCGTCGGCGACGGTGCGGCCCGTCACCGCGACCAGCGACTTGTCGCCGGTCAGCGTCGTGATCACGTCGAGGAGCCCGAGCCCGACCGCCGCGCCGGGCGGGCCTTCGACGCCGTCCGGATCGTCAATCTCGCGGCCGAGCATCTGATAGCCGCCGCACAGGCCGAGCACCCGGCCGCCGCGACGGACATGCGCCAGGATGTCGACATCCCAGCCGGCGGCGCGCAACGCCGACAGATCCCGGATGGTCGTCTTGGCGCCCGGCAGGATCACGAGGTCGGTGTCGGCCGGCAGCGGCGCGCCGTTGCGCAGCAGGACGAGATCGACGGCGGGCTCGAGCCGCAGCGGGTCGAGGTCGTCGAAGTTGGAGATCGACGGCAGCACCGGCACGGCAATGCGCACCGTTCCGGCTTTCACCGAAAGCGGCGCGGCGGTCCCGGCCTCGAGCCCGAAGATGTCCTCGGCGGGCAGGCGGTGGGCGTCGCGGAAATGCGGCACGAGGCCGAGCGGCGCCCATCCGGTTCGTTGTGCGATGACCGCCATGCCGGCGGCGAACAACGCCGGGTCGCCGCGCATCTTGTTGACGAGGAAGCCGCGGATCAGCGCCGCATCCTCGGGCTCCACGACGGCCGCGGTCCCGACCAGGCTGGCGATGACGCCGCCGCGGTCGATGTCGCCGATCAGCACGACGGGCACGTCGGCGGCGCGGGCGAAGCCCATGTTGGCGATGTCGTTCGCCCGCAGGTTCACCTCGGAGGCCGAGCCCGCGCCCTCCACCAGCACGATGTCGGCGTCGCCGCGCAGGCGTGAAAAGCTGTCCAGAACATGCGGCAGAAGCTCGGCTTTCCGCGACTGGTAGTCCGTCGCCCGGGCGGTGCCGAACACCCGCCCCTGGACGACGATCTGGGCGCCGGTCTCGCTCTGCGGCTTCAGCAGCACCGGGTTCATGTGCACGGACGACGCGACGCGGGCGGCGCGCGCCTGCAGGGCCTGGGCGCGGCCGATCTCGCCGCCGTCGGCCGTCACGGCGGCGTTGTTCGACATGTTCTGCGGCTTGAACGGCCGCACCTTTAGGCCGCGGCGGGTGAGCAGCCGGGCCAGCCCGGCGACGATCAGCGACTTGCCGACGTCCGAGCCGGTGCCCTGAAACATGAGGGCGCGGGCCGTCATGCGCGTTCCACGGGCGGCCGGCGGGCACGGTCATTCCGGGACGGCGCGCAGCGCCGGGCCCGGACTCCAGTCCCGAGCGCTCCGTTCACTGCCGGCATGCCACCCGGTCCGCCACGCTCAAAACTCGATCCCGGCCTGGGTCTTCACGCCGGCCTTGAAGTGGTGCTTGACCATCGTCATGTCGGTGACGAGGTCGGCGGCCTCGACGAGCGCCGGCTTGGCGTTGCGGCCCGTGACGGCGACGTGGAGGTCGCCTCGGCGCGCCGCGAGCGTCGCCACCACCTCCTCGACCGGCAGGTAGTCGTAGCGCAGCGCGATGTTCAGCTCGTCGAGAATCACCAGGCCGAAGGCCGGGTCGGCCATCAGCGCCGTGGCGATCTCCCAGGCGGCCCGGCAGGCCGCCATGTCGCGCGCCTTGTCCTGGGTCTCCCAGGTGAAGCCCTCGCCGGCCGTGTGCCAGACGACGCGGTCGCCGAACACCGCGAGGGCCGTCTTCTCGCCAGTCGGTCGGCTCTTGATGAACTGGACGACGCCGACCCGCCCGCCATGGCCGAGCACCCGCAGCGCCAGCCCGAAGGCGGCCGTCGACTTGCCCTTGCCGGTGCCCGTGTGGACGAGCAGCAGCCCCTTCTCGACCGTCTTGGAGGCGATCTCGGCATCCTGCAGGGCCTTGCGCTTCTCCATTTTTGCGCGGTGGCGCGCGGCTTCTTCGGGCGTGGGGGCGTCGGCGGTCTCGGTCATCGGAGTCCTCGTCGGGGTGGCGACAGGACCACAGGGCGTCCGCTCGGGCAACCGCCGGATTGACAGGGCGGCACTTCCGCCGCACAGATCCTGGCGCCGACGGTGTCCCGCCCGCCGGGACGTTTCCGCATGCCGCGAAACGCCTTGCTGGTCGGACAAGAGGGAATATCGGAGGCGGCGAGCCGGGACACCCGCGAGACGGGCAACCGGGTCGGCGCCGTGCCGGAGCTGCCCCCGCAACTGTGAGCGGCGAGCCTGCACCGTAGCCACTGGGGGCGGTCCCCGGGAAGGTGGTGCCGGCAGCGACCCGCGAGCCAGGAGACCTGCCGTCGCCTGCCACTGACGCCGTTCCGGGCGGGGTGTTCCGGAGCGAATGTCGGCCGAACGGAGTGCAGGTCCGCTCGCCGCACGTCTCGGGGGATTCGTCTCCTGTCGTCGACGAGTGACCCATGGAGCCAGCCGACCCGGTCGATCCCGCCGTCATGGCGTCCGCCGCACCGTCCCCCGACATCCCGTCGCCCGGCGCGACACCACCCGGCGCGACACCGCCCGGCGCGACGTCGCCCGGCACGACGTCGTCCGCCGCCCGACCGGCCGCGGCCGGCGAGCCCACGATGTTCGTCTGCGTCACCTGCCGGATCTCGGAGGACGAGGAGGTGCGCTCGGGCCAGCTGCTGCACGACGCCCTGGCCGCCGCGCAGGCCCGGGCCACCGCCACCGAATCCGACGGCACCGCCGGCCTCCGGATCGTCCCGTCCGAATGCCTGTCGAACTGCAACCGCGCCTGCACGATCGCGCTCGCCGGCCCGGGCCGCTGGAGCTACGTCCACGGCGACCTCACCCCGGACCACGCCGACGACGTCCTGCACTTCGCCGACCGCTGGGCCGCGTCCGCCAAGGGCCTCGTCGCCTGGCGCGAGCGCCCGCTGATCATCCGCAAGAGCGCCGTCGCGCGCATCCCGCCACTGCCGGCCGCTCAGGAGCCCTGACCACGATGTCGCTCGAGAAAATCCCCGTCACTATCGTCACGGGCTTCCTGGGCGCCGGCAAGACCAGCCTGGTGCGCCACCTGATGGAGAACCCGGGCGGCCGGCGGCTCGCCGTGCTGGTCAACGAGTTCGGCGACGTCGGCATCGACGGCGACATCCTGAAAGGCTGCGCCGACCCGAGCTGCCCCGAGGACGCGATCGTCGAGCTGACCAACGGCTGCCTGTGCTGCACGGTGGCCGACGCGTTCGTGCCGACCATCCAGGCCCTGCTGGCGCGCCGACAGCCGCCCGAGCACATTCTCATCGAGACCTCGGGCTTGGCGCTGCCGAAGCCGCTCCTCAAGGCGTTCGAGTGGCCGGACCTGCGCACCCGCATCACGGTCGACGGGGTGATCACGGTCGCCGACGCCGAGGCGGTGGCGGACGGCCGCTTCGCCCCCGACCTCGCAGCCGTCACGGCGCAGCGCGAGGCCGACGAGACGATCGACCACGACACGCCGCTCGGCGAGGTGTTCGAGGATCAGGTCGCCTGCGCCGACATCGTCATCCTCAACAAGGTCGACCTCGTCGACGCGCAGGCGCTGGCCGCGGCGCGCGACACCGTGCAGGCCGAGATGCCGCGCCGGATTCCGGTGATCGAGACGCAGGAGGGCCGTGTCGATCCGCGCGTCGTGCTCGGGCTCGGCGCCGCCGCCGAGGACGATCTCGCCGCCCGCCCGAGCCATCACGAGCAGCACGGCGAGCACGACCACGACGACTTCGAGACCATCGTGGTGACGCTGCCGGATCACGCCGCCATCCCCGAGGTGGTCGCCAAGGTCGAGGCGATCGCCCGCGACCACGGCGTGCTGCGTGCCAAGGGCTACGTCGCGGTGCGCGGCAAGCCGATGCGGCTTTTGGTGCAGGGCGTCGGCACGCGGGTGCGGGCGCAGTTCGACCGGCCGTGGGCGGCCGACGAGCCGCGCGTCTCGCGCCTCGTCGTCATCGGCCAGAAGGGCTTCGACCACGCCGCCGTCACGGCGGCCCTGCAGCGCGAGCCGGTCTGACGATGCACATCCTGTTCCGCGAGACGCACGGCCTCGAGGAGGCGGCGACGGCCGAGGATCTCGGCCACGCGCCCGCCGATCTCGTCGTCCTGTCGTTCGCGGACAGCGACCTCGGCGCCTTCGCGGCCGGCTGGCGGGCCGGACGCGAGGAGCTGCCGAGCCTGCGTCTCGCCAATCTGGCGCGGCTGCAGCATCCCCTCTCGGTCGATCTCTACATCGAGAGGACGCTGTCGCACGCCAAGGGCATCCTGATTCGGCTTTTGGGCGGGCTCGACTACTGGCGCTACGGGGTCGAGCAGGTGCAGGCCGCCGCGGCGCGGAACAACATCGCGCTGGCGATCGTCCCGGGCGACGGTCGCCCCGACCCGCGGCTCGACGAGGCCTCCAACGTCCCCGTCTCGACGCTGCGCCGCCTGCAGACGCTGTGCGACACCGGCGGCGCGCGCGCCGCGCAGGGTGCGCTGGCGCAGCTCGCGCTCGCCTGCGGCCTGTGGGCCGTGCCGATCCTCGGCGTGCGCGCCCTGCCCCGCCACGGCTTTTTTCCCGGCGATTTTTCGGCGTGCCCGGTCGATGCGCCGTGCGAGGGGGACGCGCCGCGGGCGCTCGTCGTGTTCTATCGCGCCATCCTCGCCGCCGCCGACACGGCGCCCGTCGAGGCCCTGATGGCGGCGCTGAAGGAACGCGGCGTGACACCGGTCGGCATCTTCGTCGACAGCCTGAAGGAGCCGGAGACGCGCGCCTGGCTGCGTGATCAGCTCGCCCGCATCGAACCCGACGTGATCGTCAACGCCACCGCCTTCTCGGCCCGCGACGCCGACGGTGGACCGTTCGACGCCGTCGATGCGCCCGTCCTCCAGGTGGCGCTGGCCGCCTCGTCCCGGAAGGCGTGGGCGGCGTCGGAGCGGGGTCTGTCGCCCTCCGACCTCGCCATCCACGTGGTGCTGCCCGAGGTGGACGGCCGCGTCTTCTCCGGCGTCGTCTCGTTCAAGGAGCCCGAGCCGATCGATCCCGACCTCGGCTTCGCCCGCGTCGTCCATGCGCCGCACGGCGAGCGCGTCATCGCCGTCGCGGCGCGCGCCGTGGCGCTGGCGCGGCTGCGCCGCACCGCCCGCGCCGATCGCAAGCTCGCGCTGGTGCTGTCGGCCTATCCGGGCCGCGACGACCAGATCGCCCATGCGGTCGGGCTCGATGCGCCGGAGAGCGCCGTCGCGGCCCTGTCCATGCTGGCCGCCGCCGGGTACGGCGTCGGCGATCCGCCGCGTGATCACGCGATGCTGATCGCCCGCCTTCTGGCGGAGGAGATCTCCTGGCCGCTCGCCGACTACGAGGCCGCGCTGGCGGGGCTGGATCCGGCTCTGCGCGCCGAACTGATGACGCAGTGGGGCGCCCCCTCCGACGACCCTTCGGTGCGCGACGGCCGGATTCACTTCAGGGCCATCCGCTGCGGCAACCTGATCGTCGCGGCCCAGCCCGAGCGCGGCAGTCGCGCCGAGCGGGCGGCCGCGTATCACGACGCGCGGCGCGCCCCGCGGCACGGCTTCGTCGCGTTTCACCTATGGCTGCGGCAGGTCGCCCGCATCGACGCGCTCGTCCACATGGGCGCGCACGGCACGCTCGAATGGCTGCCCGGAAAGTCGGTCGCACTGTCGGGCGCCTGCTGGCCCGACGTGCTGCTGGGGCCGACGCCCGTCGTCTACCCCTTCATCGTCAACGATCCCGGCGAGGCGGCGACGGCGAAACGCCGGCTCGGCGCCGTCACGATCGGCCACATGACGCCGCCGCAGCGGCAGAGCGCCGTGCCGGAGCGCCTGCACACGGTCGAGCGGCTCCTGGACGAGTACTCCAACGCCGACGGCCTCGACCCGCGCCGCCGCGAGCGGCTGGCGAAGGACATCGTGGCCGCCGCCAAGGAAACCGGGCTCGACCGCGACACCGGCATCACGGACGACACGAGCCCGCAGGAGGCGGTGACGAAGCTCGACGCCTTCGTGTGCGACGTGAAGGCGACGCAGTTCTCCGACGGCCTGCACGTGTTCGGCCGCGTGCCGGTGGTGCCCGACGACGACGGGCTCCTCGGCGACATGCCGTTCGCGGACTGCGCGGCGGCGGAGCGAACCAGTCTGCTCGCCGCGCTCGATGGGCGCGCCGTGGCACCCGGGCCGGCCGGCTCGCCGTGGCGCGGGCGGCGCGACGTGCTGCCGACCGGCCGCAACCTCTTCACGGTCGATCCGCGCGCGGTGCCGAGCCGCGCCGCCGCCGACCACGGCGCCCGCCTCGCCGACGCGCTGCTGACACGCCACCTGCAGGATCACGGCGAGTATCCGGGCTCCGTGTTGGTGGATCTGTGGGGCTCGGCGACGATGCGCACGGCCGGCGAGGAGCTCGCCATGGCGCTGCGGCTGATGGGCGTGGTGCCGACCTGGGACACGACGTCGGACCGCGTGTCGGGTTTCGAGATCCTGACATTAGCCCAGCTAGGCCGTCCCCGCATCGACGTGACACTGCGCATCTCCGGGCTGTTCCGCGACGTGTTTCCGAGCCTGCCGGTGCTGTTCGAGCAGGCCGTCGCCGCGCTCGCCACCCGTGACGAGCCGGCCGAGGAGAATCCGTTCCGGACCTCGGTTGGCCCGCGGGTCTTCGGCCCGGCGCCGGGCGCCTACGGGGTCGGGGTCGCCGAGACCGTCGACGACCTCACGCCCGAGAGCGTGGCGGCGGCGGCCGAGGCGTGGCTCGCCGGCAGCGCCCATGCCTACGGACGCCACGACGGCGTTTTCGCCCGCGACGCGCTGGAGGCGCAGGTCGCGGCGGCCGACGCTTTCGTCCACACCCAGGATCTGCCCGAGACCGACCTCCTGATGGCGCCCGACTACGCAGCGCACGAGGCCGGCTTCGCGGCCGCCGCGAAGACGCTCGGCGCGACGCCTGCCCTCTATCACGCCGACTCGGCGCGCGCCGACGATCCCCGCATGCGCACGCTGCGCGAGGAGATCGCCCGGGTGGTGCGGGCGCGCGCCACCAACCGGACCTGGATCTGCGGGCAGATGCGCCACGGGTTCCGCGGCGCCGCCGAGATCGCCTGGACGCTCGACCAGATGGCGCTGTTCGCGCATCTCGCCCAGGCGGTGCCGCCGCATCACTTCGATCTCTATTACGACGCGACGCTCGGCGACGACCAGGTGCGCGACTTCCTCGACAGCGCCAACCCGCGTGCCGCCGAGGCGATGCGCCGGCGCTTCCGCCAGCTCGTCACCGCCGGCCACTGGACCACCCGGCGCAACAGCGTCATGGACGCGATCGCGGACGACGGTCGATGACACGAGACCTGATCACGACTTCACCGGTCAGTCCGGGCCGGCGCGAAGGGCCGGACCCGGAATCAAGCCACGACTTCCGACGTCGCGGCTGGATTTCGGGTTCGCACCTTCGGTGCGCCTCGGAATGACGACAAAGGCTTGTGCATGACCCTCGTCTACGAGAAGGACGGGGCGGCGATCTATCGCCGCTCGTTTTCGATCATCCGGGCCGAGGCCGACCTCGCCCGCTTCTCGCCCGAGGAGGAGAAGGTCGCGGTGCGGGTGATTCATGCGAGCGGCATGGTCGAGGTCGCCGCCGATCTCGTCTTCTCGCCCGGCGCCGCGGCGGCGGCGCGCGCCGCGTTGCGGGCCGGCGCGCCGATCTTCTGTGACGCCCAGATGGTGGCGCACGGCGTCACCCGGGCGCGCCTGCCGGCCGACAACGACGTGATCTGCACGCTCTCGGATCCGGCCGTTCCGTTGCTGGCGGACAAGCTCGGAACCACCCGCACGGCGGCCGCCATGGAGCTGTGGCGCGACCGGCTCGGCGGCGCGGTCGTCGCGATCGGCAATGCGCCGACCGCGCTGTTCCGGCTGCTGGAGATGCTCGACGAGGGCGCCGAGAAGCCCGCCGCCGTCATCGGCATGCCGGTCGGCTTCGTCGGCGCTGCGGAGTCGAAGGAGGCGCTGATCGCCGACGGCCGTGTCCCTGCGATGATCGTGCGCGGCCGCAAGGGCGGCAGCGCCATGACGGCCGCCGCCGTCAACGCGCTCGCGAGCGACCGGGAATGAGCGGCCTCATCACAACACCTAATCGTCTCGAGCCGACATTGACGCAGAGCGCCAGCGCTCCCTCTCGCGCGCGGGGAGAGGGTCGGGGTGAGGGGGCGCCTCCGTATCCTCGAAACGCCCCCTCACCCGGATTCCGCGCGTGCCGCGCGGAATCCGACCTCTCCCCGCGTGCGGGGAAAGGTTTAAGGACCGCCGTCGCTGTGGAGATCGAACCATGACCGCCACCGTCTACGGCGTCGGGCTCGGGCCGGGCGATCCCGAGCTGATCAGTGTGAAGGCCGACCGGCTGGTGCGCGGCGCCGCCGTCGTCGCCTATTTCTGCAAGGCCGGGCGGACCAGCAACGCCCGCACCATCGCGGCCGGGCTCTTGTCGCCCGACGTGGTCGAGATCGCGATGGCGTACCCGGTGACGACCGAGATCGCCTTCAAGGATCCGGCCTACAACGCCGCCCTGAAGGAGTTCTATCAGGACTGCGTCGCCCGCCTGACGGCCCAGACCGACCAGGGCTGCGACGTGATCGTGCTGTGCGAGGGCGACCCGTTCCTCTACGGCTCGTTCATGCATCTCCACACCCGCCTCGCCGGCCGCGTGCCCGTGGTCGTCGTTCCCGGCATCCCCGGCATGGCGGGCTGCTGGACCGCGACGGGCGCGCCGATCACCTGGGGCGACGATATTCTGACGGTGTTGCCCGCGACGCTCGACGAGGCGACGCTGGTCGACCGCCTGGGCCGGGCCGACGCGCTGGTGATCATGAAGCTCGGAAAGAACCTCCCAAAAGTGCGGCAGGCCCTCACGCGCGCCGGCCTGATCGACCGCGCCGTCTATGTCGAGCGCGGCACCATGGCGGGCGAGACGGTGATGCGCCTCGCCGACAAGCCGGACGATGCCGCGCCCTACTTCTCCATGGTGCTGGTGCACGGCGAAGGGCGGCGGCCATGAGCGACGCTGCGCCCGCGGGGTCGCTCGTCGTCGCCGGGCTCGGACCCGGCGACCCGCGCCTGACCACGCCGGAGGTGACCGACGCGCTCGCCGACGCCACCGACCTGATCGGCTACGGCCCCTACATCGCGCGCGTGCCCGACCGGCCGGGCCTCGCCAAGCACGGCTCCGACAACCGGGAGGAGATCGACCGCGCCCGCCATGCGCTGACGCTCGCGAGCGCCGGCCGTCGCGTCGTCGTCGCCTCGTCGGGCGATCCCGGCGTGTTCGCGATGGCGGCGGCCGTGCTCGAGGCGGTCGAGCACGGCGACCCCGCGTGGCGCGAGCTCGACCTGCGGGTGCTGCCCGGCGTCACGGCCATGACGGCGGCGGCGGCGCGGGCCGGTGCGCCGCTCGGTCACGACTTCTGCGCCATCAATCTCTCGGACAATCTGAAGCCCTGGGCGCTGGTGGAGAAGCGCCTGCGGCTCGCCGCCGAGGCCGACTTCGTGATCGCGCTCTACAATCCGGTGTCGAAGGCGCGGCCGCATCAGCTCGGCCGAGCGCTCGACATTCTCCGCTCGCTGCGCGCACCGACGACGCCGGTGATCTTTGCGACCGCGGTGAGTGCCCCGCAGGAAACGATCGACACGGTGCCGCTCGCCGAGGCCGTGGCGTCGCGCGCCGACATGCGCACTCTCGTCATCGTCGGCTCGTCGCAGACCCGTCTGATCACGCGGACGGGCGGGCCGGCCTTCGTCTACACGCCGCGCTCCGCACCGGCCGAGGCCGCGTCGTGAACACCCCCGCCGGCGAGCCAGGCCAGCACGGCCGCGACGGTCTCGACCGTGGGCCGTTGCGGGATTTTTGGTCGCCGCACCATCACGACCGGCAGGCCGAGATCGCGGGCGGCGAGAAGCTTCGCGACCGCCGCCGTGCCGCCGGCGTTCTTCGACACGACGAGCTCGCTGCCGTGCTGCTGCATGAGCGCACGATCGCCGTCGACATCGAACGGCCCGCGCGCCACCACCACGGCGACGTTCGGCAACGGCAGGTTTTCACGCGGCGCATCGACCAGGCGGATCAGATAATGGTGCTGCGGCTTTTGCACGAAGGCATCGAGATGCAGTCGGCCGATGCCGAGGAAGACGCGCCGCGGCGCCTCGCCGACCGCCGCCACGGCATCCTCCAGCGTGTCGACCTCGATCCAATGGTCGCCCTTCTCGGGCCGCCACGGCGCCCGCTCCAGCGCGACCAGCGGAGTTTTCGTGGCCGCGCAGGCGGCGACCGCGTTGCCGCTCATCTGCGCCGCGAACGGATGCGTCGCGTCGACGACGCGGTCGATCGTTTCGGCGCGCAGATAGTCGATCAGCCCCGGCACGCCGCCGAAGCCACCCACCCGCCAGGGCACCGGCACGGCGATCGGGTTCTCGGTACGCCCCGCATAGGACAGCACGGCGTCGATCCCGGGCGCCTTCGCCAGCGCCTCGGCGAGCCGTCGCGCCTCGGTGGTGCCGCCGAGGACCAGAATCTTCTGCCGTCGGGCCGCCATCTATCCCCTCACCACCGGCGTGCGGGCGAGCAGCTCGCCGGTCCGACCGAAGACCGCGACGTCGAGGCCGACCTCCGTGCCGCGCAGCAGCTTCGCGCCGGTCTGGACAGCACGCGCCGCGACCATGGCCGCGATGTCGATGCCCTCGGCCTGCGTTCGTTGCAGAGCCTCCAGCGCCGTGTTGGCGCGGCGGATCGCCTCGACCAGGGCGCCCGACGCGCCCGCCTCGGCGGCGAGCCGGGCGAGGTGGGCGAGATCGACCTCGCCGGCGCGCGAATGGAGGTCGAGCAGCCCTTGCGAGAGCTTGGTCATCTTGGCGAAGCCGCCCGCGACGGTGACGCGCGCGACCGGGTTCAGGCGCACATATTTCAACAGGCCGCCGACGAAATCGCCCATGTCGATGAGAGCGATCTCGGGCAGGCCGTCGAGCGCCGCGATGGCGGTCTCCGAGGTCGAGCCGGTCGCGCCGGCGATGTGCGACAGGCCGGCCGCCCGGGCGACGTCGACGCCGCGATGAATCGCGTGGATCCAGGCCGCGCAGGAGAACGGCACCACGATGCCGGTGGTCCCGAGGATCGACAGGCCGCCGACGATGCCGAGCCGCGGATTCAGCGTTTTCTGCGCGAGGGCTGCGCCGTCGGGGATGGAGATCTCGACCACCACGTCGCCGGCCGCACCGGTCGCGGCGCAGGCCTCGGCGACGGCCGTGCGGATCATGGCGCGCGGCACCGGGTTGATGGCCGGCTCGCCGACCGCGACCGGGAGGCCCGGCCGCGTCACGGTGCCGACCCCCTCGCCCGCCCGGAACGTCACGCCGGTGCCCGGCGCACCCGGCCGCACCGTCGAGACGATCACGGCGCCATGCGTCACGTCGGGATCGTCGCCCGCGTCCTTCACCACGCCTGCGCGCGCGAAGCCGTCCCCCGACTCGCCGAAGGCGAGCGAGAAGCTCGGCCGCTGGCCGCCCGGCAGCGTCACGGCGACCGGGTCCGGCAGCGTGCCGGTCGCCAGCGCCTCGACGGCGGCACGCGTCGCCGCGGTCGCGCAGGTGCCGGTGGTCCAGCCGGGCCGCAGCGGTCTTTCCCCGTTCATGCCGGCGACTATAGGCGGGTCGCCGCAGCGTGTCAGGACGCTTGCCATGCAAGACCCTGTCATACAAGACCCGGCCATGACTGACGATCCCGACGACCATGCCTGTGCCGGTCACATCGCGCTGGTCGGGGCCGGGCCCGGCGATCCGGACCTGTTGACGCTGCGCGCCGTCGACCGCCTGCGCGCCGCCGACGTGGTGCTCTACGACGACCTCGGCAGCGCCGGCGCCCTCGTCCATGCCCGCGAGGACGCCGAGCTGATCTCGGTCGGCAAGCGCGCCGGCCAGCACGCGCCCAAGCAGGCCGAGGTGAGCCGGCTGATGGTCGCCTATGCGCGGCTCGGCAAGCGGGTGGTGCGGCTGAAGTCCGGCGACCCGGCGATCTTCTCGCGCGCCGACGAGGAGATCACGGCGGCCCGCGAGGCGGGCCTCGCCATCGAGATGGTGCCGGGCGTCACCTCGGCGACGGCCGCCGCGGCGCATCTCGGCACGGCGTTGACCAAGCGGCTGGTCGCGCGGCGCGTGCAGTTCATCACGGCCCACGAGGTGACGGGCGGCCTGCCCGACGACCTCGACCTCGCGGCGCTGGCCGACCCGGCGGCGACGACCTGCGTGTTCATGGGCAAGGCGACGTTCCCGGCGCTCGCCGAGAAGCTGTTCGCCATCGGCCTGTCGCCCGACACGCCGGCCGCCGTGGTGGAGAGCCTCGGCAGTGATCCGAAGACCATGACCGGCACGGTCGCCACCATCGCGGCGCGCCTGCGTGATGCCCCGCCGGCCGGGGCGTGCATGATTCTCTACGGGGCGGCGCTGGCCGGGGTGATGGTGCCAGCGGAAGCAGCCGACCGATCCTGATCAGCTCCGGACGGCAGGGCAATTACGACGTCTCCCGCGAGGAAGCCTCGCAGAATTACGCGGTCGTCCCGGGGCGGCGCGAACGCGCCGAGCCCGGGATCCATACCCCCTGGCTTTCGTGAGCCATTTCTTTCGTGAGCCGTCATCGCCGGACGTATGGATCCCGGGCTCGCGGACCTGCGGTCCGCGCCCCGGGATGACCGGAATCTGTCACCCGAAGATGTCGGTCGTCATGCCGCGATACCAGCCGACCGCCTCCTTGGCCTGCTTCTCCCGCAGCTCCGGCGACTCGTCGCGCTGCGACGTGTAGGGGTCGAGCATCACGATCTTGCCGTCGCGCGGCTCGTAGCGGGCGCCGTTCTTGATCGCGTCGTCGGGCGCGATGGTGCTCCAGCAGTGATTGGTGAAGCGCACCGGCACCAGCCGGGAGCCCAGCAGCTCGTGGCGGACGATCATGGCCGTGTTCTTCGCCTCGTTGTTGGCGGCGAAGCCCGACTTCGGAAAATCCCCGCCGATCGCCGCGTCGCCGATCACGTGGATGCTCGGATCGACGAGCGACTTCATGGTGCCGGCGTCGACCGGGCACCAGCCGGTCTCGTCGGTGAGGCCGGCGTCGCGGCCGAGCCGGCCCGCCTGCTGCGGCGGGATGACGTTGACGAGCGCCGCCTTTTGGGTCTCGAGGTCGGTCGTCACGGTCATCGACTTGGGATCGACCGACTTGATGCCGCCGTGCATCTTGGGATCCTGCCACTCGATCACGCCCGGATAGTGCCGCGCCCAGCCGTCCTCGAACAGCGGCTGCATGGCAAAGTGATCCTTGGCGTCCAGGATGACGATGCGGGCGTCCCTGACGCCGCGCCGCTTCAGCGCCAGCGCCATCATGGAGGCGCGCTCGTAGGGCGCCGGCGGGCAACGATAGGGCGTCGGCGGCGCGACGATCACGATCAGGCCGCCGTCCTCGACCGCGTCGAGCTGGCGCTTGAGCAGCAGGAGCTGATCACCGCCGCGCCAGGCATGCGGCATGCGCTCGGCCGCCTCGATAGAGTAGCCGGGCACGTCGCCGTACTTGAAGTCGATCCCGGGCGAGACGATCAGGCGATCGTAGGGGATCTGGGTGCCGTCGGCGAGGCGCAGGCGTCTCGCGCTGCGTTCGATGCCGGCGACCCGCTCGAACACCAGCTTGACGCCGCGCCCCGCGAGGTTGTCGTAGCCGTGGACGAGCTGCTCGTAGGGCTTGAGCCCGGCGAGGAACAAATTCGACGTGAACGGGGTGACGAACTGGCGGCTCTGCTCGACCAGAGTCACGTCGAGCTCGGCGCCGGTGGAGACCAGATACTTGGCCGCCGTCGCCCCGCCCGCCCCGCCGCCGACCACGACGACGTGCGGCTTGATCTGGGCGATCGCGGGCGCGGCGAGCGCCGGCGCCGCCAGGGCACCCACGGTTCCGCGCAGAAGAGTTCGTCGGTCGATCACGGCACCTGTGCCCAGATCCCCGGCAGTGCGAGCAACGCTGCGGCCCACGCTGTGCTCCCCGGCGCCCGGAAGCGTCGCCGAGCTCGACCCGGCGATCCATCCGAACGATCAGCAGTCCTTGCGGCGATGGATGGCCGGGTCGAGCCCGGGCATGACGGCAGACGGCCTCACCCGAAGATGTCGGCGACGATGCCCTTGTACCAGCCCATGTTCTCCTCGCTGGTCTGGCGCCGTTCGTCCTTGCTCTCGCCGGTCTTCGAGACGAAGCCCTCGACCTCGGCGATGGCGCCGTCCTTGGCCTCGTAGCGACCGCCGATCTTGACCGTGTCGTCGGGCGCGAGGATCGACCAGCAGGTGTTGGAGTAGCGCGCCGGGAAGGTGCGGGCGCCCGCGAGCTCGCCGCGCACCGCCATCGCCACCACCTTGGCCTGGCTGTTGGCCGCGAAGGCCGACTTCGGCATCGCCCCGGCGATCGAGGCGTCGCCGAGCACGAAGATGCTCGGATCGTTCGCCGACTTCATGTTGGTCGGATCGATCGGGCAGTACCCGGTGGCGTTGGCGAGCCCGGCGTCGCGGGCGATCTTGCCGGCCATCTGCTTGGGAATCACGTTGACGAGATCCGCCTTGATGCTCTCGAGGTCGGTCGTGACCGTCATGGTCTTGGGATCGACCGACTTCAGGCCGCCGTGCATCTTGGGGTCCATCCACTCGATCATGCCCGGATAATGGTTCTGCCAGCCCTCCTGGAACAGCGCCATCTTGGAGAAGCGGTCCTTCGGGTCGATCACCACGATGCGCGACTTGCCATGGCCCTTGGCCTTGAGCACTCGGGCCATGCAGGAGACGCGCTCGTAGGGACCGGGCGGGCAGCGATACGGGTTCGGCGGCGCGATCATCACGATGGTGGCGCCGTCCTGAAGCGCATCGAGCTGCTTCTTGAGGAGCTGGGTCTGCGGCCCGGCTTTCCAGGCGTGCGGCATCACTTCAGCGGCCGCCTCGGACCAGCCCGGCACCGAGTCGAAGTCGAGGTCGATTCCGGGCGCGACGACGAGGCGGTCGTAGGGCACCACGCTGCCGTCGGCGAGCCGCACCTCCTTCTTGTCGCGATCGATGGTCGTGGCCGCCTGATCGACCTTCTTCACGCCGGCAGCGCCGAGATTGTAGTCGTGCGCGATCGACTCCCACGGCCGGTAGTCGCCGAGATAGAGATTCGAATGGAAGCAGGTGATGAACTTCTTGGCCGGCTCGACCAGCGTCACGTCGATGGCGCCGTTCGAGTCCTTGGCGACGTAGCGCGCCACGGTCGCGCCGGCCGGTCCCCCGCCGACGACGACCAGGCGCGGCTTCGCCTGCGCCCGCAGCACGGCCGGCATGGCGAGCACGCCGGCGCCGGCCAACAGCGCAGTGGAGAAATGGCGTCGCGTCATGGAAATCATGGTGTCCTCCCTGGAATTCCGCTTCTGCTCCCGACTCCGGCTCTCGTTTGCCGGCGTCAGCAATTGTTCGTTGCACTCCGCGCTCGCGTCTCTAACTCTCCCCGCGTGCGGAGAGGTCATCCCGGTGCCGTTTCGCGAGCTCGGTTGACCCGCTTCGACCTCTAGTCCGTCCGCGGCTTCAGGCTGCCGAAATAGGCGGCGAGCGCCGCGATCTCGTCGTCCGTGAACTTCACCGCGATCGAGCGCATCACCGGATTTTCCCGCGTCTTGTCGCGGTACTGTCCGAGAATCTCGACGAAGCTCTCCTCCGGCCAGCCGACGATCGGCGGGATACCGTCGTAGCGCCCGCTGATCTGGTGGCAGGTGACGCATTCCGACGACAGATACTCGCCGAGCTCCCGATCGCCTTTCAGCCGGTCGGCCGCCACGGCGCCAGCGACGACCGCGAGCGCCGAGGTCAGGACGGCCGTAGCCGCGACCATCGCGACCGTCGCGATCGTCCAACTCGCGACTGTCGGACTCGCGACCGCCGGACTCGCAACCACCGAGGTCACGGCCGTGACGTGCGCGACCGGTGCCGGGGGACGCCGCGGCATCATTCGACCCGCGGTCCCTTGCCGTCCTCCGGCGTCACGTCGATCGCCCGGGCGCGGCCGAGGATCCTCGGCGCGCCGGCCGCACAGTTCGTCATGCACGGCTCCTTCTTCCAGAACGCCTTTTCGGACACCTCACGGTCGTCGTCGAAGAAATTCGCCTCGTTGGCGAGCTTCACGGTCGGGAAGTTCTTGTCGGAGATTTCCTGATCCTGGTCCGTGATCACGTCGTTCAGATAGAGCAGATAGGCGACGATCGAATACAGATCGTCTCCCTCCAGCGACTGCGCATTGCCGAACGGCATGGCACGCCGGACATAGTCGATCACCGTGGAGGCGTAGGGCCAGTAGGAGCCGATCGTCTTCACCGGATCGTGAGAGGCGAGCGTGCCGGCGCCGCCCGCCAGCACGGGCCAGCGGCCCGTGCTCTCGCCGAACTCCCCGTGGCAGGCGGCGCATTGCGCCACGAACAGCTCCTCGCCCTTGCGGGCCGTGCCCTTGCCCGGCGGTAGCCCCTGCCCGTCGGGCCGCACGTCGATGTCCCAGCCGGCGATCTCCTCCGGCTTCGCCTCGCGGCCGATGCCGTAATGCACCTTCGCGGGTGCGGCAGCGGCGGCCGATGCGGCCGCGGTCTGCGCGGGCGCGGACTTGGCGGCCGCATCCTTGCCGGTCGGCTTGGCCGGGAGCTTGCCGCTCTGCGCCATCGCGAAGCCCACACCACCGATCACGGCCGCGGCCAGCAGGGCGGCGGAAAGAACGGTGACCTCACGCGATCTCGACATTTTCCACCTCGCCCTCCGGCGACACCCGCCAGGTCTGGATGCCGTTGTTGTGATAGACGGAGTTGACACCGCGAACCTTGCGCAGCTCGTCCTTGGTGGGCTGCACGTAGCCGGTCTCGTCGATGGCGCGCGACTGCAGGAACAGCTCCTGCCCGTTCCAGTCGAACTCGGCATAGAAACGCGCCATCGACTTGTCGAGCACGGGCCCGTCGAGCTGGGCGGTGCGCCAGTTGCGGCCGCCGTCGAGCGACACGTCGACCCTGGCGATCTTGCCCCGCCCCGACCAGGCGATGCCGGAGATGACGGTGAAGCCTTGTCTGTGCTTGAGCGGCGCCTGCGGGCTCGGATTGGTGATGACGGACTTGGCGTCCATCACATAGGTGAAGCGGCGCGCCTTGCCGTTCTCCAGGAGATCCGTGTACTTCGACGTCTCCTCGCGGTGGTGCCAGGGCTGGTCGCCGACCTCGATTCGGCGCAGCCACTTCACCCACATGTTGGCCTCCCAGCCCGGCACGCAGATGCGCACCGGGTAGCCGTTCTCCGGGCGCAGTCGCTCGCCGTTCATGCGGAAGGCGATCAGGCAGTCGTCGAGCGCTTTCTGGAGCGGCAGCGAGCGCGTCATGGCCGCCGAGTCGGCCCCCTCGAGAAGAAGCCACTTCGCGTTCGTCTTGAGGCCGGCTTCCTCCAAGAGCACCCGCAGCGGCACGCCCGTGTACATGACGTTGTGGATCATGCCGTGGGTGAACTGGCAGGCGTTCATCTGTGCGCCGCGCCACTCCATGCCGGAGTTCGCCGCGCATTCGGCGAAATAGATCCGGTTGGTGCGCGGAAAGCGCTCTAGATCCTGGAGCGTGAACATCAGCGGCTTGTCGACCAGGCCGTGGATCATCAGCCGATAGTCGTTCGGATCGAGCTCGGCGATGCCCGAATGGTGCCGCTCGAAGCACAGGCCGTTCGGCGTGATGATGCCGTCGAGCTCGTGCAGCGGCGTGAACGACACCGAGCTCTCGCGCGAGGCGGTGAGCCACTCGACGTCGCGCCGGATCACGTTCGCCTCGTGCTTCGACGGCTTGCCGTAGGCCCGTACCGCGACGCCGTCGCCGAGCGTCTTCGACCACTCGGGCACGTTGGGAGGCAGGTTGGCCGGGTTGCCGGGCTCGGTCGCGGCCGCCTTGCCGGCCGCTCCCGCCACGGCGGCGCCGCCGAGCGCCAGGCTCTTGCCGAGCAGCGAGCGCCGCGACAGTCCGGCGTCACGATCAGGAGTCTTGTTCAGCATTCCCGCTCTCCGATTTCTTGCTCCGACCACCTGTGCGCCCCGTGTTCACCTCTCCCCCCATGCGGGAAGAGGTCGGATGTCAGGCGCATGCGCGTCACATCCGGGTGAGGAGGCGTCGCCGCGAGTCTCGGCCTCGTGGAGGCGCCTGTTCATCCCGACCTTCGCCCCGCAAGCGGGGACCAGCAGCGCAGGCGTCGTGCCTCCGACCACGCCGGCTCACGCCCCGAGTATCTTCACCGTCGAGGCGCCGGTGGGCGCCACGGTCTGCGTCTTCTTCAAGTGATCGAACACCACGTCCCAGATCGCCGGGCCTTCGGTGCCCTCGTTGACGCTCGCCCAGCCGGCGACCGTGTACTCCTTGTCCGCCGCGAGCGGCTGGCCGGTGCGGCTCAGCACGAGGTCGCCGATGCGGCCGCCGATCGGCTTGCCGACGTCGATCGTGTAGGAGAGGCCGCCGACCCGCACCATGTCGCCGCCCTGCTGCAGATACGGGTCGGGATTGAAGATGTTGTCGGCGACGTCCTCGAGCACCTCCTTCAGGCGGGCGCCCGTCATGGTCATGCGGTAGGCCGCCGGATAGGTCATGGCGGTGGCGTTGTAGACGTCCTCGCGGGTGATGCTCTGACCCGCCAGCAACGTCGGTCCCCAGCGGAAGCCCGGCGACAGCGCGATCTCGGCGTCCCGCTCGGCCAGGAGCGCGTCGCAGATCACGTCGTCGAGCGTGCCGTTGAAGTTGCCGCGCCGGTAGAGCGTGGTCGCGGTCTTGCCGACCACCTCGCCCAGCATCGCTTCGTGCGGTGCGCGATGCTTCGCGATCGCCGCGGCCACCGCGGCATCGGGCGTGATCACATCGGCCAGCACCGGGATCAGCTTGTGGCGGACTCCCTTCACGGCGCCGTCGCGCACGTCGAGATCGATGCGCGAGACGAACTTGCCGTGGCTGCCCGAGGCGATGAGAATCGTCTTGCCGACCTGCACGGGCGCCGGCAGGGCGTCGTGGGTGTGACCGGTGAGGATCACGTCGATCCCGCTCACCCGGCCGGCGAGCTTGCGGTCGACGTCGAAGCCGTTGTGCGAGAGCAGCACGACGAGCCCGGCGCCGGCGGCGCGCGCCTTGTCGACCTCGGCCTGCAGCTCCTTCTCGCGGATGCCGAACGACCAATCTGGGATCATCCAGCGCGGATTGGCGATCGGCGTGTAGGGCAGCGCCTGGCCGATCACCGCGACCTTGACACCGCCGCGCTCGACCATGGTCGAGCCCTTGAACACCTCGTCCTGGAACTCGCTCTCGCGGACGTTCTGGCACAGGAACGGGAAGCCGAGCGTCTCGACGATCGCCTTGACGCGCTCGGCGCCGAGCGTGAACTCCCAGTGGGCCGTCATGGCGTCCGGCTTCAGGAGCGCCATGCAGTCGACCATGTCTTGGCCTTTGGTGGCCATCGACGTGAAGGAATTCTGCCAGGTGTCGCCGCCGTCGAGCAGCAGCACGCGGTCGCCGCGCTCGGCGCGGATCGCGTTGACGATCGTGGCAACGCGATCGAGGCCGCCGACCCGGCCGTAGCTCTTCGCCAGGGCCTCGAAGTCGATGTCGGCGAGCGCATAGGCGAGCGGGCTGCCGGCCGGCACCTTGTAGGCGTCGAGCAGCGCCCTGCCGGTGACGTGCGGCGGCACGCCCTTCGCCTCGCCGACCCCGAGATTGACGGTCGGCTCGCGGAAATACACCGGCTTGAGCTGCGCATGGATGTCGGTGACGTGCACCAGCGTGACGTTGCCGAGCGGCTCGAATGCCAGGAGGTCGGCCTGCGTCACACGCTGCTGCGCGAGCGCCCGGGTCGCTCCCCCGGCCCCGATGCCCGCGCCGGCCAGCACGGCGGCCAGGGCGGCGGAGTATTGCAGAAGATCGCGTCGCGTGGTCATCGATGGCGTCCTGGATGCCTCATGGGCGCATGTCATGGGCGCATGTCATCGCCGCATGTCATGGGCGAATGTCATGAGCGCACGTCCCCCGCACCGGCGCGAGGCACGCCGGTGATCCCGAGGATGTCTCGAACGATCGGTTGCGGCGGGCGACGGCCCGACGTCGTCAGGTGCCCGTGCCCCTCAGGTCAGCGCGACCGTCAGGTCACCGTGATGGTCTCTTCGCCGACGATCTTGCTGCCGTCGTCGTCGATCCAGGCGAGCACGACCTTGCCGCTCTCCTCGGCCCGGAACTTGAACTGCAGGTAAGGGTTGGCCGAGACGGCCGGCTCCAGATCGGCGGCGAAGACCGGCTTGCCGTTCACCTCGCAGGTGAACTTGTTGATGATCTTGCGCGGGATGACGTTGCCGTCCTTGTCCTTGCGCTGACCCGACTCCATGATGTGGGCCACCAGGGCCTTGACCTCGACGAGGTCGCCCTTCTTGGCCTCCTTCTTGTCGAGACGGATACGCGGCTTCGGCGCGGGTGTCGCCATGACGTTCTCTCCCAATTATTCGGAATGACGAGCCGGAGCCTGATCAGCCGCCGCAGCCGCCGATCGTGACCTTCACCTGCTTCGTGTCCATGAACAGCGATCCGTCGTTCATCTTGGCGACGGCGATCACGTTCTGGGTCTCGGCGAGGCGGATGCGGGTCGCCGCCTCGGCGACGCCGGAGCGCGGAGAGAAGTGGAAGGTGGCGATGCCGCCGCGCGGATTGCCGTCGGCGACGATCAGCACGTCGGTGACGTGCGAGGCGTCGGTCATCGGGCTCTCGACCGTGAAGGCGAGCGGCACCGTGTTCCCGTTCTCGGCGATGTCCGGCAGGTCGAGCTTCACCTTGCCCTTGGTCGGCGTCTTGCCGCCCGTGAACGCCTTGACGAGATCGTCGGCGTCGTTCTTGGCGAAGGCCGGTCCGGCGCCACCGAGGGCCACCGCCGCCACCACGCCGGCGCCCAGCGCGAACGCCTCGCGTCGGCTCACTGTCGTCGTCATCGAGAACCTCTCCTCATGGTCGACGGCCCCGCCGGGCCGACTGTCCCGAACGCGACGACTTACGGTCGCCGCGGCACCCGGTCACGAACCCACGCGGCCTGGGAGCTGCGCGGTCAGCGACCGAAACGGTCACGCACCGAAACCAGTCCGTCACGGAATTCCGAGGAGCAGGCGAGCACATGATCTGGCGATCGATGGCCCGCCGTCGCGCCGTCCGGGATCCGCCTCCTCCATACATTCATTATTTTGAAACTTCTCTACCCGGTCCGGCCGGATCGTGCAATAGGCGAAATGGCTAATCACGACGCAAATGTTGTTGCATCGCAGCGAAACACAGGACGTTCTTCCTCTCCTGTGCCTCGGGACAGAAAAAACGCTTTTCATTCGGCTTCGGGAATATAAGCTGCGCCTTGCAGGCATTCCAGAAGACCGGCACGACCGGCCGCCGCACTCATCGTCGGAGGAACCATGAGCCCAGGAAGTTTCGCCCTGGCGCGTGCCGTCGTCACGGCCGCGTCGGTCGCGGTGACGCTGTCGGTCGCCACCGCCCAGCAGACCCCCGCCCCCCAGCCCCCCGCTCCCCAGCCCCCGGCCGCCGCCCCGTCCGCGGCCACGCCTGCCGGATCGACCCCGGCCGCCGAGGAGGACGCCGACAAGCTCCTCGAAAAATACCGGGCCATGATCTCGGACCCGATGTCGAACCCTGGCTATCTCGCGGTCGATTCAGGCGAGACGCTGTGGTCGACGGCGCGCGGACCGAAGAACGTCACGCTCGAGACCTGCGACCTCGGCAAGGGGCCGGGCAAGGTCGACGGCGCCTATGCCGAGCTGCCGCGTTTCTTCGCCGATGTCGGGAGGGTGATGGACGCGGAATCGCGCATCCTGTGGTGCATGGAGACCATCCAGGGCATCGACACGACGCCGATCCGCAAGAAGCCGTTCGCCTCCTCGGGCGGCAACCCGGCGACCGAGATCGAGGCGCTGGTCGCCTTCGTCGCGAACAAGTCGAACGGGATGAAATTCGCGGCCAAGATGGAGCACCCGAAGGAGCGCGAGGCGGTGGCGCTCGGCGAGGCGTTGTTCTACCGGCGCTCCAGCATCAACGACTTCTCCTGCCAGACCTGCCACGGTCAAGAGGGCCAGCGCATCCGCCTGCAGACCCTGCCGTTCTTCGACAACCCGAAGGCCGCGCAGGCGACCATGGGCTCGTGGCCGACCTATCGGGTGTCGCAGGCCTCGCTGCGCACCATGCAGCACCGCATCTGGGACTGCTACTGGCAGATGCGCATGCCGGACGTCGGCTACGCCTCCGAGGTGACGGTCGCGCTCGCCGCGTATCTCACCAAGCGGGCGGAAGGCGGCGCCATCGAAGTCCCGTCCATCAAGCGCTGAGGCCTCCGATGACCAGACTGTCCTTCGCGGCCTCGGCCGCCGCAGCGGTCGCGACCGCTCTGCTGATGTCCAGCCCCGTCCCTGCCGCCGACGACCCGTCCACCACGGGCACCGGAACCGGTGCCGCGGCCCCGGCCGCCGTCGAGGTCGCGCCGGGCATCACCCGCGAAAGGCTCGAGCAGGCGGTCGCGGCCGCCTGGAAGAACCTGCCACCGGATCTCGCGGCGCGCGTCGTCCAGGACGAGACGATGGCGCTCTGCTCGCAGTACCGCAATCAGCCGCCCCAGGCCGTCGCCGACGCGATCCTGGCCCGCGAGAAGCAGAACGTCACCTATCCGGCGGACGGCAAGTATCTGGGCAGCTGGAAGAACGGCGAGAAGCTCGCGCTCTCCGGCTTCGGCGGCCGCATGGGCGACAATCCGAAGCAGGCGAACGGCGGCAACTGCTACGCCTGCCATCAGCTCGCCCCGACCGAGATCAGCTACGGCACGCTGGGGCCGAGCCTTCTCGGCTACGGCAAGCTGAAGGGCACGACGCCGGAGGCCCAGAAGGAGGTCTACGAGCGGGTGTTCAACGCCCAGGCCGTGTTCGCCTGCTCCAACATGCCGCGCTTCGGCCACAACAAGTTCCTGACCATCGAGCAGATCAAGGACGCCGTCGCCTTCCTGCTCGATCCGGACTCGCCGGTGAACAAATGAGGACGGAACCGCCCTTGTGATGATCCGCGCCGGCGCGGCGCGTTCCTGCCCTCTCCCCGCACGCGGGGAGAGGTGAAGATCACGCCGATCTTCACGCCCCCTGGGCGCGGAGATAGTCGCGCAGCGTGCCCTTCTCGTAGGCCTTCTCGGCGACGAAGCGGAAGAGCGCCACGAAATGCTTCGGCTCGAGATAGCCCTGGGCCCGCGCCACCTCGCGCTCGCGCGGCGCCTTCGCCTTCATGGCGTCGACGCTCTCGCCGAAGAACTGGAAGGTCGGCGTGAAGCGCACGCCGTATTTCTCGGCGAGCCGGCGCTCGGAAAGCGTCTCGCCGTCGAGGTCGACCACCTTGCGGTCGCCCGCGACGTTGAGCTGGAGAACCTCGAAGTTCTTGCGGATGTAGCTCGCGATCTCCGGATCGCCGAGGTTCTTGATGTGGGTCTCGCGGCAGTACGGGCAGCCGCGCAGCTCCCACATCACGGCGAGCCGCTTGCCGTTCTGCTGCGCGAGCGCGACGTCGTCCGCCAGTTCGAGCAGGCTCTGCAGGAACCACTCGACATGTGGCAGGCCGTCCTCGTTGAGCTTCAGCTCTTCGGCACGAAGGCGCGCCGGGGACAGGGCGGGACCGGCGAGCGCCGCCGCGATCAGCACACGACGTGAGAGCATCGACGACAGCATGGACGTTTCCTCATGAGCGTTTTTCATACGTTACCGCGATTTCGAACTCTCTGCACCATCGTGGGCCTGGCTCACGCGATCCTGATCACGAGCGCAGACCCGAGGCCGACCGGCGGCGCGATGGCGCAAGCGCCGAGCGTCGCCGTCGACGAGACCGTCCTGGCCGATCGCCGGCTCGCCGCCGGCTACCTGCGGACCGGCAACGGCGACCTCGCGGCGCTCGCGCTCGAACGCCTGCAGAAGGCCCTGCCCGCCCCCTACAAGGACCGCGTCGCGACGGCGCTGTCGGCGATCGACGCCGGCGATCTCGCGGCCGCCGCCGCCGCGACCGAGGCGCTGGCCGCCGATCTCTCCGTGGCACGCCGCGCCGCCGGCACCCGCCTGCTGGCCGACTGCGTGCGCGAGCTCTCCGACACGTTCGCGGCGCTCGACCGGCATCGCACCAAGCCTCCCGATCTCGCCGATGCGGCGACGGGCGCGGCGATCACGACGGCCGCGACGGACAGCGACGCCGCCTTCGCGCGGTGCGACACCGAGGCGCCGGCGCCCGTGAAGGCCGACGCCGACTTCCGCCGCATCGTCGACGGCGCCCGCGCCTCGCTCGCCCGCGTCCCCGAGGCCGTCGCGGCGCGCGACGGCGATCTCCTTCACCGCTTCCTCATCGAGCTGCGCGCCTACGAGCAGATCCTGAAGTTCCGCCACGGGTGAGGCCCACGCTGACGCGGCCGACATCGTCGCCTTCGTCACGGCCGGATTCGTCCCGGCCATCCACGATCTTGCGTTCGGCAAATCAGGACGGACGTGGATGCCCGCGACGAGCACGGGCATGACGGGCCGGGACCGCGGTCCGCACGCCCTCATCCGATCTTCCCGAGCGCCGGGATCGTCTCCAAGAGCCAGCCGGCGATGTCGGCCATGGTGCCGGTGAAGATCAGCACACCGGTGATGATCAGGAGACCGCCGATCACCTTCTCGACGGCGCCGAGATGGCCGCGGAAGCGCTTCAGGAAGCCGAGGAACGGCCGCACGAATACGGCCGCTGCCAGGAACGGCAGGCCGATGCCGGCCGCGTAGGCGGCGAGCAGTCCGGCGCCCTGCCCGGCCGAATCCTCGGCGCCGGCGATCAGCAGGATCGAGGCGAGCACCGGGCCGACGCAGGGCGTCCAGCCGAACGCGAAGGCGAGACCCATCACGAAGGCGCCGAACAGGCCGGCCGATTGGCCGCCGAGCCCGAACCGCGCCTCGCGGTAGAGCAGCGGAATTCTGATCAAACCGACGAAGTGCAGGCCGAGCACCACGATGATCACGCCGGCGACGCGCGACAGGACCGTCAGGTGATCGGTCAGCAGACGGCCGAGCAGCGAGGCGCTGGCGCCGAGCGCGACGAACACGGCCGAGAAGCCGGCGACGAAGAACAAGGCGCGCAGGAAGGCGCGTGCCGTGGTGCCGGGGCGCGGCTTGTCGCCGGCCAGCTCGTCGAGCGAGGTGCCGGCCAGCCAGGTGAGATAGGGCGGCACCAGCGGCAGCACGCAGGGACTGAGGAACGACAGCAGGCCCGCCATGGCGGCGGCCGCGAGCCCGACCTCGAGCGACATCGTACCCCCCTGTCCGGCCGCTTCTTGTCCCCGCGGCACTCGTGCTTCGTGACTTGTCATTCCGGGGCACGGCGGCGCCGCGAACCCGGAAACGAGCGGCGAGCTCCGCGTTCGTGCCTGGATTCCGGGTCCGGCACTGTGCGCCGGCCCGGAATGACCGTGACGATCTGCCGGGAGCAATCGCGTCGGCATGGTGACGCGAAGCCGGCGGCGTTGCAATCATTCGCTATCGTGCATTCTTGATGGCGCGGCTCGGTGCTCGTTCGCATGCACGACGGCGCACCGTCGTGTTATCCTGCCGGCATGACGACCCGACACCCGACCCGCCGCACCGCCCTCCGGCTCGCCGCAGCAGCGGCCGCCACGACGGCCGGCCGCCCTGTTCCCGGCCGGGCGGCGGGGGAATCGCAGGCGACGCTGATCTATGTCCGCGAGGTCGGTTGTCCGTGGTGCCGCGAATGGGACGCCCGCATCGGCCCGATCTATCCGAAGACGCCGGAGGGCCGCCGCGCGCCGATCCGCGAGGTCGAGAAGCGCGACGTTCCGGCCTCGGGCCTGACCCTCGCCCGCCCGGTGCGCTACACGCCGACCTTCGTGCTGGTCGTCGACAAGACCGAGATCGGCCGCATCGAGGGCTATCCCGGCGAGGAGTTCTTCTGGGCGCGGCTGGCCAAGCTTCTGGAGCTGTTGCCGGGCGAGTGACTCTTTCCCTCTCCCTGAGGGAGAGGGTCGGGCGCGAGCAAAGCTCGCGACCGGGGCGAGGGTTTACGGCGTCAGTTGGTGAGCGCGGCACCCCCTCACCCAGATCTCGCGCGATCGCGCGAGATCCGACCTCTCCCGGCCGGGGAGAGGTGAAGGGCAGATGCGTCAACGCACTGCTCCGGCAGGCTACATGGCCGTTGCGCGGGATCGCCCTACCCCGCCCGCCCCGACGCCGGCTCGGCGCCCGGCGCCGCCGTGGCGGCCGGCGTCTCGCGATCGATCAGGAAGTCGGTGATCCCGGCGGCGAGCCAGATGCAGGCGAGCGTCACCCAGGCGGTGAGCGCGAAGATGGCGCCGCCCGACACCCCGGCCCCGACCGCGCAGCCGCCGGCCAGCATGCCGCCGAAGCCCATGAGCACGGCGCCGACGATGTAGCGCCGCATGCTCTGGCCGTCCTTGAAGCCCTGCAGCACGAACTCCTTGTAGAGGAGCGCGCCGAGAAGCGAGCCGAGGAAGACGCCCGGCACCAGGCCGATGTCGAAGTTCCACACCATGCGCGACTGGTCGAGCACGAACATCAGCGTGTCGGCCGACGGCCCCGTGAACGTGATGCTGGTGACCCGGGCCGGCGCGAAGCTCGCCTGCGAGATCGTGTAGGTGACGAGCCAGCCGATCGCGACCATGCCGCCGACGCCCGACGCCGTGAACCAGGTCACGGCCGGCAGCTTGCTCTTCACGGCATAGAAGTACGCCGCCGCGCACCACACGACCCCGAAGGCGAGCGCGTGCCCGTGGCCGAGGCCGAGCACGACGAGGAGATCGCGGGCGCCGGCGCCGTCGATCGTCCACCAGCCCGTGATGGTCTCGCGCAGCGGCGTCAGCGCCCCGCGATAGGCCGACTGCGCCGTCACGGCCATCACCAGCCCGGTGACGAGGGCGCGGAGATTGCCGGTGGCGGACAGCACGAGCAGCCGGCTGGCGCAGCCGCGCGTCATGATCATGCCGGCGCCGAACATCAGGCCGCCGAGGATCGCTCCCGACAGGCTGCCGCGCTGGGCGAGCTGGCGCGCCTCGGAGACGTCGAGCAGCCCCGTCAGGATGAATCCTTGCGTCCACACCACGGCCGTCGCGAAGGCCATCAGCCAGATCGCCACCTTCTGCCCGACCTCGCCGTGGAAGAACTCGATCGAGGCGGCCCGCAGGCAGAAGCGGCTGCGCTGCGCCGCGAAGCCGAAGGCGGCGCCGACCGCGACGCCGGCGAGCGCCAGGGTCGGCCCTTCCCCCACCTGCTCGATGATGGTGATCAGATCCACGCGACGCCTCCGCCGGCGCGCCGTGGCCGGGCACGACGAGCATGCGGCGCGCCGAATATGAGAACCTTGACAATCCGCAACGTCGGAAGCGGTGGGCGCGTGGATTGGAGGGCAAGCGCCCACCGACCCAGCCTGTCATTCCGGCGCGCGGCGAAGCCGCGAACCCGGAATCCCGCGGCGACCTGCGAACTCTCGGCTGGATTCCGGGTTCGGCGTTGCGCGCCGCTCCGGCATGACCACCGCGTTGATCACATCACCGAATCTGGGATCCGCTATCGCGCCGGCGGCTCGTCGTCCTCGGTGCCGGCGAGCTCGGCGAGCGCCTGCTCGAAGTCCTTGGCTTCACGGAAGTTCTTGTAGACCGAGGCGAACCGGACATAGGCGACGTCGTCGAGGTCGCGCAGATGCGCCATCACGGTCTCGCCGATCGTCTCGGCCGTCACCTCGCCCTCGCCGATGCTCTCGAGGTCGCGGACGATCTTGGAGATCGTCTGCTCGACCCGGTCGGGATCGACGTTCCGCTTGCGCAGCGCGATCTCGATCGAGCGGGCGAGCTTGTCGCGATCGAACGGCACCCGGCGACCGTTGCGCTTGATCACGGTCAGCTCGCGCAGCTGCACCCGCTCGAAGGTGGTGAAGCGGAAGCCGCAGGCGAGGCACAGCCGACGCCTGCGGATCGCCGAGGAATCTTCGGTGGGACGCGAGTCCTTCACCTGGGTGTCGAGGCTGCCGCAGCTCGGACAGCGCATCGTGGATCCCCCGTGCCCTTCGGGCGCCGGGGCGCCGCGGCCCCGGCCGGCCCGACTCAGTCCTGGTAGATCGGGAAGCGTCCGACCAGCCGCTTCACCTTCTCGCGCACCGCCGCCTCGACCAGCGAGTCCTCGTCGGACTTCTTCTGCGAGAGGACGTCGAGCACCTCGGAGATCATCTCGCCGACCTCCTTGAATTCGGCGACGCCGAAGCCGCGGGTGGTCCCGGCCGGAGTGCCGAGCCGGACGCCCGAGGTCACCATCGGCTTCTCGGGGTCGAACGGGATGCCGTTCTTGTTGCAGGTGATGTGGGCGCGCCCGAGCGCCGCCTCGGCGACCTTGCCGGTGAGCT
The DNA here is from genome assembly GCF_042682915.1 of Rhodoplanes azumiensis. Taxonomy (NCBI): domain Bacteria; kingdom Pseudomonadati; phylum Pseudomonadota; class Alphaproteobacteria; order Hyphomicrobiales; family Nitrobacteraceae; genus Rhodoplanes; species Rhodoplanes azumiensis. Next base: position 111,014 of record NZ_JBHUIW010000001.1, on the reverse strand, counting down.
GCTTGGGCCGCAGATCGACCAGCATCAGGTGCGTGTCGGTGCCGCCGGAGACGATGTCGAAGCCGCGCGACTTCAGGGTTTCCGCAAGCGCCTTCGCATTTTCGACGACGTTCTTCGCGTAGACCTTGAACGACGGACGCAGCGCCTCGCCGAACGCCACGGCCTTCGCCGCGATGACGTGCATCAGCGGGCCGCCCTGCATGCCGGGGAAGACGGCCGAGTTGATCTTCTTGGCCAGCGCCTCGTCGTCGGAGAGGATCACGCCGCCGCGCGGGCCGCGCAGCGTCTTGTGGGTCGTCGTGGTGACGACGTGGGCGTGCGGGAACGGGCTCGGATGCGCGCCGCCCGCCACCAGGCCGGCGAAATGCGCCATGTCCACCATCAGATAGGCGCCGACCTCGTCGGCGATCTCGCGGAATGCCCGGAAGTCGATCACCCGCGGATAGGCCGAGCCGCCGGCGACGATCAGCTTCGGCTTGTGGGCGTGGGCGAGCTTTCGCACCTCGTCCATGTCGATGCGGTGGTCGTCCGGGCGCACGCTGTAGGGCACCACGTTGAACCACTTGCCCGACACGTTGACGGGCGAGCCGTGGGTCAGGTGGCCCCCGGCCGCCAAGTTGAGCCCCATGAAGGTGTCGCCGGGGCTCAGGAGCGCGAAGAACACGGCCGCGTTGGCCGAGGCGCCGGAGTGCGGCTGGACGTTGGCGAAGCCGCAGCCGAACAGCTTCGTCACTCGCTCGATGGCGAGCCGCTCGACCACGTCGACATACTGGCAGCCGCCGTAGTAGCGCTTGCCCGGCAGCCCCTCGGCATACTTGTTGGTGAGCACCGAGCCCTGCGCCTCGAGCACGGCGCGGCTGACGATGTTCTCCGAGGCGATCAGCTCGATCTCGTCACGCTGCCGGCCGAGCTCCTGGCGAATCGCGCCGAAGATCTCCGGATCGGCCTCTTGGACACTGGCGGAAAAGAAGGATTCGGCTTCGACCGAAGCCGGCTTCGTCACGGACATCGTGGTCTCCTGGCGCCGCGGGATGCGCGAGAATGGCGCCTCGACAGGCGGATCCCGGGGTGTGTTTGGGCCGTCGGATTAGCATATCGACTCCCGACCGCCAAGTTGTGGGCCGGCTTCCGGCGGTCCGGCTCTAGATATGGGGGCGTACAGGCCGCAGGGCCTCCGTGGCGCGGACAGCCCCGACCCGGTTGGGCCCGGCTCGGCGCCACTCAGCCACCGCCGTCGGCTCTTCGCCCTCGTCAGCCTTCGCCCTCCTGGGCGAGGCGGCGCTCCAGCTTGCGGAGCGCGAGGCGCTGCAGGTCGGAGCGCGGTGTCGTCAGCGGCCCCATGACGGTCACCTCGATGCCGGTGGCCCCGTCGATCGCGGACACCCGGACGGCACCGCCGACCGCGGTCATCTCGAAGAACACCTCGCGACCTGTCGAGTCGTCCGCCATCCGGGCCTCGCAGCGTGGGCCGGGAGGCTGGCAGATTCGCCCCCAGGGCCGATCGGACCGCCACCCCCTACCCGCGCGACGCCGCGCCCTGGCTGGCCGCGAGGCCGTCGCGCGAATAAATGTCGTCGCGGAACTGGACGACGCCGTCCGGGGTCACCCAGGCCGTCACATAGACCCAGTAGAGCGGCACCGGCGTCGCCAGGCGCGCGTCCTTGCGCTCGCCCGACTTGATCACCGCGTCGATCTCGGCGCGCGACCAGCCGGGCGTATCCGACAGGAGCCACACGACGAGGTCGCGCACGTTCTGGACCCGCATGCAGCCCGAGGAGTGGAAGCGGAAGTCCTCGCCGAACAGGCTCTTGGACGGCGTGTCGTGCATGTACACGTCGTCCTTGTTCGGGAAGTTGATGCGGATCGAGCCGAGCGAGTTGAAGTCGCCCGGATCCTGCTTGAAGCGGTAGTTCACCGCCTCGTTGGAGTTCCAGTTGATCTGGGTCGGCTGCAGCTCGGTGCCGCGGCCGTCGAAGATGCGGATGTGGTTCTTGGTGAGATAGTCCGGCTCCTCCTGCATGCGCGGGATCAGATCCTTGCGCACGATCGAGACCGGCACGGTCCAGTACGGATTGAAGTTCACCTCGACGACGCGGCTCTGCAGGATCGGCGAGGCGCGGTCCGGCTTGCCCGCGACCGTGACGTGGCGCGACACCACGACGCCGCCCTCGATCGCCTCGATCTGGGCGGCCGGGATGTTGGCGACGACGAGCTTGTTGCCGAGATTGCTCGACAGGGTGCGCAGCCGCACCACGTTGATGCGAAGCTGCGCCAGCCGCACCTGCGCCGGCACGTTGAGGGCCTTCAGGGTCTGCTGGCGCACCACGCCGTCGACGGTCAGGCCGTGGCGCGCCTGGAAGCGGCGCACCGCCGCCTCGACATAGGAATCGTAGACGTCGCCGGCGCCGGCCGCCGCCGGATCGATGTCACCCGACACGGCGAGGCGATCGCGCAGCACCGGCACGGCCGGGTTGCGGTTGCCGAGCCGCAGCCGCTCGACCTGCGGCACGGTCGGCCAGCCGCCGCGCGCCACGATCTCCTCGTAGCGTGGGATGAACTGCTCGCTGGTCTGGGCCGTCGACGGGTCGAGGGTCGGCAACGAGGCCTTCGGCATGAGAATGGTGCGCGACGCCGAGTCGAAGCCCTGGCCGAAATTGCGCCCCTGGCTCTGCTGGATGAGCTGCTCGAGCACGGCGTCCTGGCCGGGCGAGCCCTGAGCGAAGGCCCGGCCCGCGAACGCCGCGAGCCCGGCCACCCCGCCCGCGAGGGCGCGGACGACCGCCCGGCGGTCGAGCCCGTCGTGCCGCGTTGCGCCCCGCGGCGCACCGTCGTGCCGGTGGATCCCCGCCGCGCCACCGTCCTTCTTCACGTCCCCGTCCATCTCACCTCGCCGCGCCCCGAAAGGTCGCGCCTCGTTGGTCGCTTATGCCCGTTGGTCACGCATGCTCGTTGGTCACGCGGGCGCACGATCGCGCCCTGCCCCGACTGCGACCCGCATATCACGGCGATTACGGAGGCGAGCCGGCGTTTTTATGTCAGCCCGCTCCGGTGTGCGACGGCGCGACGGCACCTCTGCAGCCCATCGTGGTGGCGCTTCGCGACATGTCGGAGAGCGCGCATTGACGGTATCGGAGGGTGTTCCGTATGGTCGCGGCGCACCGACGCGCGAGGCCTGTCGAACGAACGCCGGCCCGCGCACCGCAACCCCCGAACGGCATTGGAGCCGACCCCGATGAAAACCTCCATTCTCGCCGTCGCGGCCCTCGTCTCGACGGCCGCGACGACGGCGCTCGCGCAGAGCCGGCAGGACTTCACGCTGATCAACCGCACCGGCTACGACATCAGCGAGGTCTATGTCTCTCCCAGCAAGACCGACGACTGGGAGGAGGACATCCTGGGCGACGACAGCCTCGAGGACGGCGAGCGCGCCAACATCACGTTCAGCCGCGCCGGCAAGACCTGCATGTGGGATCTCAAGGTCGTCTACAGCGACGACGACTCCTCCGCCGTCTGGCACGACATCAACCTGTGCCAGGTCGAGCGGGTCACGCTCCGCTACAACCGCAAGACCGACACGACCTCGGCGACGTTCGACTGAGGGCCGCCTCCGTGGGTGCGCGCCCGTCGGCGCCAACATAGGCGTTCGCCGACACACCCCTGCTCTCACCGGCCCCCCGAGGCGCCCGGCGAAGCCGGGCCTCGAAGGGCGACGGCCCGGGCCGGATCCTTCGAGGCTCGCGACGCGAGCACCTCGGGATGACGGGTGGTGGCATGGGCTGTTGGTGACAGCCGTTTCCAGCCAGCACAACCGGCGCCCGGCCCGCAAAACGCACGAAGCCCCGGTCCGCGCGCGGCGGCCGGGGCGTTCGTCGGGGGTCGGGCGCGCCGCGCCCGCCGGTGCTCGAAAGATCGAACCCGCGATCAGAGCCGATAGAGGATCTGGTCGGTCCAGAACCGCTCGAGCCGGTGCAGCGCCTTGTTGAGGGTGGCGAACTCCTCGGCGTTGACGCCGCCGACCTGCTCGACCGTGCGGACGTGCTTCTGGTAGAGCGCCTCGATGATGTTGCGCACCTCGCGGCCCTTGTCGGTCAGCTTGATGCGCACCGAGCGGCGGTCGACCCGCGAGCGCTGGTGGTCGAGGAAGCCCATCTCGACGAGCTTCTTCAGGTTGTAGGAGACGTTCGAGCCGAGATAGTAGCCGCGCGTGCGCAGCTCGCCGGCGGTCAGCTCCTTGTCGCCGATATTGTACAGGAGCAGCGCCTGCACCGAGTTGATGTCGGCACGGCCGCGGCGGTCGAACTCGTCCTTGATGACGTCGAGAAGGCGACGGTGGAGCCTTTCGACGAGGGTCAGCGATTCCAGGTAGAGCGGCCGGATATGGTCGAAGCGCATATCCCGCTCGGCGGGTTCCGCCGGCCTTGCGACTGCTTTCATGACGACGCCTATTGGTTGTTGTTCGACGAGGCCCTGTATTCCTCGTTCTCGACCATTACTACGTGGCACGCTCTAAAATCGGTTTAAACAACAGCATAAAGAACCGGTTTATTTGCCGAGGTAAACCAACGACTAAGGATGGAATTTCGTGTCCGGATTTTACCTTGGATTCACCGCCTTTCGACTGTGCCGGGGATGCCGGCTCCCCCGTTAACCGGCGTCTCCCGTGCGCCCCCCGCCCGGCCCCTGCCAGGCCCCTGCCCGGCCCCTGAAAATGGACGCGGCGGCCCCGAGGGGCCGCCGCGTCGCGATGTCGGTTCGGTGAGGGGCGGTCGGGCCGGGTCAGTTCACCCGGATCCAGTCAGTTCACCCGGGTCCAGGTCTGCCCGCCGCAGAACATGCCGCCGAAGGCACAGCCCTGGACGCGCATCTTGTCGGCGCCCTTCATGGCCAGCGTCGAGTCGTAGATGCCGCCGCCGCCGTTGCGGGTGTCCTTGATCCGGCCCTTCCAGCCGTCGCCGGACGCCTTCATGTCGATCAGCACCTTCTCGCCGTTACGGCCGGTCTTGGCGTCGACCGAATAGCCGCACAGGTTCTGGCCGCACGGCTCGACCCGCACCATGCCCTCCTTCTTCTCGGTCATCCACAGGCCGACCGGGCCGGTGGGGGCGGCGACGGGCGCCGGCGCCGGGGCCGGCGGGAGTACGGCGACGCGCTGCTCGGGAACGGGCGCCGGAGCGGGCACGGGGGCAGCGGCCGGAGCCGGGGCGACCGGGGCCGTCGCGACGGGCGCCGGATCGGTCTGGCCGACCGGCGGCGGCGCCGGGGGCGGCGGCGGCACGGCCACGGTCGTCTGGGCCGGGGGCGCGACCGGGGCGGCGACCGGAGCAGTCGGGGCCGGCGCCGGCGTGGCGACGGGCGGCTGGCCGGCGGGGGCCTTGGCGGTCGGGCGGACGTTCCACTGTGGCGCCGGGACGGCCGTAACCTTCTTGTCGTCCTCGTCGTCGTCCTTGCCGAAGCCACCGAAGCCGCCGAGCTTGCCCTTGGCGAGGCTCTCGATGTCCTTCCAGCCGACGGCCGGCAGATCGAACTGCTGCGCCTCGCGGGCGCCGTGCTCGCGCCAAGTGACGGTGCCGCACAGCTTGTCGCGGCAGCGCTCGTCGAAATCGATGCGGACCGTGCCGCCGTTCACCGGGACGCTGAACGAGCCGGCTTGGGCGGACGTGCCGAGCACGACCACGGCGGCGGCGAGACCGAAGGTCATTCCAATCGTGCTGCCGAGAGCCTTGCGGAGCGTCGTCATGGGATCCTCCCGTCGGTCGGGCCAGCGGCCCGGTGTCGAGGGTGAGGATGCCCCCGTCCCGGCCCTGCAACCGTGAGGTGGATCACACGAGCCCCGGCGGTCCGCCGCGCGGCCCGAACCGGGGCGCCCGAAAACGCGACAGGGCGGGCCTCGGAGGCCCGCCCTGTCGGAGCGCCGCGCGGCGGCGACTCAGTGGCCGTTGACCGGGAGGGTGGGAGCGGTCCGCACGGCCGGACGTTCGTAATCCGCGACCGAGACCCCGGCCTTCGACACCAGGACGGCCCAGACCGGCATGTCGATCTCGAGGAAGGCCGCGAAGGTGTCGAGCGTGGCGCGCACCGGCTCGGCCCCGCTCGCCGTCAGGTTGTCCTTGAAGAAGTGCGAGTCGACGGCGCGCGTCACCGCATTGGCGATCTCGCGCTGGATCTCGCCCGGAATGCCGCGCGGCGCCATCAGGCCGAACCACAGGCCGACATCGACGCCGGCGATCCCCTCCTCGGCCAGCGTCGGCAGCTGCGGCGCGACCGGGCTGCGGCGCGCCCCCGTGGTGGCGAGCTGAACGATGCGGCGGTCGGCGGCGATGCCCGCGATGGTCGGCAGCGGCGCGAACAGAACGTCGAGCCGTCCCGCGACGAGGTCGGCGGCGGCCTCGTGGCTGCCGTCGTAGGTGGCCTGAACCATGCTGACGCCGGCGGCGGCCTTGAACAGCTGGGCGGCGAGATGTCCGCCGGTGCCGAGGCCCGACGTGCCGTAGCGCAGGGTTCCGGGCTTCGCCTTGGCGAGCGCCACGAGCTCGCGGACCGAGCCGACGCCGAGGGCGCGGTTCACCACCACGACGGTCGGCACCCGACCGAGCAGCGCGATCGGCGCGAAGGCGTGCGGAAACGCGAAGGGTTGCTCGGGCAGGATCGCGGCGTTGGCGGACTGGGCGTTGCTCGCCACGAACAGCGTGTAGCCGTCGGGCTCGGCGATCGCCGCGGTCGCGGCGGCGTCGTTGCTGGAGTGGCCCGGGATGTTCTCGACGATGAAGCGCTGGTTGAAATACTCGGTCAGCTTGTCGGCATAGATGCGGGCGAGGATGTCGGTCGTCGAGCCGGCCGGGAAGCCGACCACGATGTGGACCGGTCGGGTGGGATAGATCTGGGCGTCCGCGACGCTCGCAACCGCTCCGAGAAGCAGCGTCGCGGCGATCGGGGCCAGCAGTCGGCGTAACAAGGTCGTCTCCCGTCGCGGCCCATTCGCGGGCTCGCCGTCGAGGCGCGCGCGGCCGCCTCACGCAGGTCGTCGGGGAGAGAAGGTGCGGAAGGTCGTCAGGTTCTCCGGCGACACGCGGGGAGCGGTGCACGCACCGTCCTGTGCCTTATTTAACTGCAACTGGCTGCTGAGGAATCGGGCGGATCACGTAGACCCGCATGCGTGAGAGCGCGGGCTGGCGCGCGCCGAACGCCGGTCTCCGCGAACCGAATATTTACCGATCATGAACCATAAGGAGCGCCGCACGGATTCGGCCTCCCCGAGGGCTTTGCATAATCGGTCATTCCGGGGCGCGCCCCCTCTGGCAGAATCGCCCTACTCGCGAAACGCCTCCTCGCGACCCTTGCGGATCGCCGGCAGCGCGACCGCGACCAAGAGCCCCGCGGCGGCGAGCAGGAAGCCGAGGCTGAGCGGCCGCGTGACGAAGATGCTCCAGTCGCCGCCCGACAGCACCATGGCGCGCCGGAAGTTCTCCTCCAGCATCGGGCCGAGCACGAGACCGAGCAGCAGCGGCGCCGGCTCGCAATCGAGCTTGCGGAACACGTAACCGACGACACCGAAGGCCGTCATGATCAGCACCTCGGCCGGGCTCGAGTTCAGCGTGTAGGTGCCGATGCAGCAGAACACCAGGATGCTCGGGAACAGATAGCCGTAGGGCAGATGAAGGAGCCGCACCCACAGTCCGATCAGCGGCAGGTTCAGCACCACCAGCACGGCGTTGCCGATCCACATGCTGGCGATGAGGCCCCAGAACAGCACCGGCTGCTTCGTTATGATCTCGGGGCCCGGCGTGATGCCGTGCACCATCATGGCGCCGATCATCAGGGCCATGAGGGCGTTGGGCGGCACGCCGAGGCTGAGCATCGGGATGAAGCAGGCCTGTGCGGCGGCGTTGTTGGCGGTCTCGGGCGCCGCGACTCCCTCGATGGCGCCCTGACCGAACCGCTCCGGCGTGCGCGAGACCTTCTTCTCGAGGCTGTAGGCCGAGAAGGCCGCGATGGTCGGCCCGCCGCCCGGCAGGATGCCGAAGGCGGTGCCGACCGCGGTGCCGCGGATCATCGCGGGCAGGCAGCGCAGAAGATCGGCCCGCGAGGGCATCAGCTCGCGCACGCGCAGCACGGCGGGACGCGCCTGTGTCTTCTCCTCCAGATTGATCATGATCTCGGCGAGGCCGAACAGGCCCATCGACAGCGGCACGAAGCCGATGCCGTCGAACAGCACGTCGAGGCCGCCGGTCATACGGTAGTCGCCGGTCGAAACGTCGGTGCCGACCGAACCGAACAGCACGCCGAGCACGATCATGCCGATCGCCTTGAGGAGCGAGCCGTGCGCCAGCACGACGGCGGAGACGAGCCCGAGCAGCATCACGGACACGTAGTCGGCCGACTGGAACATCAGCGCGACGCCGGCGAGCGGCGGACCGGCGACCGCGATCAGCAGCGTCACCACGGTGCCGGCGAACAGGGAGCCGAGCGCCGCGATGGCGAGCGCCGGCCCGGCGCGGCCCTGCTTGGCCATCGCGTGGCCGTCCAGGATCGTCACCACCGAGGAGGTTTCGCCTGGAATCTTGACCAGGATCGCCGTCGTCGAACCGCCGTATTGGGCGCCGTAGAAGACGCCGGCCAGCATGATCAGCGCGCCGACCGGCGACAGCCAGAACGTGATCGGCAGAATCAGCGCCATCGTCGTGAGCGGCCCGATGCCGGGCAGTACGCCGATCGCGGTGCCGACCGCACAGCCGAACAGGCAGAGCCCGAGATTCTGCCAGGTCAGCGCGACCGCGAAGCCGAGCGCGATGTTCTGGAAGAGATCGGACATCACGGGGCCTTCACGACAGCGCCGGCCACAGCCGGATCGGCATGCCGAGCGCCATCACGAAGACGCCGACATTGACGACGACGAGCACGAGCGTGAGCAGCGCGAGCCGCAGCGGCGGCAGCATCGGTCCCGCCCCGGCGCCGATCAGGATCGTCACGACCAGGGTCGCAACCAGCCCGAGCGGGCGGAGCGACAGCGCGAAGGCGAGCGCCGCGAGGGTGATGCAGACGAGCGGCCGCCAGTGCCACGCCTGCGGCCGCCCGTCGGGCCGGATCAGCGCCAGGGCGGCGAGCACGCCGCCGCAGCCGATCAGCAGCAGCGCGACGAGGCGCGGAAAGTAGCCCGACCCCATCGCGTCGGCCGTCCCGGTCTCGAGGCCGCGCGACAGCCAGAGGGCACCGAGCCCGAGGCCGACGAACATCAGCCCGGCGAGGAGATTCTTGGTCGGCCCGATACGCAAGGGTTGTGGTTCCCCACGGTGCGGTCGCCAGACGAGCCGGTCTTCCGGGGCGCGGACCGCAGGTCCACGAACCCGGAATCCAGCGCCCCGCCCGGTGATCATGGCAGGATTCCGGGTTCGCCGCGGAGCCTGTGCTCGGGCGGCGCGACGCGCCGACCCGAGTGCGGCGCCCCGGAACGACATGTCCCGAAGCTCGCCTACTTCTGCCGCGCCTTGACGAGCCCGGCTTCGAGCAGGATCGGATAGAGTTCGGCGTCGTCCTTCTTCCAGCGCGCCGCCGTGGCCTTGCCGTCGCCCGGCTGGATCGCGAAGCCGGCCTTCTTGGCCTTGTCGACGAACGCGGGATCCTTCAGCACCGTCAGGATGCTGGTCTCCAGGACCGTCAGCCGGTCCTGCGGAATCCCTTTCGGCCCGATGATGCAGCGCCACGAGCCGGCGATCAGGTCGACGCCCTGCTCCTTGAAGGTCGGGATCTCGGGCGCCATGAAGTGCCGCTCGGCCGCCGACACGCCGAGCAGCTTCAGCTTGCCGGAGCGGTGCGGCTCGATCGCGTCCGGCACCGGCACGGCGGCCGTGTCGATCTCGCCGCCCATCAGGGCCGTCACGGTCGGAGCGTAGCCGCCATAGGCCACCTTGGTGACCTTGAAGCCGAGCTGCTTCTCGAAGATCGAGATGGCGATGTAGGAGGAGCCGCCCGGCTGGTCGTTGCCGTTGCGCAGCTTGCCGGGGTTGGCGCGGGCGCGCTCGATCAGCTCCTTCAGCGAACCGATGCCGCTCGCGTTGCTGGCCTGCAGGGCGAACGGATCCTCGCCGAAGAAGGCGATCGGCTCCATCTCGTCGAGCGTGTTGGCCTGCGGGTTGAGATAGGGCAGCGACACGCCGCCCGACGCCAGCATGCCGATCGTGTAGCCGTCGGGCTTCGCCGTCACCACCTCGCGATGGCCGATCGCGCCCCCTGCCCCGGGCTTGTTCATCACCACGACGGGCACGCCGATCTGCTTCGACAGCGCATCGGCGAGGAGCCGCATGCTGATGTCGCTGCCACCGCCCGGCGGCCAGGCGACGACCAGCGTGATCGGCCCGGACGGGAACGCCTGCGCGCTCGCCTCGGTCCACACCGCGGGCGCGGCGACCGCCATCACTCCGGCACCGGCGAGCTTCAATAGATCCCTGCGCTTCATGGTGGTCTCCTGATCAGATGGACGTCACGGGCGGGGACCGGTCCGAGACGACCCCGGCGCGCCCCCCTGCACTTCCAAGAACCATGCCGCGTCGAGGCCGAGCGGCGCGACGCGTCAGCGCGTCGCGGCGGCGAAGCGGCGGATCACGTCGAGGCCGAGCGCGCAATCCTCCGGCGTGCCCAGCAGGCCCAGCACCGGCTCGTCGAGACCGGCGGCGACGAAGTCGGCGAGCCTTTGCATGCAATGCTCCGGCGTACCGGCGATCCCGAAGGCGTCGACGGCCTCGTCGGAGACGAGCGCCGAGGCGCCGGCGATGTCGCGCTTCGCGATCGCGGCGATCACGGCCTCGTGGTCGACCGGAATCCCGGACGCCCGAATGTTCTCGGCGAGGAACGCGTTGCGCATCACGAAAGCGAGCCGCTCACGAACGATGTCGCGCGCGGCGCCGCCGTCCGGCGAGGCGGCGAAGAAGATGTAGCCGGCGCGCCGGATTTTTTCGGGATCGCGCCCCGCCGCGGTCGCCGCCTCGAGGCTCAGGGTGATCGACTGCCGCACCGAGCCCGTCGACAGCCCGGCCGAGAGCACGACGCCGTCGCCGACCCGGCCGGCGAGCTTGAGCATGTCGGGGCCGATGGCGGCGACGTAGACCGGGATCGGCCTCTTCGGCACGACCGCGAGGCGGGCGCCGGCGAGCCGCACGAACTCACCCTCGGTGTGCACGGGTTCGCCGGTCCACAGGGCGCGCAGCGCAGCGACGAACTCGCGCACCGCCGCGACCGGCTTCACCATCGCTTGCCCGGCCTCCTTCAGGAACATCGGATTGCCGGTGCCGACCGCGATCGCCGCGCGGCCGGGCGCCACCTCGTCGAGCGTCGCGAGCGCCATGGCGGTCGGCACCGCGTGGCACACATAGGGGCTCACCGCCGTGGGAACGAGGGCCGCCTCGCCCGGCACCGCGAACGCGAAGGCCATGCAGGTGGCGATCGCCTCGCGATAGCCGAGATGCTCGGCGACCCACAGGCTGCCGGCGCCGGCCGCGACCGACTCCTTCGCCAGCGCGATCGCCTCGCCGGTGGGCACGAAGCCGTCGAAGTTGACACCGATCCGCACCCGCCCCGCCCCTCAGGTTCCGGTCTCGACGAGGGCGAGCAGCTCGGCCGCCGACTTGCCGGCGAGGCCCAGCTTCTCGAGCGTCAGGCCGTCGCGCCAGTAGTCGATGCCGAGCGACAGGCCGGCGAGCTGGATCAGCGCGTCCATGGTCGGGGTCGGCACGCCGGCGACGCGACCGAGCGCCGCCATCGGCACCAAGCCGTAGCCGACGTCCTCGTGGACATAGCGGTGGTCGAGCGTGCCGGGCGCCTTGATCGTCTTGTTCGGCGCGCTCTCGATGCAAGCGCGCGAGATGTCGCCGGAGTCGCGCGCCTCGGTCGTGGTCAGCCCGGCGTCGTGGAACAGCTGCAGGAACGACACGGCCGGCACGCCGAGCGCCTTCGCGACCGCCATGCGCTCGGCATCGACCGCCGCCGTGACGCGGCCGACGGCGTCGGTGATGCCCTCGCGATAGAACAGGAAGTTTCCGCCGGTGCGCTGGATCCAGCCGGCGTTCATGATCATGCCGGGCGAATGGAACACGGCGTTGATGTTGGCGAGCGCCGTCTCGAGCACGCTCGACGCCTCGACGATCTCCGGATAGAGCGGCTTCATCAGTGCGAACAATTCGCCGCGGTCGCGGCCGGGCAGCGCCGCGAAGCGCAGCCGCTTCGTGTAGCTGTAGATGTTGACGGTCGTCGGCCCTTCGAGCCGGGTGATGTAGGTGAGCGTCACGGTCTCGCAGGTCTTCACCGGGCCGCGACAGCCGGCGCGGCGCAGCTCGTGCACGAAGTGGAGGCCGCCGCCCGTGTGGCCGGGATTGACGAACACCGGCTGCGAGCCGTCGAGAAGTGGCGCCAGCGCCTGCGCGTAGGTCTCGTGCGCGACGGACGGCACCACCAGCATGATCAGGTCGGCGCCGCGTACCGCCTCGGCGACGTCGCAGGTGAGGAGATCGACCGGCACCAGTCCTTCGACGATGCCGCGGGCCTGAATGCCGCCCTGTGCCCGGATCGGAGCCAGGCGCTCGGGGTTGCGGGCGTGCAGGCGTACCGAGAAGCCGCGGTGTCCGAGATCGGCGGCGGCCGCGAAGCCACCGTGGCCCGCGCCGAGGACGGCGATCGACGTGATGCTCATGGTTCGGACAATCCGTTGAGGCGCGGCCGGTGGCCCGGCGTGACGGCAGACGCGCGGCCGCGCGACACGACTTCGGCTGGAGACCGACCGATGCTGAACGGCATGCGCGCGAAGACCCGTCGCGGTTGAAGGCCATCCAAGTCTGCATACCAGGACGGCCGAGGCAACGGTCTTTATGCAAAGTGGATGCCGGCCACTGCGGTCATGCCGGCCCCGTGCCGGGCATCCACATCTTCACGGCAATGCGGCTCGAAGGAAGGCGTGGATGGCCGGGACGAGCCCGGCCATGACGAAACGCGGAGGTTTCAGCCGTCAGCTGCCGTCGCCCGCGCGTCGCCCGCTCAGAACCGCACGAGCAGATTGCCTCGGACACCCTGGTCGGAGAGGTCGGCGCCATATTGGCCGCGCCACGACACGCCGACCGTCGCGTTGGCCGCGACCGCGACGTCGAGGCCGATGTCGCCGACGAAGGCGTCCTTGGCGATCGGCGCGCCGGCGACCGTGAACGGGCTGCCGCCGGCGAGCGCCAGCGTCGCCAGCGTCGACGTGTCGCCGAAGGCGTGCCGCCAGCCGACCGTGCCGCGCAGCTTGCCGGCCGCGGCGCCGAGCGCGACGTCGGCGGTGCCGTGCAGGCCGACCGTCGTGAAGGTCACGCCGGTGTCGTCCGATCCGGCCCGCAGCGCCGCGCCGCCGCCCGCTTCGGTGAACGAATCCGTGTGCAGGTTGACGTGGGCGAGCGCCGCGAACGGCTCGACCACGCTCCGCCCCACGGGCACCTTCCAGCCGAGCTCGGCGAAACCCTGCGCCGTGCCGGCTCCGTAGTCGGCGGTCGGACGATCGGAGAAGTTGGTCAGCACGACGCTGCGCGAGGTCGCGATGTCGTTGTAGGTGTAGGCGGCGCCGGCACGCAGGCCGAGCGCGCCCCACTGCTGTCCGCCGTAAAGGCCGACATGATAGCCTTCGGCCGTCGCGGCGCCCGCCGTGCCGGACGCCGTGGTGCGGCTGTAGCCGGCCAGGAGCCCGAGGCGCCAGCCGTCGAGAAAAACACGGTCGCCGCCGACCACGAAGCCGCCGGTCGAGCGGTCGAAAGCGCGCGCATTGCCGTCGCCGTTCGCCGTGCCCCAGGTGCCGAACGCCCGGCTCCACACCGTCGCCCGCTCGGCGCCGGGGCCGACCGCGTCGAACGCGGCCCGCACGCGGTCGAGCGCGGCGTCACGTACCAGCCCGGCGGTCTCGATCAGCGCGCCCTTGGTCGAGGCATGGACCTCGCCCGAGATCTGGTCGAAGGCGGCGCGCGCCGCCGCGTCGGTCGGCAGGAAGGCGACCGCGTTGTAGAGCGCGCTGGCGTTGGTCAGGCTGCCGAGCCCGGCGGCCGCCGCGGTCTGGTTGGCCGTCGCTGCGGCCGCCGTGAAGGCGCGGGTGAGCCGCACGTCGAGATAGACGTTGTTGGCGTCGTAGGCGGCACTGGCGGTGGCGAAGGCCGACACGGCGCCGCCATCGGCGACCGAGGCGTAGGTGCCGGTGACGCCGCCGGCCGCGGTCAGGATGGTGTAGCGGGTGCCGACCGTCGCGGCGCCCAGCGTCGAGACCGCGATGGTGCCGCCCGCGATCGTCGCCGTGCCGGTCACCAGGATCAGGTCGGAGGTGCCGTTCGGGCCGATCTCGACCGCGTAGGTCGACCCCACAGCCTGGGTGTAGTTGCCGGCGATCGTGATGGTGCCGATCGAGTTGCCCGGCGCCACGGTGCCGCCCGACTGCACCTCGGTGTCGCCGATCGTGCCGGAGCCCTTGAGGAGGCCGCCGCTGCGCACCTCGACCGTGCCGGTCGAGGTGCCGTTGACGGTCAGTGTCCCGTCCACCTGGACGGTCGATGCGAACAGGTTGGCGCCGGCCGCGACCGTGACGGTGCCTTCGTTGACGAAGGTGGCACCGGTGAGCGTCAGGCTCGACCCGGTGCCGAGCGCGATCGTGCCGGAGCGCGCGTTGGTGAAGGTGGTGGTGCCGACCGGACCCGTGAAGGTGGCGGAACCGCCGGACGCGACGGTGAGCAGGCCCGCATTGGTGAAGCTCGTCGTGCCGGCGAGCGTCCAGCTCGCCGACGTGACGCCGGACGGCAGCAGGTTCCAGGTGCCCTGGTTGACGATCAGGCTGGTGCCGCCGGACGTCGTGAAGCCGCCGTTGACGGTGCCGGTGTTGGTGAACGAGGCGGTGCCGGCCGTCGCCGACAGCGCGATCGCGACCGGGTTGGTCGTTCCGGTCGCCGTGATGGTGCCAGAATTGGTCACCGTGACGTTGCCGCTGCTGCTCTCGGCCGAGATGCCGCCGCGCGCCGTGATCGTCCCGGCATTGGTGACGGTGACGTCGCCCGACGGTGTCAGCGCCTTGATGCCCCAGTCGCTGGGCGCCGTGATGACGCCGCTCGCCGTGTTGGTGACGACGACGGCGCCGGTGCTCGACGCCTGCGCCCAGATGCCGGCGTGGCCGACGCCGGAATCCGCGATCGACGTGTTGTCGAAGGCGTTCAGCGTACCGCTGTTGGTCACCGTGACGGTGCCGTTCTCGGTCATCGCGTGAACGGCGTTGTCGTCATAGGCCGTGACCGTGCCCGAATTGACGATGGTCGTGTCCCCGGCCGCCGACCAGGCGACGAGACCCTGGCGGGTCGTCGAGGTGACGGTCCCGGAGTTCGTCAGCAGGGCGAGGCCCTGATAGTCGATGACCCTGATGCCGGCCTTGTAGGCGGACACCGTGCCGCTGTTGGTGACCGAGACGGTGACCGGGTTCGCCGCCGTGTTGTTGTGGCCGCCGTCGGCGTAGATACCCCAGTCGTCGTTGGAGGTGACGCGACCCGAATTGGTGATCGTGACGGCGCCGAGATTGGTCGTCGCCGTGATGCCCGGGGCGCCGGCTCCCGACGACGTGACCGTGGCGGCGCTGTCGATCGTGATGTCGCCCGACGTGTCGTTGCGCATCCACACGGCACCGAAGCCGCCGACCGACGTGACGGTGACGCCCGAGCCGAGCGTCACGATGATGTCGTGGTTCGCCGCGTTCGTCTGCGAGTAGACGGCGCTGTAGCTCGGATTGCTGATCGTCGTCGTGCCGCCGATGGTCAGCGTGTGGCTGGTCGGCGTGGTCGTGCCGGACGGCGCCATGTCGACCCCGACCGTCGTCATGTCCGTGATCAGGAGCGACGTCGCCCCAGCGCCGGTGCGCAGGCTGACGAAGCTCGCGTCGCACTGGCTCGACACCGGCGCCACATCGCTCGTGATCGTGCAGCCGGCCTGCGCCGGCTCCGACAGCGCGCCGGCGAGCGCGACTTGGGCGGCCGCCAGCGCGACACCGCGAGCGAGGACGTCGTGCGGGCGAAAGCGGGACCGGGTCGCCGGGACGAGCCACGGGGCGACGGGGGACGGAGTCCGGACGGGGGGCACGGAAGCTTCCTTCGGATGGTCGTTGTCGATCACGGCGGGAGGAAGAAACGAAGCGCGTGGGGTGATAGTCGACGGCGGCTATCCGAGCGGCAATGCCCGGGGCCCCTCATTTCCTACGAAAGTCCTAACGTGTACCTGCAGCCGTGTCCTGGGGAACACACCGAAGAAGCGACGCCGCAAGCAGAACGGCGACGTCGACCGCGCATACAATAAATACGTGCAGCCCAAAACGGGCACGGCGGCCGGGGATACCTCCGGCCGCCGTTCCGAAAACCAAATGTCGGACCTGATTCGCCGGCAAGCCCCGCTCGCGGACTAGCCGCGGCGCTCGGCCGTCCAGGTGCCGGCGCAGGCCCCGCCCGCCCACTTGCCGGTGCCGGACTCGCCCGACAAGCGGCCCTGGCCGGTGGCGCTCTTGCCGGCATAGCTCAGCTTGACGACCAGCTTGCCGTCCCGGCCGACCTTGCCCGAGATGTCGAACGAGGTGCTGCCCGCATTGATCAGGCTGCCGTCGTCGTTGATGCGGATCGGATACCGGTAGGCGCGGTCGCAGTCGCCCTGCTCCGTCACCACCACCACGCTCCACACCCCGTCGAAGCCGGTTCTCGCGTCGGCCGGAACCGGGGTCGCCAAGACGGCGCCGATGGACCCAGCCGCGAGCGCCGCCACGGCGCAACGAACGAACGCAGTCGTCATGTGTCGATGTCTCCCCTCGAAACGATCCGGTGCGCGAGATCGGATTAGCTGGATCGGGTGCGCGACCATGCGCGAAATCGGTGAAAAGCTCGTTGCATTCCACCGATCGTTCCCCCGTTCCGTCGGACGAGCTAACGACAAGGTTCAGCAATGGTTCCCGTGATCACGGCCGGAAACTAACCCGTCCGGGCCGGATGGCCGGATCGGTCGGTCACAACCCTGTGAGGCCGGCGATCGCGAGGCTCGCGTCCCACAGGCGGCGCGCCGCGGCGTCGTCCTGCGCGACGGCCGAGGGATCGGTGATCCGGCCGCGTACCACATAGGCGCCGGACGTCGTCGAAAACTCCGGCGCGGTGGCGACATGGATCGCGTTCTTCGCCCCCTTTTCGAGCGACATTGCGAACAGCTTGGCGATCCGGATGCCGATCCCCCAGAGCCCCCTGTTGTTGTCGCCGATGCGGGTGGCGACGAATCCGGGATGCAGGCAGTTGGCCGTGATCGTGGCGCCGGAGGCGACGGCGCCGGTGGCGCCCGTGCCCGCGAGCCGCCGCGCCAGCTCGCGGGTGAACAGGATGTTGGCGAGCTTCGAGCGGCGGTAGGCCGGCCAGCCCGAATAGGCCCGCTCCCCCTGCAGGTCGTCGAAGTCGAGTGTCACGCCCTTGTGGGCTTCCGAGGCGACGTTGACGATCCGGGCCGGGCCGGAGCGGCGCAGCGTGTCCAGCAGGCCGAGGGTCAGCACCACATAGGCCATGTGGTTGAGGGCGAAGGTGCGCTCGAGCCCGTCTGCCGTCACCTCGCGGCGGGCGAACATGCCGCCGGCGTTGTTGAGGAGCACGTCGATACGCGGCAGCGACGACAGCCGGGCGGCCAGCGCCTTCACCTCGGCGATGGACGACAAGTCGGCATAGTCGGCCTCGGCGATCGCCCCCGGCGCCTCGCGGCGCAGCCGCGCCAACGCGGCGTCGCCGCGCATCCGGTCGCGACCGACCAGGACGAGCCCGGCGCCTCGCCGCGCCAGCGCGATCGCGGCCTCGAGCCCGATCCCGCCGGTCGCTCCGGTGATGACGATCGTCTTGCCGAGCAGGTCGCGACCGTCCGCCGACGCCGCGCCCCGCTCACCCGCACCCTGCTCGGCCGCCCCTTGCTCCGCCCTACCCCGCTCCGCCATGCCCCGCTCCGCCATGCCCCGCTCCGCCATGCCCCCGTGCCCGTGTCGCTCCACGAGATCGGGGACATGACGGGTTCCGGCTCGGCCGGCAAGCCCGGCGGCGGAAGGGCCTAACGGCGGCCCTTCCGGCCCTTGCGTGGCGAGCCCATGAGGCCCTGCATGGAGCGCCAGTCCATGGCGCTGACCATGCCCATCATGGCGCCCATATCCATGCCGCCCATTCCCATTCCGCCCATTCCCCCCATGCCGCCGAACCCGGCCGAGGAGAAGCCGCCGCCCCCGAACCCACCGCCGTCGCCGCCGAAGCCGCCGCCGCCGCCGTCCATCATGTTGGCCATCATCGGGCCGAAGGTCTGCATCAGCTGGGCGTAGCGCTTCTTGCCCATGCGTTGCTTCATCATCTCCAGGAGAGGCGCCATCTGGCTGGCCATCTGCTCGCCGCCGAAGCCGCCCATCCCGCCGCCCATCCCACCGAAGCCCATCATCTGGGCGTGGGCGGGCGCCGGCACGGCGACCACCAGGAGCGCGGCTGCCGCCGCCCCCGACAGCCCGGCCGCGCGGAGCGCGCCCAGCCGGGTCGTGAGGCCACGCGAGAGGCCACGACGCGAAGCACCACCCGTCGAACGTTCACGCATGCGAAGTCCTCCTCGGACGGCGAGAGCCGTCGCCTGCAGGCGTTGCGCCCCCCGAACGGATCCCCGTTCGGTCCTCGGTGCGTCGGACCCGGCGCCGGGTTCACGCCGGGATCGAGAATCCGCCGGCGCAACCTCCCGGCCGGCCCGCTTGGATGGGCCTGGTCGAGGCACCGGAAATGCTGCCTTATTCGTGCAATCTGCGGACCGCACAATTCGGTGAGGGTCGGCGACTCGCCGGCCCGGTCGCGGGAGGGGATCCATGCCGGACAGCGCCACCGGTCGGCTCGACAGCTCTTGGTTCGCCAGCTCTTGGTTCGACAGGGGAGCTTTGGACACGTTCACGCCGTTCGGCACCCTGCACCTCGTCTCGGTGCTGTGCTGCTTTGCGGCGATCACCGTCCTGGTGCTGGTCGCACGGCGGCTCGCGCCCCCGGCCGAGATGCGCCTGCGCGCCGGCCTCGCCGTGTTCGCCGTCCTGGTCTGGGGCACCTACAACATCGCCTGGAACTGGAGCGGCATCGACATCGTCTCGGGGCTTCCGCTGCACATCTGCGACGTCGGCGGCATCATCGCGCCGCTTGCGCTGATCTCGCAGAAGCGCTTCCTGCGGGCGACGCTCTACTTCTGGGCCTTCGCGCTGACCACCCAGGCGTTCATCCAGCCGACCCTCGTCCAGGGCCCCGCCTCGCCGCTGTTCTGGTGCTTCTGGATCGCCCACGCGATCATCTTCGGCTACGCCATCTACGACATCGTGGTGCTCGGCTTCCGCCCCGACTGGAGCGATTTCCGCCGCGCCGCCGTGTTCACGATCGGCTATGTCGGCGCCGTCTTCCTCCTCAACATCGCGCTCGGCTCCAACTACGCCTATGTGGGCGACCCGGCCGACACCAAGCTGATCCCGCCCTTCGTCGCGATGCTCGGCCCGTGGCCGGCGCGTGTGCTGGTGATGGCGGCGCTGGCCGGTTTCGGGTTCCTCCTGGTGTTCCTGCCCTGGCGTTTTTTCGGCCGGGCCGCCGAGGCCGCGGTGGAGCCGGAGGCGGCGTGAGCGGCGGCTGAGCCGCCGATGGCGCGGGCGGCTTCCCAAGCGCCGCCCGTTGCTCTAGGAAGCGGCCCTTCCGCAACCCGAAGGCCCCCGCTGCGATGCCGACCTCCGCCCTGCCCGAGCCCACCCGTCCATCCGAAGAGCCGGGTGTCGTGCGAAAAGTCAGCTACGTGTCGCTCGGCTGCCCGAAGGCGCTGGTCGATTCCGAGCGCATCATCACGCGGCTGCGGGCCGAGGGCTACGAGCTGACGCGCTCCCATGCGGGCGCCGACCTGGTGCTGGTCAACACCTGCGGGTTCCTCGACAGCGCCAAGGCGGAGTCGCTCGCCGCCATCGGCGAGGCTTTGGCCGAGAACGGCAAGGTGGTGGTGACCGGCTGCATGGGCGCCGAGCCCGACGCGATCACCGAGAAATTCCCCAACGTGCTCGCCGTGACGGGACCGCAGCAATACGAGAGCGTGATGGAGGCCGTGCATCGCGCCGTCCCTCCCGCCCACGCGCCGTTCGTCGATCTCGTGCCGCCGCAAGGCATCAAGCTGACGCCGCGCCACTACGCCTATCTGAAGATCTCCGAGGGCTGCAACAACCGCTGCAGCTTCTGCATCATCCCGAAGCTGCGCGGCGACCTCGTCTCGCGCCCCGCCGCCGACGTGCTCCGCGAGGCCGAGAAGCTCGTCGCGGCCGGCGTGAAGGAGCTTTTGGTGATCTCGCAGGACACCTCGGCCTACGGCGTGGATCTGAAATACGCGACCAGCGTCTGGCGCGACCGCGAGGTGCGGGCGAGGTTCCTCGATCTCGCGGGCGCGCTCGGCGAGCTCGGCGTGTGGGTGCGGCTCCACTACGTCTATCCCTATCCGCATGTCGACGAGGTGATCCCGCTGATGGCCGAGGGTCGCGTGCTGCCCTATCTCGACATCCCGTTCCAGCACGGCGCGACCTCGGTGCTCCGGCGCATGCGCCGTCCCGGCGCCCAGGAGAAGACGCTCCAGCGCATCGCGCGCTGGCGCGAGACGTGCCCCGACCTGACGCTGCGCTCGACCTTCATCGTCGGCTTCCCCGGCGAAACCGACGACGAATTCGAGGAGCTGCTCGCCTGGCTCGACGAAGCCTCGCTCGATCGCGTCGGCTGCTTCAAGTACGAGCCCGTGAAGGGTGCGCCCGCCAACGATCTCGGCCTCGCCGTCCCCGACGAGGTGAAGGAGGAGCGCTGGCACCGCTTCATGCAGCGCCAGCAGGCGATCTCGGCGCGCCGCCTGAAGCGGAAGGTCGGCACCCGCCAGCAGGTGATCATCGACGCGGTGGAGAACGGCATCGCCCGCGGCCGCAGCAAGGCCGACGCGCCGGAGATCGACGGCGCCGTCCACGTCGTCTCGCGCCGCCCGCTGCGCGTCGGCGAGATCGCCACGGTCAAGATCGAGCGCGCCGACGCCTACGACCTGCACGGCACCGCGGTGGGGTTCTGACCGCTCTCGGTCGTTCCGGGGCGGCGCGCAAGCGCCGCGCCCGGAACCCATATGCCCCCTCTATCGTGAGCCACGGACACCGAGGAAACGGAATCATGGCTCGCGGACCTGACGGTCCGGATCCGGGAATGACGGATCACGCTCCCTCCAGCGCCCGCAGCAGCGTCAGGATCGCGCGATTGAACGGGACGGCGATGCCGTGGCGCTCCGCCGTGCGGACCACGGCGCCGGTGATGAACTCGTGCTCCATCGGCCGCCCGGCGAGGCGATCGTAGAGCATCGACGTGCCGGTGGCCGGATTGTAGGTCTTGTGGAGATGCAGCGTGTGGGCGACGTCGGCGGCGCCGATGTTTGCGCCTTCGGCCCGACCCACCGCCACGGCCTCCGAGATCAGCGTCTCGCCGAGCGCCGCGACGTCCGTGTCCTGAAAGATGCCGATGCGGCGCAGCGTCAGCGCCGTGATCGGATTGGCCGCCACGTTGGTCAGCACCTTGCGCCACAGCGCCGTGACGAAATCGGGCTCCTGGTGCACGACGAGCCCGGACGATCTCATCAGCACCGCGAAGGCCGCGCCCGGGCCGCCCTCCGGCACCGTGATGCGTCCTTCGGTGTGCAACCTGATGTGTCCGGGTGCGAGACGCTCGACGCCCGAATAGATCAGCGCCGGCAGCACGGTGGCGTCGTCGACGAAGCCCGCCACCCGCTCGGCGTGGCCGATGCCGTTCTGCACGACGACGACGGTCGTCCCCTCCCCGACCAGGGCGCGCAGCCACGGCCCCGCTGCCGCCGTGTCCTGCGACTTCACGGCGACCAGCACCCACGGGACCGGAGCGACGTCAGCCGACGACGTGACGATGCGGACCGGCACGGTGTCGCTGCGCCCGCCGCGCTCGACCACCAGGGCGTCGACCGGCGTGCGCACGCACAGGCTCACGTCGTGACCGGCATCGCACAGATGGGCGCACAACAAGCCCCCGACGGCGCCCCCGCCGATCACGGCGACGCGCGTCGCAACTCCGCTTTCCATCATCTCGGACTCAACACCTTCACGATCGCCCCGGTCAGCCTCGACAGATCCGCCTCCCCGATCGTGAAGGCCGGCGTGAGATAGACGATCCGGCCGAACGGCCGGACGTAGACGCCCTCGTCCACGAATCGCGC
Source organism: Rhodoplanes azumiensis (assembly GCF_042682915.1). Taxonomy (NCBI): domain Bacteria; kingdom Pseudomonadati; phylum Pseudomonadota; class Alphaproteobacteria; order Hyphomicrobiales; family Nitrobacteraceae; genus Rhodoplanes; species Rhodoplanes azumiensis. The sequence goes on along the minus strand of NZ_JBHUIW010000001.1, from coordinate 88,739 downwards.
TTTCAGGGCCGGAACGTCGATCGTGTCGAGCTCGACGACGCCGATGGCGCCGCGCACCCGCACGTCGACGACGCCCGGCAGGTCGCGGCACGGTGCGAGCTGATCCGTCATCTGGGCCGCGATCGCCTTCACCTGCGCGAGCCGCGGCTCGCGCTCGAACAGATCGAGCGAGGCGTTGGCGGCCGCGCAGGCGAGCGGGTTGCCCATGAAGGTCGGCCCGTGCATCAGCGCCGCCATGGCGTCGTCCGACCAGAACGCCTTGAAGACGCGCTCGCTCGCCACGGTCGCGGCGAGCGGCAGTGTGCCGCCCGACAGCGCCTTGCCGAGCGTCACGATGTCCGGCACCACGCCGGCGCCGCCCTGCTCGACCGGCGCGCAGGAAAACATCGCGCCGGTGCGGCCGAAGCCCGTGAAAACCTCGTCGAAGATCAACAGCGTGCCGTGCCGGTCCGCGAGCGCCCGCAAGCGCGTCAGCACGGCGGCGTCGTGGAACAGCATGCCGCCGGCGCCCTGCACCAGCGGCTCGACGATGATGCCGGCGATCTCGTCGGCCCGTTCACCGAGCAGACGGTCGAGCGCCGCGGTCGTCGCCGCGTCGCGCGGCAGGTCGGTGATCAGGTGCTCGGGCAACAGTCCCTTGAACAGTCGGTGCATGCCGTCGTCCGGATCGCACACCGCCATGGTCGCGGTGGTGTCGCCGTGATAGCCGCCCCGGAAGGCGACGAACCGGGTGCGACCGCGGACGCCGGAGTTGATCCAGAACTGCACCGCCATCTTCATCGCGACCTCGACGGCGACCGAGCCCGAGTCGGAGAAGAACACCCGACCGAGGTCGCCCGGCAGCAGCGCCGCGAGTCGCGTCGCGAGTTGCGCCGCAGGTTCGTGCAGGAGCCCGCCCAGCATCACGTGCGGCATCGTCTCGAGCTGGCGAGCGACCGCCATGCGGATATGCGGATGATTGTAACCGTGGCAGGCCGTCCACCACGAGGCGACACCGTCGACCAGCTCGCGGCCGTCGGCGAGCACGATGCGGCTGCCACGCGTCGCCGCGACCGGCAGTGGCGGCGCCGCGGTCTTCATTTGCGCATAGGGCAGCCACACCCGATCACGACCGCGTGTCCACCAGGATGGCGGCTCTGCGACCCCGGCATGCCCCATTTCGCCTTTATGAACAATATCATGCGGGCCGTGCATGGCGTTCCCTGCGGCTTCGTCGGTTGCTCTTGTCATCGCGGGCGGCCACCCTTGCGGTTCGGCCGGCGGGACGACCCGGTCCGGCCGACGGTCCAGTACCGCACCGCCCTGCGCGATGAAACCCGCTTTCGGCGCGCCGTCCGACCTTCGCCTCCGAGACCGGATGTTCGAGACCCGGATGTTCGAGACCCCGATTCGATGACCTCACTCGATGCTTTCGCCACCGCCAAGCTGGACGCCCTCGCGGCGCAGAGCCTGCGGCGAGACCTCGTCTCCACGGCCCGATCGGCCGGCACCGTGGTGGAGCGCGGTGGACGCCGATACCTGTCCTTCTCCTGCAACGACTATCTGAACCTCTCGCATCACCCGGCCGTGCTCGCGGCGGCGCGCGAGGCCATCGACCGCTACGGCATCGGCTCCGGCGCATCGCGCCTCGTCACCGGCAACCATCCGCTCTACGACGCGCTGGAGGAGCGCCTCGCCCGGCTCAAGGGCGCCGAGGCCTGTTGCGTGTTCGGCTCCGGCTATCTCACCAACACGGGTGTCATTCCGGCGCTGGCGGGGCGCGGCGATCTGATCGTCGTCGACGAATGGGCGCATGCCTGCATCATGGCGGGCAGCCGGATGAGCGGCGCCGCCGTGCATGTCTTCCGCCACAACGACGTCGCCCATGCCGACGCACTGTTGACGGCCCATCGGGCCGCCCACCGCCACGCGCTGCTGCTCACCGACGGCGTCTTCTCGATGGACGGGGATCTGGCGCCGTTGCCGGCGCTCGGCCGGCTGGCGCGGGCCCACGACGCTTGGCTGATGGCCGACGACGCCCACGGCATCGGCGTTCTGGGGGGCGGCCGCGGCTCGAGCTACGCGTTCGACGAGCCTGCCGACGTGCCGCTGCAGATGGGCACGCTGTCGAAGGCGATCGGCGGCTACGGCGGCTATCTGTGCGCCTCGCGCCCGGTCGTCGAGCTGATGAAGAGCCGGGCCCGCACGCTCGTCTACTCGACCGGGCTGCCGCCGCCCGTGGTCGCCGCCGCGATCGCGGCGCTCGACCTGATCGCGGCCGATCCGAGCCTCGCCGAAGGTCCGATCGCCAAGGCGCGACTGTTCACGCGGCGCGCCGGGCTGCCGGACCCCCAGAGCCCGATCGTGCCCGTGCTGGTCGGCGAGGCGGAGGCGGCGCTCGCCGCCTCGCGCATGCTCGCCGAGGAGGGGTACCTGGTGGTGGCGATCCGGCCGCCGACCGTGCCGGCCGGCACGGCACGGCTGCGGCTGACCTTCACGCCCGCCCACCCGGACCAGGATGTCGAGCGTCTCGCGGATCTGGTCCGCGAGCGCGTACTGGGGAACGTGTCATGACTGTCGTTTTCGTCAGCGCCACCGGGACCGAGGTGGGCAAGACCTTCGTGTCCCGTGGGTTGATCAAGGCCCTCAAGGCGAAGGGCCGCACCGTCGAGGCGCTGAAGCCGGTGCAGAGCGGCTACGACCCGCGCGAGGCCGACGGCAGCGACGCCGGCCTGCTGGTCGCCGCCACCGGGCTGGAGCCGACCGAGGAGGCCATCGCGGCCGTCGCGCCGTGGCGATTCGAGGCGCCGCTGTCGCCGCATCTCGCCGCCCGCCGGGAGGGCCGCAGCATCGATGCCGACGCCGTGGTCGCCTTCTGCCGCGAGCGCATCGCGGCCCGCAAGGACGTGATGGTGATCGAAGGGGTCGGCGGCATCATGGCCCCGCTCGACCGCTCGCGCACCGTGCTCGACCTGATGGTCGCGGTCGGCGCCCCGGTCGTCCTCGTGGTCGGCAGCTATCTCGGCACGATCAGCCACACCCTGACGGCGCTCGAGGTGCTGCGGCAGCGCGGCCTCGCGGTCGCCGCGATCGTGGTCAGCCAGACCGACGACGGCACGGTGGTCCCGCTCGCCGACACGATCGGGGCGCTGGAGGCCTTCGGCAAGGGCCTGCCGGTGCTCGCCGTGCCGCGGCTGCCGCCGGAGAGCCCGCCCGAGCATCCGGTGTTCGACGAACTCGCCGCGCTGGTGTGAACCGCCGGCCGGCGAGCCGCAAGCCGGACCGCCGCCACCGGCCGGCGGACCCGTCCGCCGGCCCATCCCGGATCGACCGAACTTGATCTCCGTCCGTCCGGGCGTATGGCTGGACGAGGCGCGTCGGATGCGGCGGACCGTTCTCCGCACCCGGACGCGAGGCGAGATCGCATGACGCAGCCGCACGCCGCGGACGACCGGCACAGACACCTGTTCGCGCGATACTGGCGGAGCGCGTCCGGCTTCTGGACGGAGCGATCGGCCCGGGTGAGCTGGCCGCTGACGCTGGGCCTCGTCTGCATCGTGCTGTCGCAGATCGCGGTGCAGTACCAGCTCAACTACTGGAACCGCGATTTCTTCAACGCGCTCGAGCGCCGCGACGCGGCGGCGTTGTGGCAACAGGTCGGCTGGTTCGTGCCGCTCGCCGTGCTCAGCGTCAGCCTGTCGATCGCCTCGGTGTGGGGCCGGATGACCACGCAGCGCAAATGGCGCGAATGGCTGACCCGGCACCTGCTGGCGCTGTGGCTCGAGGAGCGCCGTTATCAGCGGCTCGGCTCGGTCGACGGCGAGCACCAGAACGCCGAGTACCGGATCTCCTTCGACGCCCGCATCGCCACCGACGCGCCGGTCGACATGGCGATCGGGCTCCTGAACGCCGTGGTGACAGCGCTGGTGTTCATCAACGTGCTGTGGACGGTCGGCGGCGACTTCCGCTTCCAGGTCGCCGGCCACACGCTGACCATCCACGCCTATCTGGTCGTCGCGGCCGTCGTCTACACGCTGGTGTTCACCACCGCGATGGTCTTCGTCGGCCGCAATCTCACCACGGTGATCCAGGCCGAGAACCAGGCCGAGGCGGAGCTGCGCGCCGCCACCAACGAGATCCGCGAGCTCGGCGAGCGCGTCCCGCCCGCCACGGTCGCGCTCGCCGACCTGCAGGGCGTGCGCGTCGCGCTGACCCAGGTGCTGCGGCGCTGGCGCCAGCTCTGCCACCAGCTGATGGGCACCACCATGGTGTCGCAGACCGACATCCTGCTGGCACCGGTGGCGGCCTGGATCCTGTGCGCCCCGAAGTTCTTGGCCGGCGATATGTCGCTCGGCGAGCTCACCCAGGCGTCCGCCGCCTTCGTGTCGGTCCAGCTCGCCTTCAACTGGTTCGTCGACAATTACCACCGCGTCGCCGAATGGCGGTCCTCGGTGAATCGCGTCGCCACCCTGCTCCACGCCCTCGACGACGCCGACGGCATCCCGGAGCCGACACCCGCCCCGGCACCGGGGCCGCAGGACCACGTCGTGATCTGACCGCTCCCGGGGATCCGAAGGCCCGAGGACTCACGCCCGCACCCGTGTCGCGATCGCCTGGAGTCCCAGAAAGGCGACGTCGGGATGGGTGATCACCGCGGTCGGGATCGCGGCCAGGTAGGCCTGGAACCGGCCCTTCGCCTCGAAGCGGGCGCGGAACTCCGACGCGTCGAAGGCCGCGCCGAGGCGCGGCACGATGCCGCCGGCGACGAAGACGCCGCCGCGCGCCCGGAACATCAGGGCGACGTCGCCGGCGACGCTGCCCAGCATGGCGCAGAACATCGCGACGGCCTCGCGGCAGACCGGGCACGCCCCCTCCCCGGCGAGCCTGCTGATCTCGGCGGCCCGGCGTGCCGGGACGACGACGCCGTCCACGACGGCGATCGCCGCATGGAGCGCCTCGAGCCCGGGACCGGAGATCGCCCGTTCGTTCGACACATGGCCGTAGCGGCGGCGCAGCACCGCGACGACCGCCGCCTCGCGATCGGTGGTCGCGGCGAGGCTCGCGTGGCCACCCTCGGTCGGCACCACGACCGGATCGGCGGAACCTCCCGCACCGTCGGGACCGCGCACCAAGGCCGCGACGCCGAGCCCGGTGCCCGGGCCGAGCACGACCCTGGGACCGCCCGGCACCGCCGTGCCACCGCCGACCGGACGAAGATGGTCAGGACCGAGGCGGGTCAGCGCCCACGCCACCGCCTCGAAGTCGTTGATCAGGACGACGCGCGACATCCCGAAGCCGGCACGCAGTTCGGCCGCTTCGATCACCCACGGGCTGTTGGTGAAGCGCACCGTCTCGCCGTCGACCGGGGCGGCGACGGCGAGCACCGCCGCCGTCGGTCGCACGCCCGGCGCTTCGGCCCGCAGAAACGTCGCCACGGCGTCGTTCGGGGACGGATGGTCGGCCACGGCGAGGTGACGGATCGCCCCGAGCCGGTCCGTGAGCAGGGCGAAGCGGGCATTGGTGCCGCCGATGTCGGCGAGCAGCACGGCACTCACGTCACGACCCTCGCACGCCCATCGTCATTGCGCCGCGGCGAGCGGGCGCGATGCCGTCGCCCGGATCAGGTCGGCGTACCAGTGATAGGAGGCCTTGGGGATCCGCATTCCGGTGGCGTAGTCGACATACACGATTCCGAATCGCTGGCTGTAGCCCGAGCCCCACTCGAAATTGTCGAGCAGCGACCAGATGAAATAGCCCCGCACGTCGGCCCCGGCGGCGCGCGCCTCGTTCAGCGCGTCGATGTAGGACTTCAGATAGTCGATGCGCGAGGGATCGTTCACCTCGCCCTTCTCGTCGACCACGTCCGGATTGGCGGTGCCGTTCTCCAGAACGTAGACGGGCAGCTTGTAGCGGTTCGACAGGAAGATCAGCGTGTCGCGGAAGGCGTCGGCCTCGATCGGCCAGCCCATCGAGGTGCGCCGCACGGACTCGGGCGACGGCCCCCAGCCGACGCCGAGCGGATTGCCGTCCCACGCCTTCATGTAGTGCGGCGAATAGTGGTTGAGGCCGAACCAGTCGATCGGACGGCAGATCCGCGCGATGTCGCCGGCCGCGATCCACGGCTCCATCAGATCGGCGATCAGGGCCGGATAATGGCCGAGGAGCTGAGGATCCGCGAAGGCGCCGTTCCAGTAGGCGTCGAACAGCGCCGCCGCCTTCACGTCCTCGGGCGCCGGCGTCGCCGGCCGGCACGGCTGGATGTTGTGGACGATGCCGAGCGATGCGTCCCTCACCAGCGCGCGCAGCACGTCGATGGCACCGCCGTGGCCGAGATTCACGTGATGGATCGCGCGGTGGAACATGTTGCGGTCGACGATGCCGGGCGCCTGACCGCCCATCACGAAGCCGAACAGCGTGAACACCGACGACTCGTTGAAGGTGGCGAAGCGCTTGACCCGGTCGCCGTAGCGGCGCGCGATCAGGGCCGCGTAGTCGGCGAACCAGAAGGCGCAGTCACGATTGGCCCAGCCGCCGAGGTCGCCCAAGGCCTGCGGCAGATCCCAGTGATAGAGGCACAGCCACGGCTCGATGTTCGCCTCGAGCAGCGCGTCGATCAGCCGGTCGTAGAAGGCGAGGCCCGCCTCGTTGGCGGCGCCGCGCCCCTTCGGCTGCACGCGCGGCCAGGCGACGGAAAATCGATAGGCGCCGACGCCGAGCGCCTTCATCAGCGCGACGTCCTCGGCATAGCGGTGATAGTGGTCGCAGGCGACGTCGCCGGTGTCGTTGTTGGTGATGCGACCGGGCTGGCGGCTGTAGGTGTCCCAGATGCTCGGCCCCTTGCCGTCCTCGGATGCGGCGCCTTCGATCTGATAGCTCGAGGTGGACACGCCCCACAGGAATGGAACGTCGGATGCGGCGGCGGGCGCGGGCGCGCGCGGGCTCATGGTTGTCCTTCCCTTCGCAGTCTCGTTTTCGCGGTCTCGTTTTCGCGGTCTGGCCTGCACGACGAGCGCCCGTGCAGACATCACGATCGGGCGAGGCTACGCCGGCGACGTTTCCGATGTGTTGATGGCCGTCAACCGACGCGCGCCGCACCCGGCCGCACCCTCGGAGCAGTCCTTACGGTACTTATCGGAGTGCGCCGCGGGCCCGATCGGCAGAGACTGATCCTGCGGACCGCCGCTCCGAACGACGCTGGCCCGTCCTTGTCTCCCGCGCGTCGCGTGCGCTCGACATCCGGCGCGACGCGTGCGGGCCCGCTCCCTCTCGAACGCCGATCGCGCGATGATCCGGGGTCGAGGTGGTCCGGCGTCGAGGTGGTCATGCGCAAATCCACGAAGATCGTCTTCATCGGGGCCGGCAGCATGTCGTTCGGCCTCACGCTGTTCCGCGACCTCTTCTTCTCCGAGGATCTGGCCGGCGCCACCATCGTGCTGGTCGACACCGACGCCGCCGCGCTCGAGCGCATGGCGGCGATCGGCCGCCTGCTCGCCGACAAGGCGCGCGTCGCCGTGACGATCGAGACGACCACGGACCGGCGCGCCGCGCTGCCGGGCGCCGACTTCGTCCTCAACGCCACGGCGATCGACCGGATGCGGCTGTGGCGGCACGACTACGAGGTGCCGAAGCGGCACGGCATCCGCCAGACTCTCGGCGAGAACGGCGGCCCGGGCGGCCTGTTCTTCACGCTGCGCACCCTGCCAATGGTCTTCGACTTCGCCCGCGACATCGAAGAGATCTGCCCCGACGCGCTGTTCGTCAACCTCTCGAATCCCGAGAGCCGCATCGTCATGGCGCTCGGCAAGTACACGAAGGTGCGGGTGCTCGGCCTGTGCGAGGGCATCTTCGGCGCCCGCAGCCAGGTCGCGCGGATCCTCGACCGGCCGGCCGAGACGATCGACGTCTGGGGCGCCGGCCTCAATCACTTCCAATGGCTGATGGCGATCCGCGACCGCGAGACCGGCGCCGATCTCTACCCGGCGCTGCGCGAGAAGGAGGCGACGCACGACCCCGCCTTCGTCCCGCTCGACCGCACGCTGTTCCGCGCCTTCGGCTTGTGGCCGACCTGCGGCGACGGCCACACCGGCGAGTTCGTGCCGTATGGCTGGGAGGCCGACGGCGGGGACGACAAGGGCTACGACTTCGACGGCGACCTGCGAACGCGGGCGGAGTTCCGCGCCGGCGTCGACGCCGTGCTGGCCGGCACGGCCGCGATCCCGGACTGGTGGACGATGCCGTCGGGCGAGCGCGGCGCCGCCGTGATCGCCGCGGTCGCCCACAACGAGAAGCGGTTCATCGAGTCGGGCGTCGTCTACAACCGCGGCGTCGTCCCGAACCTGCCGGCCGAGCTCGCCGTCGAGGTGCCGATCGTGGCGGACGCGGCCGGCATCCATCCGGTGTCGCTCGGCCCCCTGCCCGATCCGATCGCCAAGCTGCTCGCCGTGCAGGCCGGCGTCCAGCAGCTCGCCGTCGAGGCGGCGGTGCGTGGCTCCAAGGAGCTGGCGCTCGAAGCCCTGCTGATCGACCCGGTGGTCGCCTCGACCAGCGCCGCGCGGGCCGTGCTCGACGAGTTGTGGGAGATCAACAAGCCCTACATCCGGGCCTGCCTATGATCGCATGGCGGCCGTCGCCGACATCGTCTCGACGGCCGTGGACGGGTTGGACTAGGGTGGACGAGCACATCGCCGCGGGCCGAGGAGTCGGCGCGGCCGGGATCGGAGAGGTCCGGTGCGGGTCAGGGATTTCATGTCGTCCCCGGTGGTGGCGATCGGGCCGGATCGGCCGATCTGCGAGGCCGCCCAGCTCATGCTCGATCACCGCGTCAGCGGCCTGCCCGTGGTCGACGCCGGCGGGCGGCTGGTCGGCATCGTCAGCGAGCGCGACCTGCTGCGCCGCCGCTCGAACGGCGATCCGCCGCGGCGGCCGCACTGGCTGCAGCTGATGACCGAGCGCAACGCCCTCGAGCAGGAGCCCGAGCGATTCCATACGCTGACGGTCGGCGACGTGATGACGACCGATCTCGTCACGGTCGGCGAGAACACGCCGCTCGAGGAGGCCGGTCGGCTCCTGGAGAGCCGCCGCATCAAGCGACTGCCGGTCGTCCGCGGCCAGCGCGTGGTCGGCGTGATCTCCCGCGCCGACCTGCTGCGCGCGCTGCCCCGCGCGCTCGGCAAGGCCGAGGCGGCGTCCAAGCACGACCCCGCGATGACCGACGAGCGCCTGATCGAGCTCGAGCGCCAATACTGGCTGCAACGCACCCGCGGGCCGAAGTGAGGTCTCCGGTCCGGTCGTTCCGGGGCGCCGCGCAGCGGCGAGCCCGGAATCCATAAGCCCGGCGGTAGTGGCTCACGAAAGACCGGGGATATGGGTTCCGGGCTCGGCGCCGACGCGCCGACCCAGGACGACAGAGGCCCCTACTGGCTCGTCGCCTTCCGGTTCGCGCGGAGCTGCAGATAGAGGTCGTAGGTCTTCTTCGCGACGCTGCGCCAGGAGTAGTTCTGCTCGACCCGGGTGCGGCCGGCCTCGGCCATGCGGGCGCGCAGCGCCGGATCGCGGGCGATGCGGTTGATGCCGTCGGCGAGGCCGCGCTCGAAGCGGGCCGGCGCCATCGGATCGTGCGGCGGCTCCGCCGACAGGTTCGGGTCGACCAGGATGCCGGTGACGTCGTCGACCACCACCTCCTTGATGCCGCCGACCGCGCTGCCGACCACCGGCGTGCCGCACGCCATGGCCTCCAGGTTGATGATGCCGAACGGCTCGTAGATCGACGGGCAGCAGAACACGGTGGCGTGCGAGTAGAGCGCGATGGTGTCGGCGCGCGGCAGCATCTTGGACAGCCAGATCACGCCTTCGCGGCTCCTCTGCAGCTCGGCGACGATCTCCTCGGTCTCGCGCTGCAGCGCGAGCGTGTCGGCGTCGCCGGCGCACAGCACCACCTGCAGCGACGGGTCGAGCTGCGGGATCGCCTGCAGGAGGTAGTAGAGGCCCTTCTGGCGGGTGATGCGGCCGACGAACAGCACGTAGGGACGGTCCGGATCGACGCCGAGCCGGGTGAGCACCTCGGGGGCGTGGATCTTCTTGTACTCGTCGGTGTCGATGCCGTTCGGGATGATGTGGACGCGCTCGGCCGGCACGTCGAACAGCCGCAGGATATCCTCCTGGGTGCTCTTCGACACGGCGATCACGGCATCGGCCGTCTCCAGGGCGTTCTTCTCGATCCAGCGCGACAGGTCGTAGCCGTGCCCGAGCTGGTCGCGCTTCCACGGCCGCAGCGGCTCCAGCGAATGGACCGTGATCACCATCGGGATGTTGTAGAGGATCTTCGCCAAGAGCCCGGAGAAGTGCGTGTACCACGTGTGGCAGTGGATGATCTCGACATTGCCTTCGAGCTCGTTGCCGATTCCCTGCCCCATGAAGGCGAGGCAGGTGGACAGCGCCTTCAAGGGCGACACGTAGGTCTGCGGGCAGCCGGCGAACAGCGTGGTGTCGACCTTGATGCCGCGGACATGGAGCTGGCCGTCGTCCAGCGTCTGATCGTGGAAGGTGCGCACCTCGACCGGCGTCAGCTTGGCGAGCTCGCGCGACAGATACTCCACGTGCACGCCGGCGCCGCCGTAGACATAGGGCGGGTATTCGTTGGTGGTGAGCAGGACTCGCATCTCGGGCACTCCAGTCGCCGCTCGCGGCGCGGCGGAAACGTCGGCGCGCGCCGTCAGGCGACGCAGCGCAGCAGCACGGCCGGATCCTGGTCGGGATCGATGGCGAGCCGCACCCCGCCCCATTCGACCAGCCGCCACTCCCCGGTGACGAGGTTCTCGACCGCCCGCACGGGCCGGCGCGCGCCCTCCGGGCCGATCCGCATGTCGCCGAAATGCAGCCACACGTCGTGCCGCCCGGGCGCGAGCGCGATCGCCACCGCCACCACGTTGTCGCGGGCGACCGACTCCTTGACGAAGCCGAGCACGGCCGGGCTGTCGACCTGCACGAAGCCGAAATTGGAGGTCTGCTGAAGCGCCGGATTGGCGCGCCGGATGGCATTGAGCTGGGTGATGTAGCCCTTGATGTTGCCCGGCGCGTTCCAGTCGCGCACCTTGATCTCGTATTTCTCGGAGTCGAGATACTCCTCCTTGCCCGGCACCGGCACGTGCTCGAGCAGCTCGAACCCGTTGTAGACACCATAGTTTCCGGCGAGCGTCGCGGCGAGCGCGACCCGCGACTTGAACATCCACGGCTCGCCGCCCTGCAGATGGACGGGCAGGATGTCGGGCGTGTTGACGAAGAAGTTCGGCCGGAAATACTCGCGTTCCGGATGGCGCGTCAGCTCGGCCATGTAGGCGGACAGTTCATCCTTGCCGGTGCGCCAGGTGAAGTAGGTGTAGGACTGCGAGAATCCGAGCTTGGCCAGCGCCTTCATCACCTTCGGCCGGGTGAAGGCCTCGGACAGGAAGACGGCGTCCGGATAGCGGGCGTGGACCTCGCGGATCATCCACTCCCAGAACGGGAACGGCTTGGTGTGCGGGTTGTCGACGCGGAAGATCCGCACCCCCTGCTCGGCCCAGAACAGGACGACGTCGCGCAGCGCCTGCCAGAGTGCGACGCGCTCGGCGCAGTAGAAGTCGGGATTGGTGATGTCCTCGTACTTCTTCGGCGGGTTCTCGGCGTACTTCATCGAGCCGTCGGGCCGCCACTTGAACCACTCGGGATGCTGCTTGATCCACGGATGGTCGGGCGAGCACTGCGTCGCGAAGTCGAGCGCGATCTCGAGCCCGTGCCCCTTCGCGGCGGCGACCAGGCGGCGGAAGTCCTGGAGGGTGCCGAGCTGGGGATGGACGGCGTCGTGGCCCCCCTCGGCGGCGCCGATCGCGTAAGGCGAGCCCGGATCGCCCGGCTCGGCCTTGAGCGCGTTGTTCTTGCCCTTGCGGTTCTTCACCCCGATCGGATGGATCGGCGGGAAATAGAGGACGTCGAAACCCATCGCCGAGACGTCCGGCAGGCGCGCGATGACGTCGTCGAAGGTGCCGTGGCGGTTCGGGTCGGGCGTCTGGCTGCGCGGGAACACTTCGTACCAGGCGCTGCAGCGGGCGCGCGGCCGCTCGATCATCATCGGGAAGGCCTGGCTCCAGGTCAGGTCCGGCCGCGCCTCGACGGCCGCCATCGCGGCCGCCAGATCCTCGGCGAGCAAGGGCCGCGCCCCACCGGCCGTACCGAACATGTTGAGCGCCGCCTGCAGGCGCCCGGCCATGTCGCCGGCGCGTGGCAGCGCCGCCGCGACCAGGTCGCGCCCCTCCTTCAGCTCCAGGGTGACGTCCTGTCCGGCCTTCTGCTTGGCCAGCGTGTCGCGCCGCCAGGTCGCGAAGCCGGCCGTCCAGGCCTCGATCACGAACACGTGCCGGCCGATCTCGATCGGCACGAAGGCGCCGTGCCAGCGGTCGTTCTCGACCGGCACCAGCGGCGCGGTGCGCCAGCCGCGCTCGCCCTCGCGATGCCAGCGCAGCGCCGCCGCCGTCACCTCGTGGCCGTCGCGGAAGAGATCGACCCACACATCGACCGGCTCGCCGACGATCCGCTTCACCGGATAACGCCCGCCGTCGACGGTCGGATAGACGTCCTCGATGACGAAGCGCCGCTGATAGGCCTCGGCCTCGAGCGGTGCGCTCTCGGCGGTGGCGGGCAGATGCGACTCGTACGTCACGGTCGAGCGGGGCGTGCGCGGGAAATTCATCTTCGACCTTATGAGAGATCAGGGTTCGTTATGAGCGGCCCGCCGGTCGCGCGCAACGCCGCGCCGAGAAAACGCGCAGGCGCCCGGCAACCCTCGCGGGGAGACGGCTCCGGCCCACAATGTTTCCTTTTCGGCCCGGCGGCAAGGCCGCATCGCACTGCGGCAAAGGTTGCGTCGCAACGATCCGAAGACGCGGCGAGCGCGCCGTCGACAGCGCGACGCGCCCGACACGAAAATGCCCGCGACGGCGACCGTCGCGGGCGTGGATGGTGCGATGATCGTGCGCGCCGGCGCGCGCCGCCGGTGCGGACCGACTCGCCGCCCCGTCAGGCGGAGGCGAGCGCCGCCGGCGACGCGGCGAGGCCGGCCACCCGCACGGTGTGCTGGGCGATCATCGCCTCCTCGTCGGTCTGCATGACGTAGACCTTCACGGGCGAGCCGGCCGTCGAGATCACCTCGGCACCGGCCTCGTTGGCGGCCCGGTCGACGACGAGGCCGGCCCACTCCATGCCGTCCAGCACGGCGCCGCGGACGAACTTCGAGTTCGCCCCGATGCCGCCCGTGAACACGATCGCGTCGGCGCCGCCCGTGATCGCCATCAGGCTTCCGAGCTCGCGGCGGATGCGGTTGACGAAGTAGGCCAGCGCCTGCTTGGCGGCCGGCGCGTCGGAGGCCTCGAGGTCGCGCATGTCGCTCGACACGCCCGACATGCCCTTGAGGCCCGACTTCTTGTTGAGCAGATCGGAGATCTCCGCCGCCGTCATCTCCTTCTGCTGCATCAGATAGAGCAGCACGCCGGGATCGATCTGGCCGCAGCGCGTGCCCATCAGGAGGCCGTCGAGCGGCGAGAAGCCCATGGTCGAGCCGACGCCCTTGCCGTCCTTGATGGCGCACATCGAGGCGCCGTTGCCGAGATGCAGCACGACGAGCCGGCGCAACGCATCCGGATCACGATCCATCAGCCGGCTGGTGATGTACTCGTAGGAGAGGCCGTGGAAGCCGTAGCGGCGCACGCCCTCCTCGTAATACGCCGGCGGCAAGCCGTAGGTGTCGTTGACGAACGGCTGGGTGCGATGGAAGGCGGTGTCGAAGCAGCCGACCTGGGGAATGCCCGGGAAGGCGCGTCCCGCCGCCGCGATGCCGGCGAGATTGTGCGGCTGGTGCAGCGGCGCCAGCGGCGCGAAGGTCTTCAGCACCGCGAAGGCGGCGTCGTCGATCAGCATCGGGGCCGAGTAGACCGGCCCGCCATGGACGACGCGGTGACCGATCGCGGCGATCTTGGCGTCGGGGAAACGCTCGCCGAGCCACCCGATGATGATCTTCAGCGCGTCGTCGTGGTTCTTGGGCGTCTCGGCGCCGGTCAGGGTCCGCTTGGTCTTCTGACCGTCGACCTTGGCCTCGAACTCCGGCGTGACGCCGATTCCTTCCACCTGGCCGATCGCGACCATGCGGGGCCATTCGCCGCCGTCGAGCACGAACAGCGCGAACTTGATCGAGGACGACCCCGCATTGAGGGTGATGATGTGGTCGCTCATGTCTGCGATTCCGTTTCTTCTTGATGTCCGGCGCGGCTCACTCGGCCGCGACCTTGGCCGTGTCGGTGCCCGGCACCGGAACCGCACGACCGGTGCGGCGCCGATATTCGTAGAGCTGGGCGAGCGCCGCCGAGACCAGCCGGGCGCGATCGTTGTCGGCGCGGCTGGTCAGCATGACCGGCGCGGCGGCGCCGACGACGAGGCCGGCGGCCTCGGCCCGCGCCACGAAGGTGAGCTCCTTGGCCAGCATGTTGCCGGCCTCGAGGTTCGGCACGATCAGCACGTCGGCGCGGCCGGCGACCAGCGACGTGATGCCCTTGGTGCGGGCCGCAGCGACGTCCATGGCGTTGTCCATGGCGAGCGGGCCGTCGACGATGCCGCCCTTGATCTGGCCGCGCTCGGCCATCTTGGAGAGTGCCGCCGCGTCGAGCGTCGAGGGGATGCTCGGATTGACGGTCTCGACCGCCGACAGGATGCCGACGCGCGGCTTCTCGATGCCGCACGCGATGGCGAGATCGATGGCGCTCTGGGTGATGTCGACCTTGGTGATCAGATCCGGCGCGATGTTGATCGCCGCGTCGGAGATGAACAGGAGGTGGTCCATGGTCGGCACGTCCATGACGAAGACGTGGCTGATACGGCGCCCGGAGCGCAGGCCGCCGTCCTTCTTGACCACCTGGCCGAGCAGCTCGTCGGTGTGCAGGTTGCCCTTCATCACCGAAGCCGCCTCGCCGCGACGCACCAGCTCGACCGCCTTGGCCGACGCCTCGACGCCGTTCTGCGCGTCGATCAGCTTGTAGGGCGTGATGTCGAGACCGCCCGCCTCGGCCGCCTTCTGGATGGCGGCGCGCGAGCCGATCAGGATCGGCTCGATCAGGCCTTCGCGGGCGGCCAGCACGGCGCCGCCGAGCGAGTTGTGATCGTCCGGGCAGACCACCGCGGTCGCCATCGGGCCGAGGCTCTTGGCGCGCTGGATCAGCGGCGTGAACTGGTCGCACTCGTCGAGGATCAGGGTCGGCAGCTCGCGCGCCGCGACCGTCATGCGCTCGGTCGGTACGTCGACGAGGGCGCGGCCCTCCGCCACCACGGTGCCGTCGAGCTTCTCGATCCGGGTCTCGAACACGGCGACGGGTGCGGCCTGCTTCTCGACGCAGCGGACGCTCGCCCGCACCTTGTCGCCGACCTTCACGCGGCTCACCGCGCGCAGATCCTGCGAGCGATAGAGCGTGCCGGGCCCGGGCAGCAGATTGCCGAGCACAGCCGAGATCAGCGAGCCCGCCCACATGAACGGCGCCGTGACGGCGCGGTTCTCGGTCGAGGCCTGATCCGGAACCACGGCCGGGTTGGTGTTGCCCGAGACGTGAGCGAACAGATAAAGATCCTGCACCGAGCAGACCCGCTCGATGCTCGCGGTGTCGCCGACCTTCAGCTCGGCGAATGTCGTGTTCTTGATCACGTCTGCCATCGTCGTATCCATCTGCGGTGGTGCATCGAGGCGTGGTGCGCCGAGCACACCGACCGCTTCTCCGTCAGGGGTCGTCGTGTCAGGGGTCCGGAGCAAGTCCTGTTCCAGAAGCGCGGCGGCAGGAAAGACATCCCGACCCGGCGAGGGTCAATCGAATTCGGCGTTTGGCTGGGTGAGCGTTCGCGCATGGCCTCCGATGAGCGCGAGACGTCGCGAGTATCACGCACGTGACGCGAAGCACGCGATCCGAAACCGGCCGGCCCGAAGCGCGACGGGCCGCGGGTTCCACTCTACGAACGAACTTATAAGAAACACATAAATGGTCGAAGACACGACGGAAAAACCACGTACCCGGGGCCACGCACAGGCCGCGCGACGGCCGGAGAGCTTTCCCGGACACACCGCTCCGGCGGCCGGCATCGCGGTCGCCGCGTCGATCACGACGACAGCGTGGACGTGATCAGGGGTGCGCCGTCGATCCGAAAAGATACTGTTCGGGATTTTCCGTATGCGCCCCGGACTCGGTCCCTCGATGCAGTCTAGCCGGACCGTGCGATGCCGCTGCATCGGCACAGATTCGCCCGGCCCGGCCTCGACGTGGGGCCGGTCGCGCAATCCCTTGCGCCCCACTGCGCAAGCCGCTGCACAGGCCGTTCCCCTCGGTCGCGTCCTGTCGGTCGTCGGCCGGCTGTCGCGGCCGATGGCGGCATGCTATCAAGGCGCGTGACGAGACGACGCCCCCACGCCGCGCCACCGACCGCTCCGGCCCCGTCATGGCCGCGGGCCGTGTCGGGCGTGGTCGTCATCGTCGCGCTGCTTTTCCAGATCCTGCTGCCCGCGCTCGCGTCGCCGCGCCCCGGGGACGGCACCTCCCGGGACGGTGCCTGGTGGTCGTCGGCCGCCGGTCTCACCGACATCCTCTGCATCGGCCGGCCGGGTCTGGCGGGCGCCGACCGCAACCTCCCCGGCACGACCGACCTTCCCGCCGACGAGCGGACCGACGCCGCGCACGGCTGCTGCGTCCTCTGCACGACGCCGGGGGTCGCGACCATCGCGTTTCAGGTGGTCGGTCCGGCTCCGGCCTGGCACCGGATCGCCGCGCAGATGCCGCGCCGCTTCGCCGTCGCGATCGTGCCCGAGCGCAGCCCGATCCGCCCGCGCGCGCCACCCGCGTCCTGATTCCCCGCACCTCTTGCCTTCGTTCAGGTCCGTGATTCCGGCCGTTCGGCGCTCGCATGGCGCGACGGCCTCGTTCGGAGAATATCGATGTTCCGCACTCTCTCGTATGCCGCTGTCGCCGGCGCTCTCGTCGCCCTGCCGCTCGCCGCCGCGGCGCAGACGCCGGCCCCCACCGAGATCAAGGTCGGCGCCCTCAAGATCGAGACCCCGTGGACCCGCGCCACCCCGCGCGGCGCCAAGGTCGCGGGCGGCTACATGACCATCACCAACACCGGGACCGTGCCGGACCGCCTGGTCGGCGGCAGCCTGCCGCAGGCCGGCCGCTTCGAGGTCCACGAGATGAAGACCGAAAACGGGATCATGACCATGCGGCCGATCCCGGGCGGCCTCGAGATCAAGCCGGGCGAGACCGTCAAGCTGATGCCCGGCGGCTACCACGTGATGTTCATGGAGCTGAAGGAGCCGCTCAAGGAGGGCACGACACTCGCGGGCGAGCTGCGCTTCGAGAAGGCCGGCACGGTCGCGGTCAGCTACAAGGTGCAGGCGATCGGCGCCACCACGCCGGACGGCACGGCGCCGGCGGGCGGATCGGCCGGCGGCCATCAGCACGGCCACTGAGAGGGGCCGTCGTTCCGGGGCGCGGACCGCGAGGTCCGCGAACCCGGAATCCAGCCACGACGTCCGAGGCTCGGTCGAATTCCGGGCTCGGCGCGGAGCCCGTGCTCGGGCGGCGCGACGCGCCAGCCCGAGAGCGCCGCTCGGAACGACCCCGAGGCGATCGGCGTTCGCCCGCCTACACCTTGATCTCGATCGGGCCGCCGGCCTTCTTCCAGGCGCCGAAGCCGCCGCCGACATGGGCGACCGGGGCGAGCCCCATGCGCTTCGCCGTCAGGGTGGCGAGCGCCGAACGGGCGCCGGCCGCGCAGAAGAACACGTACTTCTTGTCCTGGGCGAAGATCGGCTTGTGGTAGGGGCTCGCCGGGTCGATCCAGAACTCCAGCATGCCGCGCGGACAGTGGAAGGCGCCGGGCACCCGGCCCTCGCGATCGAGCTCGCGGATGTCGCGCAGGTCGACGAACACGACGCCGGGGTCGCCATGCAGGGCGATCGCCTGGTCGACACCGAGGGTCTCGATCTCGCGCTCCGCCTCGGCTACCAGATCGGCGACGTGCTTCGTGATGGTCTGACTCATGAGTTTCTCCTGGGCGTCGGCACCGGAACGGCACCGGCGAAGCGGGACGTCGGTGGCGAGGCGGGCCGGCATTGTGGCGACCACGCGCGGATTGGCAATCGGGGGGAATGGCGATGCTCGGATGGTTCGACCCGCTCGATCTCGTGGCGATCTCGGTGTTCGTCCTCGCCTGGACGAGCTACGCTGTCGCGATGGAATGGACGCGGCTCGGCCGTGGCGCCCTCAATGCGCGCATGGACGAGGAGCGCGCCGTTTGGATGCGCCGCATGCTGCGGCGCGAGTCGCGCATCGTCGACACCCAGATCATGGCGGCCCTGCAGAACGGCGCCGCCTTCTTCGCCTCGACCTCGCTGCTCGCCATCGGCGGCGCGCTCACCGTGGTGCGCTCGACCGACCAGGTCGCGTCGATCCTCTCCACCCTGCCCGTCTCGATGCCGAGCGCGCGCGAATTGTGGGAGGTGAAGTCGGTCGGCCTCACCGTGATCTTCGTCTACACCTTCTACAAGTTCGCGTGGTCGTACCGGCTGTTCAACTACGTCGCGATCATGCTGGGGGCGACGCCACCCGCCGCCGAGCAGGGCAGCGAGGAGGCCGAGCGCCACGTCCGCCGCACCACGCGGCTGTTCCGTTCGGCCGCCATGCATTTCAACCGCGGCCAGCGGGCGCTGTTCTTCGCCCTCGCCTATCTGGGCTGGTTCATCGGCCCGTGGGTGCTGATCGCCTCGACCGCGGCGGTCGTCTTCGTCGTCTGGCACCGGCAGTTCGCGTCGGATTCGCTGCGCGCGCTGCGCGACGACCAGCCCCCGGACTGACGTCGAGTCACGGCGCCGGGAACAGCTCCGACGACTTGCCGGTGAGCCAGTAGACGAGAAGGCCGACCCATTCGCGCATCGCCGTGTCGGTGCGGCGCAGCCCGTCGCCGATCGAGGCGAACGGCCGCAGCGCATCGGCCGGCCCGACCGTGCGCCAGTCGACCGGGTACGGCTCGACCGCGAAGCCGGCCCGCCGAAACACGCCGATCGCGCGCGGCATGTGATAGGCCGAGGTGACGAGCAGCCAGCGCTCGCCCGATTTTGGTCGTGCGATCGCCTTGGTGAAGAGGGCGTTCTCCACCGTGTTGCGCGACCGGTCCTCGCCGACGAGGCGTTCGTCGGGCAGCCCGAGCTCACGCAAGAGGCGCAGCGCCGGCACCGACTCCGACCCCTCCCCGTACAGGAATCCCGGATCGCCGCCCGAATGGATCACCCGCGCCTCGGGGTGGCGCAAGGCGAGCGCGGCCGCCGCCGTCATCCGCTCGGCCGCCTCGTTGAGCACGACCTCGCCGCGCGCCGCCGAGACGTCCGGCGTGGTCGCCCCGCCGAGGATGACGATGCCGGCGATCGGCCGGCCGTCGTCGCGGAACGGCGGGAACCGCTCCTCCAGCGGCACCATCAGGGCGTTGCCGAGCGGCGACCAGCCGAGCACCGCGAGCAGGACGAGGCTCGCGACCGCGAGGCCGCGGCCGAGCCGCGCGAAGCGCGTCGCCATCAGGGCGAGGCCGACGAGGCCCAGCACCATCACGGCGTTGGACGGCAGGGCGAAGAAGCCGAGCAACTTGGAGACCGGAAAGAACATGCCCCGGTGAAGCGTTCCCCGGCGCCCGCGTCAAGCCGTCGCCGAGTCGGAGCGTCCGCGCCGCGAAAGGTCAGCGCTTCGCCTCGATGAAAAATTTCCCGAGCCAGCCGACGACGACGCCCTGGATCAGTCCGAGAAACAGCCCGGAGCCTTGAAGCACGTCCTTGACCGGGCCACGCGCCTGGGCGCCAAGGACCAAATAGAGAACGAGCAGGTAGAAGGCGGACAGGACGAGCGCCCCCCAGACCACGACGGCGGATGCCCGCTTCTCGGCGTCCTCCGGATGGTCGGTCACGGTCCAGGCGCCGCCGATCAGAGTCATGCCCGGGAATACGTACTGGGCAACCCAGGTCCAGGCCGCCTCCGCCTCGGTGCCGTAGAAACCGTTGAGCTGGCGCAGGATCAGGATCAGCAGCAGCGGCATCACCGCGACGCCCCAAAGCGCCGTTAGCACGAGCTTGGCGGTGCGCACCGTCATGGCAGCGCTTTCAGGCTCGCGCCGATGCTCTCGAGGTGTTCGTCGAGCGTCCACCGGCTCGGACGCAGATGCCGCGTCTCCTCGCCCGTCCGCTCGAACTCGTAGACCAGCACCAGGAGCGCATGATGGGGTGTCACCGGCAAGGCACGGATCTCCGGATCCAGGAAATCGGCGCCCTGTTGCGCCCAGGCCTCCGTCAGTCGTTGCAACTCATCGTCGCCGACCGGGCGCATCTCGACCGCCTTGTTGGTCAGCACGAACACGATGATACGGTGATAGCCGGGTGTGCGGACGAGCCCGAAGATGTCCCAGAAGCTGATCCCGGCGCTCGCGACGACGGCACGGCTCGGCCAACGGTCGGGTTTCGCCAGGGGCCGACCGGTGACGGCGTCGAGACGCTCGATCCGGGTCACGAGGGCGAACCCTCCCGGTACGGCGTAGTAGTTGATCTGGTCGAAGTCGGCGGCCGTGGTGATGGCGCGAAGCCGGTCGGCGACCTCTCCGACCGTCCGGGCCCGGGGCCTGTCCGCGACGACGTCCGGCGAGAAGGCGCGCCGTGTCGACGGCGTCGGCGGTGGCCACGGGAAAAACGGCTTGTTCGTCTCCGGTGCACGTCCCCCACCGAAGGTCGGCGCCGTGGGGGGCGTCGACGGTGCCGCCCTCGCCCACGGCTCGGGCCCGTTCCGATCCATGCGCGCGATCGGTCCGTCGCGATAGGCGTGGCGGTGCCACTCGGCGAAGGTCGATTCCGCCCGGCTCCGGGCCAGCTCGGCGAGGCGGGTCCGGCACTCCGGCGTCAACCGGCTGCCGCGCTGGATGCGCACCCGCGTTATCTCGTCCATGCCGGCCAGGAGCACCTCGCGGCGCCGCCATGCAGTCCAGGCAGCATCGTCGAGCCGGTCGACCCCGGTCCGGCACGACTCCGCAAGGGTCGCCTCGAGGATCCGCAGCTCGGCGACGAGGTCGGGGGCCGCCTCCCGCGGTTGCGGCGTCGCCGGCTCCTGGGCGCCGGCGAGGCTCCCGGACCACAGCAGCACGGCGAGCAGGACGTGCACGAGAAACCGCATCGGGGCCTCCCTCGGCAGCTGTCCGAGAGAAGCCTAGTGCAGGTCACGCGCCAGCCGCAACTTTCGCGTGCCGACCGCGGCGTCCGTGCGCGAACTGTTGATCGCCCGGCGCGCGCATCGGCCGGCCGCCGTCAGCTCCGGCTCTGCCGCCAGGCGGCGTAGCGGGCCTTGGCCTCGTCGTTCGGGGGATAGAGGCCGGGCAGCGGCACGCCGCGCTCCACCTCGGTGAACACCCAGCTCTCGTAGAGCTCGTGCTCGGCACCCTCGTGGGCGACGTACTCGACCAGATCCTTCGGAATCACCACGGCACCGTCGTCGTCGGCGACGATCACGTCGTCCGGGAAGATCGCGACGCCGCCGCAGCCGATCGGCTCCTGCCAGTTGACGAAGGTGAGCCCGTTGACCGAGGCGGGCGCGGCGACGCCGGCGCACCACACCGGCAAGCCGCTCGCCAGCACGCCGGTGCGGTCGCGCATGACGCCGTCGGTGACCAGCGCCGTGACGTTCCGCTTCTTCATGCGGGCGCACAGGATGTCGCCGAAGATGCCGGCCGACGTGATGCCCATGGCGTCGGCGACGACGATGCAGTTCTCCGGCATCGCCTCGATGGCGCCACGGGTCGAGATCGGCTTCGACCAGCTCTCCGGCGTCGCCAGATCCTCGCGGGCCGGGACGAAGCGCAGTGTGAAGGCGGGGCCGACCAGGCGCTCGCCGCCGCCGACCAGCGGCTTCGGCCCGGCCATCCAGCAGCGCCGGATGCCCTTCTTCAAGAGCATGGTGGTGACGGTGGCGGTCGTCACCTTCTTCAGGATGTCGTAGAGCGCCGCGGACATTGGGGTTTCCTGTTCGGAGATCGAGAGATTGTAAGCGTCACCCTGAGGCGCTCGGGCAAAGCCCGAGCCTCGAAGGGCGACGGCATCGATCTCGTGCTTGCCAGAGATCGACACCATTGAAGCCCAAGTCGGCGACGCCGACTTGGGTGGCTGCCCGTCCTTCGAGGTCCGGCGACGCCCGGCACCTCAGGACGACGGATCAGAGTCAGGCCGCCACCAGGCCGAGGCGCTCGTCACGGCGGCGCAGCCACAGCATGAACGGGATCGACAAGAGCACCATCCAGGCCTTGCCGACGACCTGGCCGGCCAGGAAGTCGAGCGAGCCGAAGGCGAGCCACAGGAACAGGAGCGAGTCGACGACGAGCCCGACGAGGCCGGAGGCGAGCACGGCCGTCACCATGCGGCGGCGCGCCAGCGGCGTGTAGACGGCGAGATCGGCCATCTCGGAGACCAGGAAGGCGGCCGCCGAGGCGATCACCAAAGCGGGCGGCGCCAGGAAGGCGGACAGGAGCGCACCCACCAGCACCGCGGCGGCCGCGACCAGCACGCCGAGCCGGCGCTGCACGAGATCGCGGAGCACCAGGGCGACGCCGACCATCAGCACGCCGGACGGCGCCGAAAGGCCCGGCAGCACCGGCACCAGGCACGGCCCACGTGGCACGCAGGTCGTGCCCGCATGCTGGATCAGCCAGTTGGCGGCCGGAATCGTGAGAGCGAAAAGGACAAGAAAAACGAGCCCTTCCGAGCGACGGCGAAGATCGGGGGTTAACATCGGCGAGCGGACATCCATTGCGAGAAGCCCTCGGCCCGCAGCCGGCAGGCCGGACAGGTGCCACAGCCGTAGCCCCACGGGTGGCGGACCGAGCGGTCGCCCACATAGCAGGTGTGGGTCTGTTCGAGAAGCAGGTCGACGAACGGCGCCCCGCCGAGCTGCTCGGCGAGCGCGAAGGTCTGCGCCTTGTCGATCCACATCAGCGGCGTGTGGACGACGAAGCGGCGCTGCATGCCCAGATTGAGGGCGAGCTGCATCGCCTTGACGGTGTCGTCGCGGCAATCCGGATAGCCCGAATAGTCGGTCTCGCACATGCCGGCGACGAGATGGCGGGCGCCGCGCCGATAGGCGAGCGCCCCCGCGAAGGTGAGGAAGACGAGGTTGCGGCCGGGCACGAAGGTGGTCGGCAGCCCATCCTCGGCGACCTCGATGGCCACGTCGCGGGTGAGCGCCGTCTCCGAGACGGCGCCGAGCGCGTCGAGCGGGATCAGGTGGTCGGGGCCGAGCCGCTCGGCCCAGGCGGGGTCGAGGGCGGCCATCTGCATGCGGATGCGCGGCCGCACCTGCAGCTCGACGGCGTGCCGCTGGCCATAGGCGAAGCCGACCGTCTCGACCCGCGAGAAGCGCGACAACGCCCAGGCGAGGCAGACGGTCGAATCCTGGCCGCCCGAGAACAGCACCAGGGCGGTTTCATCCTGCAGGCTCATCACACGACCATCGTTTTCGCCGGTTCGTCGCCGCCCGACGAGGCAGCCCGGGAAGACCGCAGCGCCCGAAGGGCTGTGCGCAAATCGGCCCGCCCGACCGGCTTGTCAACCGGCCCTGCATGCAGGCCCCTATCCCGGCGAGCGCGACTCCCGGTGAAGACGCCGGGGCCGCCTCAGTCCCACTTCGGCGCGCCGCTCCAGTTGACGATGCGGCCGTTCGGGCGGGCGAGGCCGCGGATCGCGGCCATCTCGTCGTCGCCGAGCACGAAGTCGAACACGGCGAGATTCTCGGTGAGGAGATCGAGCCGCGCCGCGCGCGGGATCGGGATGCCACCCGCCTGCATGATGTAGCGCAGGCTCACCTGGGCCGGGGTCTTGCCGTGCGCCGCCGCGATCTCGCGCATCACCTGGTCGGAGAACACGGCGCCGCGCGCCATCGGGCTGAACGCCGTGACGGCCATGCCGTGGCGCCGGCAGGCCTCCACCACCTTGCTCTGGTCGAGATGCGGATGCCACTCGATCTGGTTGACGGCGAGCGGCTCGCTCGCGTGCTTCACGGCCTCGTCGAGCAGCGCGACCGTGAAGTTGGAGACGCCGATGTTCTTCGCGAAGCCGACCTGCTTCATCTTGCACAGCGCCCCGATCGTCTCGGACAACGGGATGCGCGGGTTCGGCCAATGGATCAGCAGAAGGTCGACCTCGGAGAGCCGCAGCCGGGCGAGGCTCCCCTTGGTGGCGCGTTCGAGCTCGCGCGGCGCCAGGTGATCGGGCCAGATCTTGGTCGTGACGAACACCTCGGCGCGTCTGAGGCCGGAGCCGCGGATGCCCTCCCCGACCTCGCGCTCGTTCTCGTACACCTCGGCCGTGTCGATCAGCTTGTAGCCGGACCGCAGCGCCTGCTCGACCGTGCGGGCGCAGATCCGGCCCTTGAGCTCCCAGGTGCCGAGCCCGATCGCCGGGATGGTGGCGCCGTTGGCGGTGACGTACTCCATGCCGTCCTCTCCGGCGCTCCGTCCCACGGAGCGCCCCTGCAGAGATTATAACGGCGAGCCGTTAACGGATCGGATCACGTGTCCCAGACCGGCGCGTGCGCCGGGCTCACCAGCCGACCGTTCGGCTTCCGCAGCGCGGCGATGTCGGCCACGTCCTGTGCCGAAAGCGTGAAATCGAACACCGCGAGGTTCTCGGCGAGACGGTCACGCGAGGCGGTGCGCGGGATGGCGACGAGTCCTTGCTGGACGAGCCAGCGCAGCGCCACCTGCGAGGCGCTCTTGCCGTGCGCGGCACCGATGCGCCGCAGCACCGGGTCGGACGGCACCTCGCCGCGGGCGAGCGGGCAGTAGGCCGTGATCGACAGGCCGTGGCTTCGGCACGTCTCGATCAGCCGGCGCTGGTCGATGTAGGGATGCACCTCGATCTGGTTGGTCACCAGCGGCACGGTCGCGAGCCGCACCGCCTCCTCCACCATGCCGACCGTGAAGTTGGCGACACCGACATGGCGGGCGCGCTTGTCGGCCGCGACCTTGCAGAGCGCGCCGATCATGTCGGCCATCGGCACCGCGGCGTTCGGCCAGTGGATCAAGAGGAGGTCGACGAAGGCGAGATCGAGCTTCCTCAGGCTCTCGTCGAACGAGCGCTCGAAGTCGCCCGGCGCCAGATTGGCGTGCCACACCTTGGTGGTGACGAAGACCTCTTCACGCGCGACACCGGAGGCGCGCAGCCCCTGCCCCACCTCGGCCTCGTTGCCGTACATCTGCGCGGTATCGAGATGCCGATAGCCGAGCCGGACCGCGGCGTCGACGATCTCGACGCAGGTCTCGCCCTTCAGGGTCATGGTCCCGAGCCCGATCGCCGGGATCCGGGCCCCGTTCGCCTCCACGGTCTGCATGTGTCACTCCCCATGATGATCCGCCCGCGATCGTTGTGGAGAAACCGCACAGGCGTGCGGGTCGCGGGCATCGGCCGACGACGTCGGCCGGCGGACGAGCGTGTCCGGATCGGCGCCGCCACGCAAGCACCTGCCGCGACGGGCAGACCGGCTGGTTTCAAGGATCGACGCCGTTGACGAGATCGTCGCCGTCGCCGAGGGCGGTGCCGGGCAGGACGAGGCCGCGCCCCGTCATCTCGCGGAGCGCGGCGGCCGGCATCGGCCGGGCGAACAGGTAGCCCTGCATCTCGTCGCAGCCGGCGAGCCGCAGCAGCAGGCGCTGCTCCTCGGTCTCGACGCCCTCGGCGAGCACGGAAAGGCCGAGCGCGCGGCCGAGCGCGACGATCGCCTGCAGGATCACGCCGCCGTTGGCGGAACGTCCGAGCGGCGCGACGAACTCCTTGTCGATCTTGAGCTTGTCGATCGGCAGGCGGCGCAGATAGCTGAGGCTCGAATAGCCGGAGCCGAAGTCGTCGAGGGCGATCTTGACGCCGAGCGCCCGCAGCTCCTTCAGGCGCTGCTTGGCGTCTTCCGGGTTGTCGATGAGGACGCCCTCGGTGATCTCCAGCACCACCCGGGACGGATCGATGCCGGAGTCGGCGAGCGCGCTCGCCACCGCCCGCACCAGGCCGCGGTCGCGCACCTGGATCGGCGACAGGTTGATGGCGATGAACAGCTCGGGCCAGTCGCGCGCGTCGGCGAGCGCGCGGCGCAGCACGAACTCGCCGAGCTCGATCATCAGGCCGGCCTGCTCGGCCACCGGCACGAAGACGCTCGGCGGGATGTTGCCGCGCACCGCGTGCTTCCAGCGCACCAAGGCCTCGGCCCCGACCATGCGCAGCCCGTCGCCGGCGACGATCGGCTGATAGGCGACCGTCAGCCCGTCGTCGGCGAGCGCGAGCCGCAGCTCCTGCTCGATGAAGCGCCGCTCGTTGATCTCGTCCTCGAGCCCGTGATGGAACGCCAGGATGCGGCCGCGGCCCATCTTCTTGGCAGCGCGTGCCGCGAGATCGGCACGGCGGATCAGCTCATGCGCGCTCTCTCCGTCTCGCGGCGCCAGTGCGAGCCCGACGCTCGCCGTGACGTTGATGACCTGGTCGCGGATGTGGAACGGCGCGGCGAGGCGGCGCGCGCAGGCGTTCGCCGCATCGACCGCCACGGCGCCGTTGCGCACGCCCATCACCACGGCGAACTCGTCGCCGTCGATGCGCCCGACCTCGGCGGTCGCGGGCAGCACACTGCGCAGCCGCTCGGACGCCTCGGCGATCAGCCGGTCGCCGATTTCGTGCCCCAGAACCTCGTTGATCTCCTTGAACGAGTCGAGGTCGATGCAGACGAAGGCGATGCTCTCGTCGGGACCGCGCGCCTTCAAGGCGCAGCCGAGCGCGGCGATGATCTTGCGCCGATTCGGCATGCCGGTGAGCGGATCCTCCTGGGCGATGCGGCGCAGCTCGACCTCGATCTGCTCCAGTCCGCCGGCCGCGCGCCGGATCTGGACGAGCGACAGGCCGGCGAAGCCGAGGAAGGCGGCCCCACCGACCACCGGCAACAGCCACAGCCAGGCGGGGTTGCCGGCGTCGTCGGGCGGCTCCCAGCCGAACCAGCCGACGATGCGTCCGCGCGAATCGGTCTGCGAATGAAGCGGTCCGGACGCCTCGCCCGGGTCGGTGTCGAAGCGCAGCCCACGCACGCCGGCCGTCTCCCCCATCGCGGCGACGATCGGCCCGTCGATCGGCACCGCGAGCACCAGCGTCAGCTCGGCCTCGCCCGCCGACCCGGCACCGACCGGCACCATGGCGACCACGGCGGGCTGCTGCTCGATCAGAAGGATCTCGGTCTGCACCGGCACGGCGCGGTCGATCAGCGCCAGGTCGGTCCGCGCGCCGCTTCGCGACGGCCCGTCGCCCGGCTGAAAGGTTGCGATGTACGAAACGATGGACGGCGGCACCACCCGCACATCCGGCGGATATGCGGCCGCGAGCGAGCCGTCACGGCGGACCAGGAAGGCCCAGCGATGACGCAAGTGCGGCAGGCCGGCCGGCGCCAGGTGCTGCTCGATGTCGACCGGAATGACGTCGGCGGCGCCGGTGGCGGAGATCGCCCGGGCGCGCTGCAGCGCGACGTCGCCGAACACGCTGCGATACTCGGCGAAGGTCCGGGTGACGCCCACCCGCGCCCGTTCGAGCGCGACCGAATCGTCCGGACGAACGACGAGATAGAGGACGGCCGCCACCGACACGAGGCCACAGGCGAGTGCCGCGGCGAGCGCCAGCAGGGAGCCGGACACCGGTCGCGCGGCCCCGGCCCAGGCACGCGGCTTCGCCGCACGCGGCGGCTCGGCGGCGTGCTGGTCCGATCCCTTCGCTCTGCCTTCGCCGCTGCTGTCAGCGGAACCCATGAAGCCACCTTCGGCGGACTTTTCGTCCCGATTTGTAGCAGTATGGGAGTTAATACTTGGTCAGCAAAGGTCGAAATGGAGCGTCTGACGGAACATTTCGGTCGGCTGTTCGGCGTTCACTTCAAGCCGAACCACAGGCTCGCGATTCCCAGGAACGAGAAGAAGCCGACCACGTCGGTGATGGTCGTGACGAACACGCCGGAGGACACGGCCGGATCGAGCCGAAACCGCTCGATGACCAGCGGGACCAATATACCCCCGAGGGCGGCCGCGACGAGATTGCAGATCATCGCGAGCCCGATCACCACCCCGAGGTCGACGGTTCTGAACCACGCCGCCGCGGCGACGCCGGTGATCACCGCGAAAGCGACGCCGTTGACGACGCCGACCAGCACCTCGCGCAGCACGATCCGGGCCGCGTTGCCGTCGTGCAGCTCGCGCGTGGCGAGCGCCCGCACCGCGACCGTCATGCTCTGGGTCGCGGCATTGCCGCCCTGGCTCGCGACGATCGGAGCGAGCACGGCGAGTGCCACCATCTTCTGCAGCTCGCCCTCGAACAGGCCGAGCACCGAGGAGGCGAGGAACGCCGTCGCGAGATTGACCAGAAGCCAGTTGAAGCGGCCGCGCGCGATCGTCCACACGGAGTCGGACAGCTCCTCGTCGCCCGTGACGCCGCCGAGCGCCTTGATGTCCTTCTCGGCCTCCTCCTCGATCACGTCGACGACGTCGTCGACCGTGACGACGCCGACCAGCCGGTCGCCCTCGTCGACCACGGGCGCGGCGATCAGGTTGTAGCGCTCGAACATGCGCGCCACCTCCTCGAGGTCGTCGGTGGCGTGGACGCGGCGGCGGCCGGCGTCCATCAGCTCGGCGACCGGCGTCGGCCGGCGGGTCCGCAGCAGCGTGTCGAGCGCGACGGTGCCGAGCAACTTGTCGTCGCCGTCGACCACGTGGATCTCGAAGAAGCGCTCGGGCAGCTCCTCGTTGTCGCGCAGGAAGTCGATCGTGTGGCCGACCGTCCACGACGGCGGCACCGCGACATACTCGGACTGCATGCGTCGCCCGGCGGAGTTCTCCGGGTACTGCAGGCTGCGCTCGAGGGCGCGACGATCGAGCGAGGGAAGCTGCTCGAGAATCTCGTCCTGCTCGTCCTTGGGCAGGTCTTCCAGGATGTAGACGGCGTCGTCGGAGTCGAGATCGCGCACCCCCTCGGCGACCGCCGCGGGGGCGAGCTCCTCGAGGATCTCCTCGCGGACCGTGTCGTCGACCTCGACCAGCGCCGTGAAGTCGAAGTCGGCGCCCATAAGGGCGATCAAGCGCGGCCGCAGCGCGGGATCGAGCGCCTCGATCAGGTCGCCGACGTCGGCCTCGTGCATGTCGCCGACGAGATGCCGCAGCGCCGCGGCGTCTTCCGCCTCGATCGCCGACGTGACCCGCGCGACGAAGCCGGCCGCGATCGCGCCGTCCTCGTCACGCAGCACGACGTCTCCCGCCTCGGTGCTCGTCTCGGGCTGGTTCGGCATCTCGATTCTCACGATCGGGACGGGCGCTCGGCCACGCGCCCTGGTCCGGCTTTTACGCGGGCGGATCCGACGTGGCAAATCGCCTGCGACGGCATGATGACGCCCCCGCACGACTGCCCCGCCCTCGCCACATCCGCATGGCACGCCCTGGCCAGGCTGCGGACGATCCGCATCCCGAGTGTGCGGATCCAGCGGATGATTCGGCCCGGCCCGATGGTCCTGACGACGGTCGCGACGAGGCTCGTGAGGGCGAAGCTCGCGGCGACGAGGCTCGCGGCGACGTTGCTCGCGGCGACGGTCGCGACGATGCTCGCCGCGCCCACGGCGGACGCGCAGACGGCGGACGCGCAGACGGCGTGTCCGGGCCGCAGCGGCGCGCTCGGCACCGCCCGCATCCTCACCGTCGATCCGGCGACGACGCCGCGGGTCGGCCGCAAGCATTTCGCCGACACCCTGCCGCTCGCCGACATGGAGGTGGTGCTCACCTTCGACGACGGGCCGCGCCCCGGCCGCACCGACCGGGTGCTCGACGCCCTGGCGCGCGAATGCGTGCGGGCGAGCTTCTTCGTCCTAGGCAAGCACGCCCTGGCGCACCCGGCGCTGCTGCGCCGGATCGCCGCCGAGGGCCACACGGTCGCCCATCATACCTTCGCGCATCCGCTGCTCGACCGGATGTCCCCGACGGCCGCCGAGCGCGAGATCGATCATGGCTTCGTGGCCGTCGAGACGGCGCTGCACGGTCGGCCGAGCGAGCGGCCGTCGACGCCGTTCTTTCGCTTCCCCGGCTTCGCCTCGACGCCCGCCCTGCTCGACCGGCTGCGGGAGCGCGGCATCGTCGTGTTCGGCGCGGACCTGTGGGCGAGCGACTGGACCGACATGACGCCGGGCCAGCAGCTCGATCTGGTGCTCGCCCGGCTGGAGGCGTCGCGCGGTGGCATCCTGCTCTTCCACGATCCGCGGCTGCAGACCGTCCAGATGCTTCCCGCTTTTCTCAGGGCTCTGAAATCACGCGGCTTTCGGATCGTCCACGTGGTCCCGCCGCCGGTCCGGACGGCGACCGGCCCGCGTTGATGCGGGCAGGGCACACGGCCACGATTTCATCATCTGTACACGATATTTTACCCTTTTCCCGGTTACCAATCGCGCGTGACTATGGAAAAAAGTGTTGGCATTCCGAGTGATCGGGGGAAGGGGCAGGTCATGCGCCGGTCGTGTGCGAGTGGTCCGTCGTTGATCGCATCATCGGTTGCGCTGTCGCTGCTCGCCGCCGCGGCCGCCCCCGCGGCGCACGCCGCCTCGCCGACGGCCGCCACGCCCCCCGCCGCGCAGTGCCCCGGTAACCCGAACGCGCTCGGCACCAGCCGCACCCTGGTGGTCGATCCGATGGAGCACGCCCGCATCGGCGTGATGCAGTATCGCGAGTCGCTGCCGCTGGAGCACAAGGAGGTGGTGATCACCTTCGACGACGGGCCGATCCCGCCCTACTCCAACCGGGTTCTCGACATCTTGGCATCGGAATGCGTGAAGGTGACGTATTTCCTGGTCGGCCGGATGTCGCACGCCTATCCGAGCATCGTGCGCCGCATGCAGGCCGAGGGGCACACGATCGGCACCCACAGCAACAGCCATCCCCTCACCTTCCACAAGATGCCGATCGGCCAGGCCGAGGCGGAGATCGAGGGCGGCATCGCCAATGCGGGGGCGGCGCTCGGCGACCGCGCCGCGGTGGCGCCGTTCTTCCGCATCCCGGGTCTCCTGCGCCGGGACGAGGTCGAGCGCCTGCTGGTCTCGCGCGGCCTGATGACCTGGAGCGCCGACTTCCCGGCCGACGACTGGAAGCACATCTCGGCCGACGAGGTGATGAAGCGGGCGCTGGAGCGGATCGAGGCGCGCGGCCGCGGCGTGCTGCTCCTGCACGACATCCAGCCGGCGACCGTGCTGGCCCTGCCCGGCCTCCTCAAGGCCTTGAAGGCGCGCGGCTACAAGATCGTCCACGTGGTGCCGGCGAGCGCCGACCTGCCGAAGACCGCGACGACGCCCGAGCAGTGGATGGGCCGTCGCACCGCCAACGGTAGCGGCAACGGCGGCTCGTGGCCGACGCCGGTCTTCACCATCGAGACGTTGCTCGCCGACCCGATCCTGCCGACCTACGACCCGACGAGCGTCGGCGTCATCGATGCGCTCGGTCCGGCGCCCGTCGTGGCGCGCTCCCAGATGCGCAGCTTCCGCGCCCCCGCCCGCGCGGTGCCGCTGCCGCCCGAGCCGGTGTGGCCGCGCCACCTCGACGACGCGGCGGCGAGCCGCGCCGCGGCCCAGCCGGTCGCCCTGCCGGTCCCGAGCATGGGGAGCTTCGGCCGGGATCAGGACTTCGCCCCGGCGAGCCCGGTGCTCGGCACCGCCGGCCACGCGGCTCTGCTGCCGCCCGTGCCGGTGTTCGGTCCCGGCGAGGCGCGCCCACCGCTCGGACCGCGACTGGCCGCCCTGAAGCCGCCGGCCGGCCCGCGGGCGCCGGCGACCACGCCCGTGTCGCTCGCCGCGGAACCGCCGCCGACCACGACCGCGGCACCGCTGCCGGCGCCGGAGCCGACCGGTGCCACGCCGCGCGGCCTGCTCGGCCGCTGGCCGTTCTCCACCTCGGCCCTGCCGAAGCTCGGAATTCCGTGATCGCGCCCGGCGGCGACAGCCCGATGTCTCGGATCGGCCGGGCCTCGTCCCGGCCGATGTCGTCTCGACCCCGCAACGGGAACACCGGGCCCCGGCCCGCCGACCTCCGGCGCGCCTCACGCCCCGGACCGGGCGACCTCTCGGCCGACCTCCGGCCGACCACGGGCCGACCTCGCCGGCGGCGCGCCGGTGCCGTGCCGGCGATTCGGCCGGCCGTCGGATTCGGTGCCGCGCCGCCCCGCAACCCGGCTCCGAAATCCGAGTTTTCGGGGCTTCGCCGGTCTTGTCGCGGCATCATCGATTTGTTACACCCTCGCCGTCGCCTCGATGCCCGGGCCGTCACCGGCCGGCATCGATATCCCCTGATGCGGTCGTGGCGGAACTGGTAGACGCGCTAGCTTGAGGTGCTAGTGGGGCGACCCGTGGAGGTTCGAGTCCTCTCGACCGCACCAGACTTCGCCGTCGGCTTTTCCGAGCCGGCTTCGACCGGGCGAAGCTGCTCCCTGATCAATCCGTGCTGATCGAATCCGGCACCCGCCGGACGGCGCACCGTGCCCGATCCGGGGCGACGGTGGCCGATCGATCGTGCAGGCCCGGATGGGCAGAGGGCGGGACGACAGTGTCGCCCCGCCCCGCATCTCGATCGCGCGGGCGCCTCGGCCCCCTCGCTCGGCCCTCCTGGCCGTCGGCGCCGCGCCGAAATTCACGCCGTCGCCGGCTCGATCCAGCGCGGGAAGACCGGGGTGGGCGGCGGGAGCTGGCTGCCGGGCGCGATGCGGGTTCCGCCGCCGAGCTGCGAAAAATCGCGGGCGTCGGCCGGCACGGCGAGGATGTCGAGCAGCTTGCCGCAGGCCGTCGGCATCACCGGCTGGGCCAGGATGGCGACCTGGCGCAGCACCTCGGCCGTGACGTAGAGCACCGTGCCCTGACGCACCGGATCGGTCTTGGCGAGCGCCCACGGCTGCTCGCCGGCGAAGTACCGATTCGCGTCGGCGACCACGGCCCACGCGGCCTCGAGCACCCGGTGGATCTGCTGAGTCGCCATCTGCTCGCGCGCCTTGCCGACCAGCGCGTCGGCGGCGTCGAGGATCGTCTTGTCGGTCTCGGTGAACGCGCCCGGCGTCGGCATCACGCCCTTGAACGCCTTCGCCAGCATCGACAGCGAGCGCTGCGCGAGGTTGCCGAGGTCGTTCGCCAGATCCGCGTTGATGCGGTTGACGATCGCCTCGTGCGAATAGCTGCCGTCCTGACCGAACGGCACCTCGCGCAGGAAGAAGTAGCGGAGCTGATCGACACCGTAGAGCTCGGCGAGCCCGACCGGGTCGATCACGTTGCCGACCGACTTCGACATCTTCTCGCCCCGGTTGAACAGAAATCCGTGCGAAAAGACCCGGCGCGGCACGTCGACCCCGGCCGACATCAGGAAGGCCGGCCAATAGACGGCGTGGAAGCGCACGATGTCCTTGCCGATCACGTGCAGGTCGGCCGGCCAGTACTTCCGGAACATCGCGCTGTCGGTGTCGGGGAAACCGACGCCGGTGATGTAGTTGGTCAGCGCGTCGACCCACACGTACATGATGTGCTTCTCGTCGCCCGGCACCGGGATGCCCCAGTCGAAGGTGGTGCGGGAGATCGACAGATCCTGCAGCCCGCCGCGCACGAAGCTCGCGACCTCGTTGAGGCGCTCCTTCGGCAGCACGAAGTCGGGCACCCGCTCGTAGAGATCGAGCAGCTTCTGCTGATAGGCGGACAGCCTGAAGAACCAGCTCTCCTCCGCGACCCACTCGACCGGCGTGCCGGTCTTGGTCGACACGCGGGTGCCGTTCTGGTCGAGCTGGGTCTCGCTCTCGGCGTAGAACGCCTCGTCGCGGACCGAGTACCAGCCCTCGTACTTCGACAGATAGACGTCGCCGTTCGCCTTCATCCGCTCCCAGATCGCCTTGGACGAGCGGTAGTGGCGCTCCTCCGTGGTGCGGATGAAGTCGTCGTGCGAGATGTTCAGCTTTTCGTCCATGGCGCGGAACAGCGCGACGTTGCGGTCGGCGAGCTCGCGCGCCGCGAGCCCCTCCTTGGCGGCCGTCTGCACCATCTTCTGGCCGTGCTCGTCGGTGCCGGTGAGGAAGTGCACGTCGTAGCCGTCGAGCCGCATGAAGCGGGCGATCGCGTCGGTGGCGATCACCTCGTAGGCATGGCCGATGTGCGGCGCCCCGTTCGGATAGGCGATCGCGGTCGTGAGGTAGTAGCGCTTGGAGGCCATGGATTTCGAAGCTCGCAGGCAATCCGGGCAAAAAGCAGCCGTCATTCCGGGGCGCGGCGAAGCCGCGAACCCGGAATCCAGCCGTGTGCTCGGCGTCGGTGGCTGGATTCCGGGTCCGACGCTGCGCGCCGGCCCGGAATGACGAGATGCTGCGGCGATGTCGCCGCCTGGGTATCAACCCCGTGCCGCCTCGGCAAGCCAGCCGAACACGGCGAAGACGAGCGCGCGGCGATCGAGGTTGAGGGTGAGGACATCGCGGGCGGCGGCGTCGAGCCGGCTCCACGCCTCGGCATAGGGGGCGAGCCGGGCCGGCGCCTGAGGACCATGACGCAACTGCGCCGAAAGCCAATCGCGCACCGTGTCGACGAAGGCCTCCACGGTCTCGCGGTCGGCCCGCTCCAGCGTGTCGCCGAGCGCGTGCAGGCCGCGCGGGTCGGTGCGAGGAAGCCCGGCGAGCAGCGCCGTCACCTTCTCGCGCATCGCCAGCAGCGGTCCGCCGGAGAGCGCGATCGCCCGGGCGACGCAACCGTCGGCCGCGGCCGCCGCCTGGGCGAGCCCGGCCTCCCCCGGATCGCGTCCGAGCGCCCCGGCGGCGGCCGTCGCGACCTCGGGTGCCGACAGCGGCCGCAGCGTCAGCATGCGGCAGCGCGACTTGATGGTGGGGAGCAGGCGACCCGGCGAATGGCTGACCAGGAGGAGCAGCGCGCGCCGCGGCGGCTCCTCGAGAATCTTCAGGAGCGCGTTGGCGCCCTCGGGGTATTTCAGCTCCTCGGCGGCGTCGACGACGCAGATGCGCCAGCCGCCGCCCGTCGCCGTGGCGCCGAAGAAACCGACCGTCTCGCGCACCTGGTCGACCGTGATGACGGTGCGCACCGTCTCGCTCTTCTCGCCGGGCGTCCGTTCGAGCGCGAGCAGCGCGCCCTCGGTGTCGGCCGCCACCCGGCGAACGACGGGATGATCGGGCGGCAGCGCCAGCGAGGTCGCGGCCTGCACGGCGGGCGAAGCCGGGTCTGGATGAGCGAGGACGAAGCGGGCGAAGCGGTAGACGAGCGTCGCCTTGCCGATGCCGGCCGGCCCGCCGATCAGCCAGGCGTGCGGCACCCGGCCGGACGTGTAGGCGGCGAGCAGGGTCTGCTCGGCGGCGGCATGGCCGACGAGGTCGAGGGTCTCGCGCGGATGCGGAACCAGCCTCTCCTCGCGCGCGGCGCGCGGCGCCTTGCTCACGGCACGGCCGCGCCGAGGGCGGCGCGGCGCGAGGCGTCGCCCGAGTCTGGATCGATCGAGTCTGGATCGATCGCCTCTGGATCGATCGCCTCCGGCTCGCTCGTGCCGGGATCGCCCTCGTCTGCGCCGATCGCCGTGGTGTGCACCTGGGCGGCGCCGAGCCGCGCGCACACCACGGTCCACACCTCGTCGGAGATGCGCTGCGGCGTCGGGCTCGCGTCGATCACGGCGCAGCGGCCGGGCTCGGCGGCGGCGATCGCGCGATAGGCGTCGCGCAGGCGCGCATGGAACGACACGTCCTCGGCCTCGAACCGGTCGATCGCGCCGCCTTCGCGCCGGCCTGCCGCGCGGGCGAGCCCGGCCTCGGCCGGGAGATCGAGCACGAGGGTCAGGTCCGGCACCGTGTCGCCGACCGTGACGCGCTCCAGCGCCCGGATCATGGCGGGATCGACCTTGCCGACCGCGCCCTGGTAGACGCGGGTCGAATCGGCGAAGCGGTCGCACACCACCCACGCGCCGCGCGCGAGCGCCGGCCGGATGGTCGTCTCGAGATGGTCGGCCCGGGCGGCGGCGAACAGCATCGCCTCGGTCTCGGCCCCGAGCGGCTTCGCTGCACCGCTGAGCAGCACGTGCCGTACCGCCTCGGCCCCCGGCGAGCCGCCGGGCTCGCGGGTCTGCACGACGGCGATGCCGAGCCGCCGTAGCCGGGTGGCGAGCAGCGCCGCCTGGGTCGACTTGCCCGACCCCTCCCCGCCCTCGAACGTGATGAACTTCCCGCGCATCTCACATCCTGTCGGCCGGCGCCCGGCTCCCACCAATCGGATCCGCGACAAATCAGATCCGCGAAAATCCGGCCTTGAGCCAACCGATGACGACCTCCGTGACGACGTCGACGGCGCGCTGCGGCAGGTTGCCGACCTCGACGCTTTCGGCCGCCTTCAGCGGCACTTCGAGCGTGACGTTCTCGCCCCGGATGACGCGCAGGCGGCCGATCCTCTGGCCTTCGGCGACCGGCGCCCGCACCGGACCCGTATAGACGATCCGGGCCGAGATGCGGTCGGTCGTGTTCTTCGGCACCAGCACCGAGACCGCCTTGTCGGCGACCAGCGGCACCGAGCCCTGCGCGCCTCCGAACACCTTGGCGTCGCCGATCACCTGGCCGTCGGCGAACAGCGGGCGCGCCTCGAAGCCGGAGAAGCCCCAGTCGAGCAGTCGCTTGCCCTCGTCGGCGCGATCCTTGGCGGTCTTCAGCCCGTTGATCGCCACGATCAGCCGCAGGCCGTTCTGCACGGCCGAGCCGACGAGGCCATAGCCGCCCTCCGCCGTGAAGCCGGTCTTCATGCCGTCGGCGCCGATGTTGAGCGGCAAGAGCGGGTTGCGGTTGAGCTGGCGGATCTTGTTCCAGGTGAACTCGCGCTCGCCGTAGATCGAATAGAACTCCGGGTACGTCTTGATGATGTGCTGGGCGAGCTTGGCGAGCTCGCGCATCGTCACCTGATTGGCCGGATCGGGCAGCCCGGTGGCGTTGCCGAAGGTCGAGCGCGTCAGTCCGATCTCGCGCGCTCGCTTGGTCGCCATCTCGGCGAAGCTGCGCTCGTTGCCTGCGATTCCCTCGGCGAGCGCGATCGCCGCGTCGTTGCCGGACTGGATGATCAGGCCGCGCAGCAGATCCTCGACCTTCACCCGGCTGTGGATCGGCGCGAACATCGACGACGTGTGCGACGGCGCCCCGCCCCGCCGCCAGGCATCTTCGCTGACCTGGAACTCCTGGTCGAGGGTGACGCGGCCGGCCTTGATCTCGTTGAAGACGACCTCGGCGGTCATCAGCTTGAGGAGGCTCGACGGGGCCGTCGGCGTGTCGGCGGCCTTCTCGTAGAGGACCGTGCCGGTCTCGGCGTCGATCAGGATGGCGTAAGGGGCGGCGGTCTGGAAGCCGCCTTCCTCCTTCTTCTGGCCGGTGACCGAGTTGTTGGCGGCGGTCGCCCCCGCCACCAGGGCGAAGGTCAGGGCGAGCGCGGCGACCGCGCGCGTGCCGGGGCGCCGCGTCCACGCCCGCGCCCTCCACAGCCGTCGAAGCATCGCAATCATCGCCATCGCATCCGGGAAGAGTTGGCCGGAACAATGGCGCGACGCGGCGGCCGGAACAATGGCGGTCCGGACCGAAAAGCGAAATATTAAGCGTGAGTAGAGCGTTGTACCGGCAAGCTCGCGTCTCAGTAGAGCCCGCGGCCGGTCATCACGGCGGCCGGGGCGCCCCCGGAGCGCGATTCGACGGCGGCGAGTGCCGGCGCCGGGCGGGTCGGGGTCGCGATCGGGACGGTGCGCACCGTGGTCACGCGCCCTGGCTTGGGATCGCGGCCGGCCGCCAGCACGGGCGGCGTCTCGTCGCCGGCGGGAGCGCGCTGCGAGCTGCGGCCGTAGCCGCGCGACGGCGGCGCCGGCTGGTCGTCGAGGCCGAGGCTGAACGGCCGCTCGGGCGGCATCGGCACACTGGAGCGCGGCGGCGGTGGCGCCGCCGCTCCGACGCCGTGCAGCGCCGGCACGAACGGCCGCGTCGCCGCGACCATCACCAGCGACGGTGCCGGCGCCGGCGTGCCCTCGCGCAGCGTCGCCATCAGGATGCCGTCGTCGGAGCCTTCGAGCGGCGCGCGGCCGACATACTCGACCCGCACCCGCGCCGTGCCGTTCTTCTGGAAGCCCAGCATGTCGGCGGCCTTGACCGACACGTCGATCAGCCGGCCCTGGTGGAACGGCCCGCGGTCGTTGACGCGCAGGATGATGGATCGGCTGTTGCCGAGATTGGTCACCCGCACGTAGCTCGGCATCGGCAGCGTCGGATGGGCGGCCGACATGCTGTGCATGTCGTAGACCTCGCCATTGGCGGTGAGCCGCCCGTGGAAATCGTTCCCGTACCACGAGGCCAGCCCCTCGGCCCGGTAGTTCACGTCCTCCTCGGGGACGTACATGCGGCCGCCGACCATGTAGGGCTTGCCGATGCGATAGCCGCCGCCGCCTTTCGGCACCGGCTGTCCGGCCTCGACGACGCGCGGGCTCGCGGCGACGCCGTACCGTGGATCGATCTGTGGGAACAGGCCGCCGTTGCCGGCCGTGCACTGGGCCAGCAGCATGCTCGCGCCCGCCGCCGCGCCGATGCGCGCCAGCCGGGCCCACCGTCCCCGCATCTCCCCCCGGATCATCCGACGAGGATCCCCCTCCTGCCGTCTTCCACGTGCGTCGACGCCGTCGCTCCGCCCGTTCCCCCCGGAACAGGTCGGCGGTCGCCCACGCCCGGACCGCCGCGCCTCGACGAGTCGCGGACAGTCCTGCCCGCACGTTACAGCGCTGCCGCCGCGCGCGGAACGACAACAGTTTTTCAAGGTAAATGAGCCGGAAAGAAGACGGCCCTGGATATCCACGACATCTGCGCCGCAACCCGAAGGGCGTGTTAACCGGCAGCGGGTTAGCCTTCCCCATCGCTCGACCAGAACGGTCTCACGCCATGCACCACGCCCGCATTCCCCGCCTCGCCGGCTCGACACTCAGGAGGGTCGTCGCCGTGACGGCGGGCGTCGTGGTGATCGGGACCGCCGTCGGGGTCGGCGCCGCGCTGTTGCCTCGCACGACGGGTACGTCGTCGGCGCGGATCGGCCCGGAGGGCACGATTCGCCTGGCGCCGGACGCCGCCAAGCAGTGCCAACGCCTCGGCTTCGACAACCGCAACGGCGAGGTCCGCGACCGCGGCGTCGCGGCCTGCGAGCCGCAAGCCGACCGCGACACCGCGATCGACCGCATGCAGGCGATCCGGGCCTGGTTCAATCGCCGCTGAACGACGCGCCCCGCCCTGCCGCCCGTCCGGTGCGATGCGCGTCGTCGGATTCGCGCCTCGGCCGCTTCGGCGGCGCAGCACAAGATTCTGCACTGCCCTGATCTGAATCAAAGATCGGCCGTCCCGGACCGCGTACAAGAACACCGTTGGCGCCGCTTCACGGGGGTGAGTGGCGCGACGGAATTGGGCGGTCCTCACGGACCGCCCTTTTTTTTGCTTGGCGACTCTCCGCGTCGCACCCGACTCCAGCCGGCGAGGGGCAGCCGGGTTGCGCCGGCCCTCGCTCCGCACGACATGGGGTGAGTCGGGGCCCCGCCGGCAGGGTGCCGAACCGGTCGACACCGAGGCTCTGCAAGCGATTCCGCGGCCCCGACCGTCCCGACCGCCTCGCCGCGGACAGCTCCGAAAGCATCGCCCATGACAGAGATGGTTCGCGACAACCCGGCCCTCGCCCGATTCGAGCTGGGTGACGGTGATGCGCTCGCGGTCGCGCACTATCGGATCGCCGACGGCGCCATGATCTTCACGCACACCGAGGTGCCGCGGCGGCTGCGCGGCCGGGGGATCGCGACCCGCCTGATCGCCGGCGCCCTCGACTCGGCCCGGGCGCGCGGGCTGCGGATCGTGCCGCTGTGCTCCTTCGTGGTGGACTATCTGGAGCGACATCCCGAGGCCGACGACCGGGCGGATTGAACAACCGG
This sequence comes from Rhodoplanes azumiensis, assembly GCF_042682915.1. Lineage (NCBI taxonomy): Bacteria > Pseudomonadati > Pseudomonadota > Alphaproteobacteria > Hyphomicrobiales > Nitrobacteraceae > Rhodoplanes > Rhodoplanes azumiensis. Next base: position 48,677 of record NZ_JBHUIW010000001.1, on the reverse strand, counting down.
ACCAGAAACCCCGATCCGATTCCACGACTTGCCGTTGCCTCGGCAAAAGAAACCACCGCAGCGGCTCGACAAGCCCAAATATTCGCATGGGTGGCGAGCGACGGTTTCGTGATCCGCCGACACGCTTGTTCAGACCCCCTTAACGGCTAGGTGCTTTTACTGATTTCTTGGCGAGATCGACCAACGGGCATTGCGCAGAAATATAGTAATGACGGATTAATCGACCTCTCACCAAAGCCGATCTCACATCGCCTCGCCTGCCCGGCTTCCCGGCGCCATCTCACCCCCTGTTGCACTCCTGGAGCATTCCGTGAAAGCGTTGTCGTTTCTCAGCCGCGTCTCATTGCCGACCAAGATCGCGCTTCTCACGGTCGCCGGCATCGGCCTGCTCTGCGGCGGCCTCGTCCTCGTCGTCTCGCATCAGGTCGGCGCCGAGTTGCAGGCCCAGGCGCAGGCGCGCCAGGAATCGAACATGCGGGTCGCCTCGGAGGTGCTGCGCGGCGCCGGCGAGCTGCGCCTCGTGGGCGATCGCCTGATGGCCGGCGCGCGGCCGCTCGACGGCGACACCGAGCTGGTCGATCGCGTGCAGACGCTGGTCGGCGGCGTCGCGACCGTGTTCCGGGGCGACACCCGCGTCGCGACCAATGTGCGCAAGCCCGATGGCGACCGCGCCGTGGGAACCAAGCTTGTCGGGCCGGCCCACGACGCCGTGCTGGTGCGCGGGCAGCCCTACCGGGGCGAGGCCGACATTCTCGGCGAAGCCTATTTCACCGCCTACGACCCGATCAAGGATGCGTCCGGCGCCACCGTCGGGGTGCTGTTCGTCGGGCTGAAGAAGAGCGCCTTCCTCAGCATGCTCGACGTGCTGATCCGCAGCATCGCGCTGCAGGCGCTCGTCGCCGCCGCCGTGATCGGCGGCCTGCTCTATGCCGTGCTGCGATGGCAGATCCGGCCGCTCGTCACGCTGAGCCGAGTGATGGGCCGGCTGCAGGAGGGCGACCACGCGGTCGCGGTGCCGTCGCTCGACCGTGGCGACGAGATCGGCCTGATGGCCCGCGCCGTCGAGGTGTTCAAGGAGCATGCCGTCGCGCGCGAGCGGCTCGAGGCCGAGCAGAAGGTCGCGGAAGCGCGCGCCGCCGAGCAGCGCAAGGCCGACATGGTGCGGCTCGCCGATCATTTCGAGCAGGCGGTCGGCGGCATCATCGGCGCCGTCTCGGCCTCGGCGACCGAGCTCGAGGCGACGGCGACGACGCTCACCCGCACGGCGGACGTCACCCGGCAGAAATCGGCGACCGTCACGGCCGCCTCCGGCGAGGCGTCGAGCAACGTTCAGGCGGTCGCCGCCGCGACCAACGAGATGACCGCGTCGATCGGCGAGATCTCGCGCCAGGTGCAGACCTCGAGCCGGATCGCCGACGCGGCGGTGAGCCAGGCCGCCAAGACCGACGACCGGATCGGCGCCCTGTCGATCGCGGCAAGCCGCATCGGCGACGTCGTCAAGCTGATCACCGACATCGCCGAGCAGACCAACCTGCTCGCCCTCAACGCCACCATCGAGGCGGCGCGCGCCGGCGAGGCCGGCAAGGGATTCGCCGTCGTCGCCAACGAGGTGAAGGCGCTGGCAGGCCAGACCGCCAAGGCGACCGGCGAGATCTCGGCCCAGATCGCGGCCATGCAGGCAGCGACCGAGGATTCGGTCTCGGCCATCAAGGAAATCTCCGGCACGATCGGTCAAATCGCCGAGGTCGCGTCCGCCATCGCGGCCGCCGTCGAGGAGCAGGGCGCCGCCGCGGCGGAGATCTCGCGCAACATCCAGCAGGCGGCGCACGGCACCACCGAGGTCGCGCAGAACATCACCGAGGTCAGCCGCGGCGCCGAGGATACGGGCGCGGCATCGAGCGAGCTGCTCAATGCCGCCGGCCAGCTCGCCCTGGAGAGCAATCAGCTCCGCACCGAGGTGCAGACGTTCCTGGCGTCGGTGCGGGCCGCCTGACGCGGCGAGAGCTGGTGACGAGAGGTTTGGTGACGAGAGGTTTGGTGACGAGAGGTTTGGTGACGAGAGGCTTGGTGACGAGAGGCTTGGTGACGGCGTGAGGGCGACCGCCGAAGTGCGTGCCGCGTGACGAGGCCACTCGACGCTACAGGCTCGTCGCGGCACGCGACCTTCGACGCCACATACGCTCTGTATTCCGACGTCCGCAGAGAGGCCCTCTCGGCCCCGCCGTCCGGAGCTGACCCGCAACGCCACGGCCGGTCGCCACGGGCTCGGATCGGTTCGGACAGCGGGTCGAGAAGAACCTTAGCCGGAGACTCGGAACCGCACAGCCGCGGTTTTCCGGAAGGGGTATTGCGGACACCAATCCGAAAATTGTCCGAAGGCAGTAAAACCAGCCTGTCGACAAGTGGACTGGATGCATCCCCGAACAGTTTTCAGATCTCGATACCTGCGATGACTGGATTATACGCCATCATGCCACCCGGCGATCGCCCGGGTCACGGCTGGAGGTGACGGCCTCCGCCACCCAGGCGTCCTTGGCGAACCATTCGTGCGTGGTCCGGCAATACGGGCAGAAGCTGCGGCTGAAGAAGACCGGCATGGCCGCGAACGCCTCGCGGCTGACCGTGATGTCGGTCGACACGGCGCGTCCGGTCTCGGGGCAGCGGATCATCAGCAGTCCCATGGCGGGGGTTCCTCCTTCAGGTCAGTGTGCACAGCCCTACCGGTGGCTTGCGAAGCCGCGACGAAAACCACGTGACCATTTCGGGGCGATGCGGCGGCGGGTGGCAGAACACCGGCTCGGCACGGCGAAGCAGCAGCCGCCGGGCCCGGCCGCAGGTGTGCGCCACGACAGCGGTTTCGCGCCGCCACGCGACGCGAGGCGGTGTGCGGCCGCGAAAGATCGTCCGAACGAGGGCACGGACGTGTCGCCGCGACGGCATCCGGGCCGGGATCGCGCGGACGTGAAGACCCGCGCGCGAGGCTTCGTCGGCGTGAGCGTCGACGCTACAGTGGCCCGCCCCCTTCCACCCCCTTGCCGAGGTCACCCGTGCCGGTGCGTCCCATCGTGAAGTTTCCCGACCCGCTGCTGTCGCGCCCGGCCGCCGAGGTCGAGGCGTTCGACGACGATCTCGGCGCCCTCGCTGCCGACCTCCTCGACACCATGCGGGCGGCGCCCGGTATCGGCATCACGGGGCCGCACATCGGCGTCCTCCAGCGCGTCGTGGTGATCGAGACCTCGTTCGCCGACGGCGCCCGCACCTTCGTCAACCCGGTGATCACCTGGTCGTCACCCGAGACCGCGCCGCATATGGAGGGCAGCGTCTCGATGCCCGGCGTGAGCGACGAGATCGAGCGGCCGGTCCGCATAAAGCTGCGCTGGCAGGATCTCGACGGCCTCACCCACACGGGCGAGGCGGACGGGCTGCTCGCCGTGTGCCTGCAGCACGAGATCGACCAGCTCGACGGCTGCTTCTGGATCGACCGCCTGTCGCGCCTCAGGCGCGAGCGCATCGTCAAGAAATACGAGAAGCTGCAGAAGCGGTGAGAGAGGCGGAATACAAACGGCCGTTCCCCCCGGGCCCTTTCCGCCACCCCGAGGTGGCGGCGCGAAGCGTCGCCCTCGACGGGCGACGGCCATCGATCTCGGGCTTGCCCGAGATCGACCCCATCGAAGCCGAAGTCGGCGACGCCGACTCGGGTGGCCGCATCCTTCGAGACCCGACTTCGTCGGGCCTCGAAGGATGACGGGTCGAAGGTTGGAGCCCCGGGCTCGCGGACCGGACGGTCCGCGCCCCGGGACGACGGAGCAATCGACGGTCGCCGCGCGCCTCGACGCCGCCCGCCTCGACGCCGCCCTGCCATTCGCGCTCCCGCATTGACCGACCCCGCCGCCGGCCTATGGTCCGCTCGCGCCCGCGAACAGCCGCGGGCCGCACCCGGACGGCTTCGACATGGACTTCCTCTCGCCGGCCCAGATCGCCGGTTACGTCTCCTTCGTGCTCGGCATGATCGCTTTCATGCAGACGCGCGACCGTCCGCTGAAGCTGTTCAACGGCGCCCAGTGCATCGCCTACGCGGTCCACTTCTTCATGCTCGGCAACATTCCGGCGACCGCGACCGCCTCCGTCTCGGCGATCCGGTCGTTCCTGGCGCTGCGCACCCGCTCGCCGCTGCTGGCGATCGCCGTGGTGGTGGTCCTGGTGGCGATCGGGTCGCAGGTGGTGACGCACTGGACCGGCTGGCTGCCGGTCGCCGCGTCGAGCTTCGGCACGCTGGCGATGTTCCTCCTGCGCGGCATCGCGATGCGGCTGGTCATGCTCGGCTGCTGCCTGATGTGGCTTGCCAACAACGTGCTGTCCGGCTCGATCGGCGGCACCCTGCTGGAGACCGCCATCGCGCTCGCCATGACCGCGACGATCGTGCGGATGGTGCGGGCGCGGCGCGCCGCCGAGGCGGCGTGACGGGCGGCGGCGTCAAGCTTCACCCGAACGTCTTCCCGTAAATCTCCGGCGAAAAGCCGACCACCACGGCATCGCCGATCTCCAGCACCGGGCGCTTGATCATCGAGGGCTGCGCCAGCATCAGGCGGATCGCCTTCGCCTCGGTCAGGTCCGTCTTGTCGGCATCGGGCAGCTTCTTGAACGTCGTTCCGGCCGTGTTGACCAGCCGCTCGACGCCGACCTGTTTCGCCCAGCGCGCCAGCCGCGCCGCGTCGATGCCGTGACTCTTGTAGTCGTGGAACGCGTAGGCGACGCCGTGCTGGTCGAGCCAGGCACGCGCCTTCTTCATCGTGTCGCAAGCCTTGATGCCGTAGAGGATGACGGAATTCCCGGCCCTCATGATCGTCCCTCCCGCTCGCCGAACCGCGTTTGCGCGGGGATGACCGATTCGCGCCGGACGGGTAAGCCGCCGCGGCGCGGCGCCGCCGTCAGCCCGCACGGCATGCGCATTGCAAGCCCATTGCGCTGCTCGCGAAAGCCTCGCCGCCGCCGCGATCGACGGTCAAGACCGTTGACGCTCGCGCCGGTTCCGGTCTCGATGCGGCCGCAGCCTCGGCGAGCCCCACCCGAAGAACCGCCGCCGCGCGGAGGATGGAAGCAGCGTGTCCGCCGTCACCACCGTCCTGATCCTGCTGCTCGTCGTCGTCGTGTCGAGCGCCACGTCGCGCATGCTGCCGATCGCAGTGCCGCGGCCGCTGGTGCAGATCGCCTTCGGGGCCGCCATCGGGCTCATCTCCGACATCCGGGTCGAGTTCGACGCCGAGCTGTTCTTCCTGCTGCTGCTGCCGCCGCTCTTGTTCCTCGACGGCTGGCGTATCCCCAAGGACGAGCTGTTCAAGGACCGCGCCACCGTGCTCGAGCTGGCGCTCGGGCTGGTCGCCTTCACGGTGGTCGGGATGGGCTTCTTCATCCACTGGCTGATCCCGGCGATGCCGCTCGGCGTCGCCTTCGCGCTCGCCGCCGTGCTGTCGCCGACCGACCCGATCGCCGTCACGGCGATCGCCCGGCGGGTGTCGATCCCGCGCCGGATGATGCACATCCTGGAGGGCGAGTCGCTGCTCAACGACGCGACCGGTCTGGTCTGCTTCCGCTTCGCCGTCGCCGCGGTGGCGACCGGCACCTTCTCGCCGCTCGCCGCCGGGCTGACCTTCGGCTGGGTGGCGGCCGGCGGCCTCGCGGTCGGGGTCGGCGTGTCGCTGGCGATCCTGCGGCTGAAGGAGATCGTCGGTCGCCGCTTCGGCGAGGATTCCGGCTCCAACATCCTGGTGAGCCTCTTGATCCCGTTCGCCGCCTATCTAACGGCGGAGGAATCCGGCTGCTCCGGCATCCTCGCCGCGGTCGGCGCCGGGGTGACGATGAGCTATGTCGAGGCGACCGGCCAGGCGCTGGCGCTCACCCGGGTGCGCCGGCGCGCCGTGTGGGACATGATCCAGTTCGCCGCCAACGGCGTCGTCTTCGTGCTGCTCGGCGAGCAGCTCCCGGCGATCTGGCCCAAGGCGCAGCAGAGCGCCGGGCTCACCGGCACCTCGGACCCGCTGTGGATGATCGGCTACGTGCTGGTGATCGCGCTCGGGCTGACCGCGCTGCGGCTCCTGTGGGCCGGCGTCTCGATGAGCATCACCTGGTTCCGCACCTGGCGGCGGCTCGGCCTGCCGGCGCCGAGCCTGGTGCGGCTCGCCGCTGCCATGGCCTGCGCCGGTCCGCGCGGCGCCGTGACGCTCGCCGCGGTGCTGACCCTGCCGGCCACGCTGCCGGGCGGCGCCCCCTTCCCGGCCCGCGACCTCGCGATCTTCCTCGCCATGGGCGTGATCATCGTGTCGATCCTGATCGCCGCCGTCGGCCTCCCGCTGGCGATGCGCGGCCTCGACCTGCCGGCCGAGCCCTCGACCGAGGCCGAGGACGACCTCGCTCGCATCGCGGCGGCCGAGGCCGCGATCGCCCGCATCGAGGAGGTGCAGCACGCGATGGCCGAGGGCCGCGCCGACGCCGACCGCTATGTCGAGATCGCCTCCCGCCTGATGGACCTCTACCGCACCCGGGTCGAGAACCGCTCGGGCGACGATCCGGTGCGGGCCCGCGAGGACGAGGCGATCGAGCGGGTGATGCGGGTCGCGGCCGTGCGGGCCTCGCGCGAGGCGGTGCTGCGCCTCCTCATCGACCGCCGGATCGGCAGCGCCGTCGCGACCAAGCTGATGCAGGAGTTCGATCTGCTGGAGGCGCGTTACCAGGCGTGAGCGCGGCGGTGCCCATGCGCTCGATCCGGCCACGGTCCGCGGTGAAGTGGACCCGAAATTCAGGACAAAGGCGTAAGTTGGAAGTCGGCCGCCCCGTTTGGTAGACGGAGCAGGCCATGACGAAGTGAACGAGACGGAAGATCGACACGGGGCTGACGGCGAAGATTGCGCTGGAGGCGATCCGCGAGCAGGCGACGGTGTCCGACCTGGCCCAGCGCTACGAGATCGATCCCAACCAGAAATACGCCTGGAAGAAGCCGCTCTTGGACAACGCGGCACGGGCGTTCGACGCGAACGTGGAGGCTGACGCTGAGAAGCTCGCGCAGAAGATGGTCAACGACCCCTACGCGAAGATCGGCCAGGCGACGGTGGGGCGGGCTTTTTTTTGCAAGCGAAGCTTGGATGTTTCGTAGAGCGGGTGAGGTGCGAAGCGCCGCAACCTACCGCTCACTCTCCAAAATACCGACATCGGCGGGTGACGCGACTTCGGCGCGAACCCACCCTACGCGCGCTCCCGACAAACAAACTCCCCCGAGGAAGCGCCGCCTCCTTCCGCGCCCCCTACTCCCACTCGATCGTCCCGGGGGGCTTGCTCGTCACGTCGTAGACGACGCGGTTGACGCCTTTCACCTCGTTGATGATGCGCGTGGCGGCGTGGCCCAGGAATTTCATGTCGAAGGGGTAGAAGTCGGCCGTCATGCCGTCCGTCGAGGTGACGGCGCGCAGCGCGACGACGTAGTCGTAGGTGCGGCCGTCGCCCATCACGCCGACGGTCTTGACCGGCAACAGCACGGCGAAGGCCTGCCAGATGTCGTCGTAGAGGCCGGCGCGGCGGATCTCCTCGATGTAGATCTCGTCGGCGTAGCGTAGGATCTCCAGCTTCTCGGCCGTGATCTCGCCCGGGCACCGGATCGCGAGACCCGGCCCCGGGAACGGGTGGCGGCCGACGAACACGTCGGGCAGCCCCAGCTCACGGCCGAGCGCCCGCACCTCGTCCTTGAAGAGCTCGCGCAGCGGCTCGACGAGCTTCATGTTCATGCGCTCGGGCAAGCCGCCGACATTGTGGTGCGACTTGATGGTCACGGACGGCCCCCCGGTCGCCGAGACGCTCTCGATCACGTCCGGGTAGAGCGTGCCCTGCGCCAGGAACTCGGCGCCGCCGAGCTTCTTGGCCTCCTCCTCGAAGATGTCGATGAAGGCCTTGCCGATGATCTTTCGCTTGTCTTCCGGGTCGGTGACGCCGGCGAGCGCCTTCAGGAACTGCTCGCGGGCGTTCACGTGGACGAGCGGGATGTTGTAGTGGCCGCGGAACATCGCGATGACGCGCTTGGCCTCGCCGCGACGCAGGAGCCCGTGGTCGACAAACACGCAGGTGAGCTGGTTGCCGATCGCCTCGTGCAGCAGCACGGCGGCGACCGCCGAGTCGACGCCGCCCGAGAGGCCGCAGATCACCTTGCCGTCGCCGACCTGGGCGCGCAGCTTCTCGATCGCCTCCTCCTTGAAGGTGCGCATCGTCCAGTCGCCCTCGCAGCCGGCGACCTTGCGCACGAAGTTGCGCAGCAGGAGCGCACCGTGCGGCGTGTGCATCACCTCGAGGTGGAACTGGGTGCCGTAGAAGTGACGGGTCTCGTCGGCGATGATGGCGATCGGCGCGTTGGGCGAGGTGCCGACCACCTTGAAGCCCGCGGGCGGCCGAGTGACGCGGTCACCGTGGCTCATCCACACCGGATACTTCTCGCCGACCTGCCAGATGCCGTCGACCAGCGGGCACGCGTCGGTGACCTGCACCTCGGCGCGGCCGAACTCGCGGTGATGGCCGCCCTCGACCAAACCGCCGAGCTGATGGGCCATCGCCTGCTCGCCGTAGCAGATGCCGAGGATCGGCACGCCGGCCTCGTAGAGCGACGGCGGCGGCAGCGGCGCCCCCTCCTCGTGCACCGAGGCGGGGCCGCCCGACAGGATGATGCCCTTCGGCCGCATCGCGGCGTAGGCTTCGGCCGCCTTCTGGTAGGGCACGATCTCGGAATAGACCCCCTCCTCGCGCACCCGGCGGGCGATGAGCTGGGTGACCTGGGAGCCGAAGTCGACGATGAGGATCTTGTCGTGTTTCATGGCGCTCGGGTTAGCGGATCGGGCGCTCCACCGCAATCCGGGCCGGCCGCAACCCACGGTGAAATCATGGGTGAAACGGCGTGTCGCCCGCCCGTAACAGTCCCTAAAGGCCTGCCGGCGAAGATCGGGGCGATCATCACCCGCACCGCACCCGAGCGAGCCCCTCATGCCCGTGTCCACGGCCATCGCCGCGTCCCGCCCGGACGACCCGCCCGCCGGCGACGACGCCCGCCGCCGCGCCCTGTTCCGGGAAAGCCTCGCGCAGCGCCTGCAGCGCATCGCGCTGGGTGCCGCCTGGTCGCTGAAGGGCTCGCGGGTGAAGGGTCTACCGGGGCTGGCGCGGCTGTGGGCGCGCGACCTCCTCGCTCCGGCCGAGGGACTGCCCGACCCGGACCGGACCGTGAACCCGTTCGGGGTCTGCGGCATCGTCCACGACGCCTCGCCGACGGCGCTGACCGCCGCCTATGCGCGCGGCCTGTTCCCGTTCGCCCATGTCGGGCCGCTGAAATGGATCTCGCCGGCCGAGCGCTGCATCCTGCTGCTCGACGAGCTCCACATCGCCAAGCGCCTGCGCCGGCAGATGCGGCAGGGCCGCTACACGGTGACGTTCGATCGCGACTTCGAGGGCGTGATCACGGCCTGCGCGGGGCGGCGCGCGGGGCGCTGGCACCTCACCTGGATCACGCCGCGGATCATGCAGTGTTATGCGGAGGCGTTCGACGCCGGCCGTGTCCATTCCTTCGAGGTGTGGAACGAGGCGGGCGATCTGGTGGGCGGCGGCTACGGGGTGGCGGCCGGCGGCGCCTTCTTCACCGAGTCGCAGTTCTCGCACGAGCCCAACACGTCGAAGATCGGCTTCACGGTGCTGCACTGGCATCTGGCGCAGTGGGACTTCCTGCTCGACGACGGCAAGTGGCCGACGCCGACCATCCTGGACATGGGGTTCCGCACGGTGCCACGCAGCGAGTTCCGGGCGCTGCTCGCCGACGCCGCGGCGCGCCCCGGCAAGCCCGGACGCTGGAGCGTCGAGACCGACCTCGCGACGGTCGCGGCCTGGCAGCCGGGCGGCACGGGGAAGGGCGAGAAGGACAAGGACGCGGAGTAGCGACGCCAGCGGCTGGTGCTCCAGCCTCGTGTCCCGGGCGCGGCGCGACGCGAACCGACGTGCCTCGTCCGGCGCACCATTTCGAAAGACCGTGGCTTGCCGACCCAAGAAACTCGATCCGAAAAATCATTCAGATCAAAGAATGTCGCTTCATCCTACTGGGTGTACCACTTGCGCATTACAGCTCACACCTCCGTCACAGTACGGCGACGAAAATCCAGGCCGCGCCGACGCGGCGGGGTCATTAGTGGAATTTCAAGTAGAATACCTCTAACAAGATACATATAATCAAGTACTGGAGCACGGAATAGCCTTACCTCTTACCCATAGCTGAGTCCTATCGCCTGCCGCAAGACTCTTTTGCTCGTCAACTGTAAAACATTGCCCAATATTCAACGTTCCGACGACGGACCTCCAACCGGCAGGAGTCGACCTTACGTTGACTTGCCACTTGGCTCGCAAAACCGTTCCAGGACCAACTCCCGGCGTCACAGAGCGCCCGTTCGCGAGTAAAAAATTCACGTCGCCGCTGGATTGACTCTCTACAAATCCGACGGCAACCCATCCAGCCAATGTCCCCGCCTCCGATTGTCCCGCTTGCGACGGCGGCGCCGGTACGGCGACTACTGGAATTCCGTCCGGCGTATTCTCCTGAACAGTTGCCACTACACGAATAAAATCAACTAACTTAGTCCTTCGCAAAGCACACTCATTCGGGAAAAGCTCAATTCTGGCGTCCAACTCTCTAATCTGCACCACGCGACCTTCGTATTTGTTGGCAATTCGTTCGATTATGGATAAGCAAGCCGTTTGCACGTTAAACTCGTCAGTCTTGCTTTTCTGCTCATAGCCAAGATAACCAATAATGACACCCCCGAATACTGCGGAAAGCAACGAAGCAAATTTCGCCAAAGAGTCGAGCATAGGCACCTCCGAGGTCGGCACCCATGATGACAGGCTATTACTAACCTTCAATTGAAATGATCGTTACCTCAGATTGCAATCGACCGCCGCAGCACGCTGACGAAGAAGCCGTCCGTGCCGGTGCGGCGGGGGGTCATCAGCAGGCCTTCGGGAAAGGTCAGCACGGAGTCCAGGAAGGCGGGCGCGGCGTCGCCCAGCACCGACACGGTCTTCTCCGCCGGCACCGGGGCGAAGCCCGGGTGGCGGGCGAGAAAAGCCTGAATCTGGTCGGTGTTCTCGTCGGCCAAGAGCGAGCAGGTGACGTAGACGATGCGGCCGCCCGGCCGCACCAGGCCGGCGGCACGGTCGAGCACGGTCCTCTGCTGGGCGAGCCGCTCGGAGAGCGCGCCCGGCCGCATCCGCCACTTGGCGTCCGGGTTGCGGCGCCACGTCCCGGTTCCCGTGCAGGGCGCGTCGACCACCACCAGATCGGCACGGCCGTGGAGATCCTCCAGAACGTCGACGTCGGGCCGCGGCGTGCGGACCTGGACGTCGCGCACGCCGGCGCGCTCCAGCCGCGCATGGATCGGCGCGAGGCGGCGCTTGTCGAGGTCGGTGGCGTAGAGCTGGCCCCTGTTCGCCATACTGGCGGCGAGCGCGAGCGTCTTGCCGCCGCCGCCGGCGCACAAGTCGATCACCTGATCGCCCGGCCGCGCCGCAGCCAGCAGGGCGGCCACCTGCGAGCCCTCGTCCTGCACCTCGATCTGGCCCTTGATGAAGGCCGGCTCGGCGTGCACGGGCGGGCTCTTGGCGTCGGCCCCGATGGCGACCCGCAGGCCGACCGGCGACCACCGGGTCCGCTGCGGCTTCAGGTGCGCGAGCTCGGCCGCGATCGTGCCGCGAAGAGCCTCCGGATCGCGGCCGGCCTCCTTCGAGACGGCGAGCGTGTTGACCCGCAGATCCAGCGGCGCCCGGTGCGCCAGCGCCCGCCCCTCGGCGACGCGATCGTCGCCGAACACGCGAGCGAGCGGCAGGTCGAGCCACTCCGGATAATCACCGGCGATGTGCGAGGGCGCGTCGGCGAACGCCTTGCCGTCGGCCGCGGCGGCGAGGGCCGAACGTTCGTCCGCCGTGAGAGGATCCGGATTGAACCGGCTGCCGTCGAACATCTTTTCCAGCTTTGCGAGATCCAGGCCTCGGTCCAGTCGCAGCATGCCGAGCACGACCGCCCGCGACGTGGTCGCGCCCATGAGATGAGCCGCCGAGGCCTTGCGGCGCAGCGCGTCGTAGACGAGGCCGGCGATCGCGGCGCGGTCGCCGGACCCGGCGAAGCGATGCGACAGGCCCCAGTCCTTGAGCGCGTCGGCGGCGGGGCGGCGGCGAGCCTCGATGTCGGCGAGAACCGCGATGGCGGCGGCGATGCGGGCTGAGGGCGTCATGCGCCCCTGTCCCACACCGCGCCCCGAATATCCAGCACCGACCCGCGCCGGGCCGGGTCGCGGCGCCTTTCGTCTATTGACAGCATACTGTCGTTATGTTTGCATCCTGTCATGACAGGACGCTTCCACGAGACCCAGACCCCCGAGGGCGACGCCCTCACCGCCCTGATGCTGGAGACCTTCCGGCTCAACGGCCGCCTGCTCGCCGCCGGCGACCGGCTGGTGGCGCCGATCGGGCTGACCAGCGCGCGCTGGCAGGTTCTCGGCGCCATCGCGATGGCCGGGCGCGGTGCGCCGGTCGCCCATATCGCCCGCGACATGGGCCTCACCCGCCAGTCGGTGCAGCGCGTCGTCGACGTGATGGCGGCCGAGGGGCTGGTCGGCTTCGCAGCCAACCCGCATCACCGCCGCGCCAAGCTGGTGGTGCTGACGGCGCGCGGCCGCGCCACCTACGACGCCGCCATCCTCCGCCATGTCGGCTGGTCGAACGGCCTCGCCGACGGCCTCGTCGCCGACGGCCTGACGACAGCCGACATCGTCGGCGCCACCGCCGTCATGCGCACCCTGCTGGCGAGGCTCGAGGCCGCGCTCGACGCGCCCGCGGAGATCGATCGGCAGGCCATCCCCGAGACGACGTCCGACACCGCGTGACCCGATCCCCTGCGAGAGAAGGAGAGTGCCATGCCCGCGACCGCCATCCGCCCGGCCCGTGACGCCGCCCTGCCCGTCGTCCACGGCCTCGCCGGGACGGCGGCGTTCCTGACCATCCTGACCTTCTGGACCACCACGGTGGGGTCGGAGCTGTTCGCCGATCTCGCGACCGTCGCGGCCGTCAAGCAAGCGATCGCGTGGGCGCTCCTGCTGCTGGTGCCGCTGCTCGCCGTCACGGGCCTGTCCGGACTGCGCCTCGCCGGCGGCGCCACCGCCCGGTCGACAGCCGCGCCGGCGATCCGCGCCAAGCAGCGCCGCATGCCGATCGTCGCCGCCAACGGCGTCTTGGTCTTGGTCCCTTGTGCGATCACGCTCGCGGTGCTGTCGGCGCGTGGCGACTTCGGATCGACCTTCCAGGCCGTTCAGGCGGTCGAGCTTTTGGCCGGCCCCGTCAACCTCGCCCTGATCGGCCTCAACATCCGCGACGGCCTGCGGCTGGCCGGCCGGCGTGGGGCGGCACGGTAAGCGCCTCGCTCGATCGCCCCTGGGTTCCGGGTCACGGCGCGCAGCGCCGCGCCCGGGACACGAGGCAGTCGATGATCGGCCCTCAGAACCCCAGCAGGATGCGCACGGCGAAGACGCCCCAGGCGACCGCGAGGACGAGGGCACTGGCGGCGTCGAGGAGGCCCGGTGAGGAGCCGGAGCGGCCGGTGACGAGCGCGGCGGCGAGCAGAACCCGTAGCGCGGCGAACAGCCAGGCGAGCAAGACGAAGACCAGGTCGGCGTGGCGCGTCGCCATCGAGACGACGGTCAAGACGTAGAGCAGGATCGGCAGGCGATACTCCAGGTCGAGCGCCGTCGCGCAGCCCGAGGCCGAGACGGCGCGCCCGCGCCAGCCGGAGGCGATCCGGCCGCCAAGCCCCCCTCCGCCAAGTCCCCCTCCGCCAAGTCCCCCTCCGCCCAGCCCGCCTCTGCCGAGGCCGCGGCCACCGGAAAAGCCGCCGCCGGCGCACAGCGTCAGCAGCATGGTCAGCGCCACCAGGATGAAGGTCGGGGCGAGCACGAGGGGCAGCGACATCGGGGGCTCCTGAGGGCATCCGGAGGCTTCGGCCCGGCGGCGGAAAGATACGGCGCGCGGCCGGCCGGTATCGTCGTGCCAACCCGCTGTGGCGGACCGGAGTTCCCGGAGGGCCGCCATCCATCGCTGTCGTCGGGGCGGCGCTCCGCTTCACGCGAGGGGATGCGATGCGGCCCGCCCGGTTGACTCGGGCGCCCTTCGGGACCATCGACAGGCCCCTCGCCCCGCCAAGAACGCCCGGACCCGCCCCCATGCCGACCGAGACTTTTCGCTCCGCCTTCGTGCCGCACGACCTCGCCGCGCCGGTCAAAGGCGCCGCGACCGGACCGCTGGCCGGACTCTCGGTGGCGATCAAGGACATGTACGACATCGCAGGCAGCCGCACCGGCGGCGGCAATCCGGACTGGCTCGCGGCGCATCCGCCGGCGACCGCGAACGCCGCCGTCGTGGCGGCGCTGCTCGCCGCCGGCGCCACCATCACGGGCAAGACGGTGTGCGACGAGTTCTTCTTCAGCGTCGCCGGCGTGAACGCCCATTACGGCACGCCGCTCAACCCGCGCGCCCCGGGGCACATCCCGGGCGGCTCGTCGAGCGGCTCGGCCTCGGCCGCCTCGGCGGGCGCCTGCGACGTGGCGATCGGCTCCGACACGGGCGGCTCGGTGCGGGTGCCGTCCGCCTTCTGCGGGCTCTACGGCATCCGCCCGACCCACGGCCGCGTCTCGCTCGAAGGCGCCATGCCGATGGCGCCGTCCTTCGACGTCGCCGGCTGGATGTCGACCACGCCGGGCGTTTTTCGCGCGCTCGGGCCGGTCCTGCTCGACCACCATCCGGTGGCGGCGGCGGTCGAGAAGCTGATCGTGCTCGACGACGCCTTCGCGCAGGCCGACGAGGCGGTCGCGACCTTCCTGCAGGACGCGCTCGACGCGATGGCGAAGGCCCTGCCCGCCCCGACCCACGGGGCGATCGCGCCGGACGGCTTCGACCCGTGGCGCGAGGCGTTCCGCATCATCCAGGGCCGCGAGATCTGGCAGGTCTACGGCGACTTCGTCGAGACCAAGCGGCCGCGCTTCGGCCCCGGCGTGCGCGAGCGCATGGACTTCGCCGCGACCGTGACCGAAGCGGCCGCGAACGAGGCCTATGCCGTGAAGGCGGCGGCGCGCGACTGGATCCGCGGCGTCGTCAAGCCCGGCACCGTTCTGGCGCTGCCGACCGTGCCGTGCGTCGCGCCGCGGGCCGACGCGCCGCAGGAGCTCCTCGAGTCGTTCCGGGTGCGGGTCATGCGCCTCACCTGCACGGCCGGGATGGCCGGCCTGCCCCAGGTCACGATCCCGGTGGGCACCCTCGAGGGCTGCCCGGTGGGGCTCTCCTTCATCGGCTGGGCGGGCGGCGACGAGGCGCTGCTCGACCTCGCCGTGCGGCTCGCGCCCAACGTCGGCGCCACCGCGGAGTAGCGGCGCCGGACTTTCTCCCGGCTTGGTTTATAAAGCGTCGACGGGGCGTCCGTTGCACGGGCGCAACGCGTTCCGGCATTCGGCCTCGCACCTTCGTGATCACGACCGTCCTTCGTTCGGCGGACCGCGCAAGACATCCTTCACCCGCGTCGCGGACAGTCTGCGGCCTCGCGGACACGGCCGCGATCGTGCCCGGGAACGAACCAATCCGGTCACCGGGAGACCTTATTTGCGCCCGATCGGCCCACCAGATGACGGGGGTCGGCCGGGTGGGACGACCCGCCGGCCGGCGGCCACGAGGCCAGACCGAAAGAACCCCCGGCACGCATCCGGCGTGCCTTTCCGGAGACTGCGCAATGCCCCGTACCGAGCTGCGAACCTTCGACACCGACGCGCCCCCGCCAGCCGCCCGCACCGCGGCCGACGGCAAGGTCGAGCGCGCCGAGACCGGTCGCCCGACCGGCCGCGAAGCCCGCCGCACCACGACCGACCGCTCCGCCGTCGCCTACTGCGTCGACAACGACCTGATCTGATCACGAGCTGATCAGCCTCGTCGTTCCGAGGCACTGGTCATTCCGGGCGGTGCATCGCGCCGTCCGGCCGCGGGCTCGGGCCTGAGCCCCGGAAGACGGTCTTGCCCCCCATCATTTCTGTTCCGGCTGACGGGCCGCTCCTTACCCTCTCCCAAAGGGAGAGGGTCGACGCGCTCTTGCGCGTCGGGGTGAGGGGTTAGGGCGCCAGCTGGATAGCGTGGCACCCCCTCACCCGGACTTCGCGCCTTCGGCGCGAACCCCGACCTCTCCCCGCCGGGGAGAGGTGAAGGTCGTGCCCGCCGTGAGTCTTTGCGCTGATCAGCCGGACGTCTCTCAATACTTCATCGGCACGTAGAGCTCGGCCGGCAGCGTGCGCCGCTCGTAGTTCGGGTTGAACACCCGGTCCGGCAGCGCGATCGGGACGTGCGGAACGGGCTCGTAAGGAATCTGCTTCAACAGGTGGTCGATGCAGTTGAGCCGCGCGCGCTTCTTGTCGTTGCCCTCGACGATGAACCACGGCGCCTCGCGGATGTTGGTGCGGAACAGCATGTCCTCCTTGGCGCGCGTGTAGTCCTCCCAGCGCACCCGCGACTGCAGATCCATCGGGCTCAGCTTCCACTGCTTCATCGGATCGTGGATGCGCATGAGGAAGCGCATCTGCTGCTCCTCGTCCGTGATCGAGAACCAGTACTTCAGCAGGATGATGCCGGAGCGCACCAGCATGCGCTCGAACTCCGGCACGTCGCGGAAGAACTGCTCGACCTCGTCCTCGGTGGCGAAGCCCATCACCCGCTCGACGCCGGCACGGTTGTACCAGGAGCGGTCGAACAGCACGATCTCGCCGCCGGCCGGCAGATGCGGCACGTAACGCTGGAAGTACCATTGGGTGCGCTCGCGCTCGGTCGGCGCCGGCAGCGCGACGACGCGGGCGATGCGCGGATTGAGCCGCTGGGTGATGCGCTTGATGACGCCGCCCTTGCCGGCGGAGTCGCGCCCCTCGAAGATGACGACGATCTTCGCCTTGGTGTGCTGCACCCAGTCCTGCAGCTTGATCAGCTCGGCCTGCAGCGCGAGCAGATTGCGCAGATAGTCGCGCCGGTCGATCGACGGCGGATGGGTCCGCTTGTAGATCTTGCGGATCTCCTCCGAGAGCGCCGGCTCGGACAGCTCGAGCTCGTAGTCCTCGTCGAGCGTGTCGGCGAGCTCGGCGTCGAGCCAGTCGAGGCCGCCGTTCTCCGGCCTGCCCTCGGCGCCATGTCCGTCGCCCGCATGCCCGTCGTCCGAACTTCCGTTGCCCGGCTTGCCATTGCTCGACGTGCCGTGTCCCGGCTTGCGGTCGTCCATCTGTCGCTCCGGTGAAGTCTCTGAACCGGCGATGGGAATCGCCGGACCGGACAGTGCCCGCGAGTGTGCGACAGTTCGATGACGAAGTCCGCGCGGCCGAGGGTCGCGCGGAGTCTTCCGGACACCGACTCCCCGCCCGTCACACGCGGGTCGGGTAGTTCGGGCTCTCGCGCGTGATGGTCACGTCGTGGACGTGGCTCTCGCGCAGGCCGGCGGCCGAGATCTTCACGAACTGCGCCTTCTCGTGCAGCTCGGCGAGCGTCTTGGCGCCGACATAGCCCATGGCGGCGCGGAGCCCGCCGGTGAGCTGGTGGAGCACGGCGCCGGCCGGCCCCTTGTAGGGCACCTGGCCCTCGACGCCCTCCGGCACCAGCTTGAGCGAGTCCTTGATGTCCTGCTGGAAATAGCGGTCGGCCGAACCCCGCGCCATGGCGCCGACCGAACCCATGCCCCGATACGTCTTGTAGGAGCGGCCCTGATAGAGGAACACCTCGCCCGGAGTCTCGTCGGTGCCGGCGAGCAGCGAGCCGATCATGGCGCAGTCGGCGCCGGCGGCGAGCGCCTTGGCGAGATCGCCCGAATACTTGATGCCGCCGTCGGCGATCACCGTCACCTTGGCGTCGCGCGCGACCCTGACGGCGTCCATGATGGCGGTGAGCTGCGGCACGCCGACGCCCGCCACCACGCGGGTCGTGCAGATCGAGCCCGGGCCGATGCCGACCTTGACGGCGTCGGCGCCGGCGTCGATCAGCGCCTTGGCGCCGTCGGCGGTCGCGATGTTGCCGGCCGCCACCTGAACGGCGTTGGACAGCTTCTTGATGCGGGTCACCTGCTCGAGCACGTGGCGCGAATGGCCGTGCGCCGTGTCGACGACGATCAGGTCGACGCCGGCCCCGATCAGATGCTCGGTGCGGGCATAGCCCGAGTCGCCGACCGTGGTCGCCGCGGCGACCCGCAGGCGTCCCTGCGCGTCCTTGCAGGCGTTCGGATTGGCGACCGCCTTCTCGATGTCCTTCACGGTGATCAGGCCGACGCAGCGATACTGGTCGTCGACGACCAGGAGCTTCTCGATGCGGAACTGGTGGAGGAGCCGCTTGGCCTCCTGCTGGCTCACCCCTTCCCGCACCGTGACCAGGCGCTCCTTGGTCATCAGCTCGGAGACCTTCTGGTCCGGATCGTGGGCGAAGCGCACGTCGCGATTGGTGAGGATGCCGACCAGCCGGCCCTCGATGCCCGCCTCGGTGGTGACCACCGGGATGCCGGAGATGCGGTTCTCGGCCATCATGCGCAGCGCCTCGGCGAGCGACGCGTCGGGACCGATGGTGAGCGGGTTCACCACCATGCCGCTCTCGAACTTCTTCACCTGCCGCACCTGGGCGGCCTGCGCCTCCGGCTCGAAGTTGCGGTGGATGACGCCGATGCCGCCGGCCTGCGCCATGGCGATCGCCATGGCGGACTCGGTCACCGTGTCCATGGCGGAGGCGATGATCGGGATGTTGAGCGGGATTTCTCGCGTGAGGAAGGTGCGCACGTCGGCCTGCGAGGGCAGCACGTCGGACAGGCCCGGCTGCAGCAGCACGTCGTCGAAGGTGAGGGCCTCGCGCGGGGGGGCGTCGGACAGAACGGCCATGCCAAGCTCCTGGTCGCCGCAGGGGTCTCGGAGACAGCGAGCCCGGCCCGGTCGTCGTCGATCGGGAAGACTCGAAACGCCCCTGTACGGAGTTGGCGAGGGTGGTTAGCACGGGCGTGCGACGATGGGAAGGCGGTTGCTGCACCGCCGTCCGCCGTCGCCGCAGCGACGATGCCGGCATTTCGTCAGCCGAGTCCGCGACGGCGGCGGAAGCCCCTCACCGCCGCCAGCCGGGCGGCGGACCGTGGCGCTCGATGGCGTCGACGATCTCGCGGTGACGGCGCTCGTCCCGGGCCATGTAGACGCTGATCACGGCGTGCGCCGAGGGCACCAGCATGATGATCGGGAACGTGAAGATCGTCAGCAGCGTGAGGACGACGCAGATCGCCAGCAGCACGAGATTGAACAGCGCGGCGAAGGGCTGGCCGTTCACCAGGAGGCCGAGGGGAGGCAGGAAGACCGCCAGAACGTAGATCATCGCCGCGTCGCTCCGGGCACGGGGTGAGGCGCGCGAAGGCGCCGTCACCGGTCATGTAGGGGCTCGCGCGACGCGCGCAATCCGGGTGCGGCAGGCCGGCTTGGACGGCGGCATCGGCGGTGCGGTGGCACCGGACTTCCCCGCGCCCCCTTGCCGGCCGGCGCGTCCCGGCGCATAGGCGGGGCCCGACCGACGTCGCCCGCGCGACGGCGTCGGCTCTCTCGCCGTCCGGACCCCGCATGCCCCTGCCCCGCGAGCGCATCGTCCCGTTCATCGTCGCGGTCGCCCTGTTCATGGAGAACATGGACTCGACCGTGATCGCCACGGCCCTGCCGGCGATCGCGGCCGACATCGGCACCTCGCCGATCGAGCTGAAGCTCGCCATCACGTCCTACCTGCTGGCGCTCGCCATCTTCATCCCGATGAGCGGCTGGATGGCCGACCGGTTCGGCGCCCGCACCATCTTCCGCAGCGCCATCGTGGTGTTCGTCGCGGGCTCGGTCCTGTGCGCGATCTCCGGCGCGCTGTGGCATTTCGTGTTGGCGCGCTTCCTCCAGGGCATGGGCGGCGCCATGATGAGCCCGGTCGGCCGTCTGGTGCTGGTGCGCAGCGTCGACAAGAGCCGCCTCGTCGACGCCATGGCGCTCGTGACGCTACCGGCCCTGATCGGCCCGCTGCTCGGCCCGCCGCTCGGCGGCTTCATCACCACGTTCGCGAGCTGGCACTGGATCTTCATCATCAACGTGCCGATCGGCATGATCGGCTTCGCGCTGGTGACGGCCTTCGTCGACAATGTGAAGAGCGACGTGCCGGAGCCCTTCGACGCCGCCGGCATGGTGCTGGTGGCGCTCGGCATCGGCGGGCTCGCCTTCGGCGCGACGGTGAGCACCGTCGCGTTCGTGCCGACCTGGGTGGCGGCGACGCTGCTGGGGACGGGCGCCGTGGCGACCACGGCCTACGTGGTCTACGCGCGCCGTGTCGCCAACCCGGTGATGGATCTGACGCTGTTCGCGCTGCCGACCTTCCGGGCCGGCGTCGCCGGCGGCTTCCTGTTCCGCATGGGCGCCGGCGCCCTGCCGTTCCTGATGCCGCTGATGCTGCAGATCGGCTTCCACATGACGCCGTTCGAATCCGGCCTGGTGACCTTCGCCACCGCGATCGGGGCCATGGTGATGAAGACGCTGGTCCCGAAGATCCTGCGTCGCTTCGGCTTCCGCGCCACCATGACGGTGAACGCGCTTCTTGCAGCGGTCACCATCGGGGCGCCGGCGCTGTTCACGCCCGGCACGCCGGTGTGGATCATGATCGCCGTGCTGCTGGTCGGCGGCCTCTTCCGCTCGCTGCAGTTCACCAGCATCAACACCATCGCGTTCGCCGAGGTGGAGCCGCGCCGGATGAGCCGCGCCACCTCGCTCACCAGCGTGTCG
Organism: Rhodoplanes azumiensis; assembly: GCF_042682915.1. Lineage (NCBI taxonomy): Bacteria > Pseudomonadati > Pseudomonadota > Alphaproteobacteria > Hyphomicrobiales > Nitrobacteraceae > Rhodoplanes > Rhodoplanes azumiensis. The sequence continues at coordinate 27,792 of NZ_JBHUIW010000001.1, read as the reverse complement.
CAGCAGCTCTCGGTCTCGGCCGGCGTGACGGTCGGCGCGCTGGCGCTGGAGACCGCGATGGCGCTGCGCGGCGACGCGGCGCTCGGCGCGGCCACCTTCCCGCCGGCCTTCGTGACCATCGCCCTCCTCGCCGCCTCGGCGACGCTCCTGTTCGCCCTGATGCCGAAGGACGCGGGTGCGGAGATGGCAGGGGGGAAGTGATTTCTTGGGAACTGTAGGGTCGGCGCGCGGCGGAGCCGCATGCCGACGCCGTCCACCCTCGCCGCGCCCACTCTACGCGGGCGGCCGGCACGGCATCGTAGGGCGCAATAGCGAAGCGTATTGCGCCGAACCTTCTACGGCCGCAGCGGCGAGCCGGGGTCGGCGAATACGCTTCGCTATTGCGCCCTACGATTCCGAAACCTCCCTGAACCCCATCGCCAGCACGTACAGCTCGGCCGAGTCGGCGCGGCTGGCGGCAGGTTTGACGTGCTTCACTTTCGCAAAGTCGCGCTTGAGGTCGGCGAGGAGATCGCCCTCGGTGCCCCCGCGTAAAACCTTGCAGAGGAAGGAGCCGCCGGGGCTCAGCACCTCGCGGGCGAACATCGCGGCGGCCTCGGCGAGGGCCATGATCTTCAGGTGGTCGGTCTGGCGATGGCCGGTGGCGTTGGCGGCCATGTCGGAGAGGACGACGTCGGCCGGGCCGCCGAGCAGGGCTTTCAGCTTGGCGGGCGCGCTCTCGGCCAGAAAGTCGAGATGCAGGAGGTCGACGCCGACGATCGGCGGCATGTCGAGGATGTCGATGCCGACCACCCGGCCCTTGCGGCTCTCGGCGCCGACGCGCTTGGCCGCCACTTGGCTCCAACCGCCCGGCGCTGCCCCGAGGTCGACGACGCGGCCGCCCGGACGGAACAGCTTGAAGCGATCGTCGAGCTCGATCAGCTTGTAGGCGGCGCGCGAGCGAAAACCCTCGCGCTTCGCCCGCGCCACATAGGGGTCGTTGAGCTGGCGGTCGAGCCAGAGCTTTTGCGCGAGCGTGCGGCCCTTCTTCTTCTTGACCTGGACTTTCAGGGGCCGGTTGCGGTCGGAGGTGGTCATGGGGTGCTCGGGTCGGTGGCGGCGCGCGCCGGTGGTGCGCCCCCTGCGAGGCGTCGTGCGCGGGCTCGACCCGCACCTCCATCCTCGCGCAAAACGCCGCTCTTCGTAGAGGGATGGGTCGCCGGGTCAAGCCCGGCGACGACGCACGGGGGTTCGCCGGCTCCCGGGCGGAGAGGTCGGCGCCCGCTGTTCCCTCTCCCCGCCGTGCGGGGAGAGGGAAAGGCCGTGCACGGCGGCGGGAGGCGCGGCGACGGCGTCACCCCTGCGCCCACACCCCGTCGGCCCGCATCATCTTGACGAGAATCCCCTCGCGAAGGCCGCGGTCGGCGACGCGCAGGCGGGGGCACGGGAAGGCGCGGCGGATCGCCTCCAGGATGGCGCAGCCGGCGAGCACCAGGTCGGCCCGCTCGGCGCCGATGCAGGGGTTCGCCACGCGCTGGCGGTAGCTCATGGTCATGAGCCGGTCGATCACGGCGGCGATCTCGTGGCCGCGAAGCCAGCAGCCGTCGACGCGACGGCGGTCGTAGCGCGGCAGATCGAGATGCACGCCCGCGATGGTCGTCACCGTGCCCGACGTGCCGAGCAGATGCATGCCGCCGAGGTCACGCGCATGCGCCTTGGCGAAGCTCGCAAGCGCGACCGACACGTCGGCCACCATGGCGTCGAAGGTCGGGCGGTCGACCGTGACGCCACCGAACCGCTCGGCGAGCGTGACGACGCCGATCGGCAGCGACACCCAGCCCTGGATCACCGGCTTGGGCGGGCCGCGGCCGGCGGCTTCCGACCGCCCGAGCCGGACGAGTTCCGACGACCCGCCGCCGATGTCGAACAGAATGGCACCACGCGCGTCCGGGTCCATCAGCGGCGTGCAGCCGGTGGCGGCGAGCTCGGCCTCGGTGCGCTGGTCGACGATCTCGAGGTCGAGCCCGACCAGCTCGCTGATCCGGGCCTGGAACTCGGCGCCGTTCTCGGCCGCCCGGCACGCCTCGGTGGCGATCAGCCGCGCCCGCGTGACGCCGCGCGCCTGCATCTTGTCGCGGCACACCGCGAGCGCGTCGACGGCGCGGGCGATGGCGGCGTCGCCGATCCGCCCGGTGAGCGAGACGCCCTCGCCGAGCCGGATGATGCGCGAGAACGCGTCGATCACCCGGAACGCCGTACCGGTCGGCCGGGCCACCAGCAGCCGGCAGTTGTTGGTGCCGAGGTCGAGCGCCGCGTAGGTCGGCCATGTCCCGGGGGCCGGCCGAGGTGTCGGTGCCGTGCCGGCCGCAGTCGGCCAGTCCGGTCCGGGGCGCTCGGACACCCCCTCCCTCCCCGACCGCGCCGGTTCGAGGAGGCCGGTGGTGGGGGCCTCTTGGTCCATCAATCGCCTTCGCGCCGGCCGCCGTCGCAGGCGCCGAGCGTCATCACGATGTGTTGTTTCGTCGACTCCAAGTGTAACAGGCCTTCCGGTCGACGCAATTGCCACAGTGTGGCGACGCATTCGCAGCATTGCGAATTCGACCCAAACAATGAACCGCGAACCAGGTTTTCTCCGCGGTTTGTCCGGGGCGCCTGGATGGTCTAGATCTCGGGTCTCCCATGCCCCCGGCCGCTGGACACCGATGACCTCACCCGACGACGCCCGCCTCGCAGGGTCGCGCAAGCCCCTGCCCGAGACCCTGCAGCATTGGTCCGACGCCCGCTTCGGGGTCGGCCAGCCCGTCCCCCGCACCGAGGATCCGATCCTGGTGCGCGGCCAGGGCCGCTACACCGACGATATCGCGCTCGCCGGCCAGGCCTATGCCGTGATGGTGCGCAGCCCGCATCCGCACGGAATCATCCGCGGCATCGACACCGACGACGCGCGAAACATGCCGGGCGTGCTGGCCGTCTACACGGCCGCCGATCTGACCGGCTGCGGCACGCTGAAATGCGTCACGCCGCTGAAGAGCCACGACGGCACGCCGCTGGCGAAGCCACCGCGCCCGCCGCTCGCGACCGACCGGGTGCGGTTCGTCGGCGATCCCGTCGCCGTGGTGATCGCCGAGACGCTCGCCCAGGCGCGCGACGCCGCCGAGGCCGTGGCGCTCGACCTCGAAGCGCTGCCGGCCGTGACCACCACGACGGCCGCGATCGCCGCGGACGCGCCGCAGCTCTATGCGGAGGCGCCGAACAACATCGCACTCGACTGGCGTACCGGCGACACCTCCGAGGTGGCCGCGGCGTTCGCCACCGCCACCCATGTGGTGCGGCTCGACCTGACGGTCAGCCGCGTCGTCGTGGTGCCGCTGGAGCCACGCGCCGCGGTAGCCGATTTCGATCCGGCGAGCGGGCGCTTCACCCTGCATCTCGGCTGCCAGGGCGCCTTCGGCATGCGCGGCCAGATCGCCGACCTGATGCAGGTGCCGGTCGACATGGTGCACATCCTCACCGGCCATGTCGGCGGCTCGTTCGGCATGAAGGCGGCCGCGTTCCCGGAATATGCCTGCGTCCTGCACGCCGCGCGCGCGCTGGGCCGCCCGGTGAAGTGGACCGAGGACCGCAGTGCGAGCTTCCTGTCCGACACCCACGGCCGCGACCAGGAGCGGACCGCCGAGCTGGCGCTCGACGCCGAAGGCCGGTTCCTCGCCCTGCGCCTCACCGGCCATGCCGACATGGGCGCCTATCTCGGCCTCGTCGCGCCGATGCCGCCGACCGTCAATGCGCTCAAGAACGTCGCCAGCGTCTACCGCACGCCGCTGATCGAGGTGCGCACCCTGTGCGTGTTCACCAACACGACGCCGATCGGCGCCTACCGGGGCGCCGGACGTCCGGAGGGCAACTACATCATGGAGCGGCTGATCGACGCCGCCGCGCTGCAGACCGGCATCGACCGGCTCACGCTGCGCAGGCTGAACCACATTCAGCCGGAGGAGATCCCGTTCGCGGCCGCCTCGGCGTTGACCTACGACTCGGGCGACTTTCCGGGCGTGTTCGAGCGGGCGCTGGCGGCCGGCGACTTTGCGGGCTTTCCGGCCCGCAGAGAGGCGAGCCGCGCGCGCGGCAAACTGCGCGGCTTCGGCATCGGCAGCTATCTCGAGGTGACGGCGCCGGCGAGCCCCGAGATGGGCGGCCTGACCTTTGAGGCCGACGGCACCGTCACGTTCACGACCGGCACGCTCGACTATGGCCAGGGTCACGCCGCACCCTTCGCCCAGGTGATCGCGGAAAAGCTCGGCATCCCGTTCGAGCGCATCCGGCTGCGCCAGGGCGACAGCGACGCGCTGATCGCCGGCGGCGGCACCGGCGGCTCGCGCTCGTCGGCGGCGAGCGGCACGGCCGCCGTGGAGGCCTGCGGCCGGGTGATCGAGCAGGGCCGCGCCATCGCGGCCGCCATGCTGGAGGCCGGCGTCGCCGACATCGAGTTCTACGGCGGCCGCTTCACGGTCGCCGGCACCGACATGGGGCTGGGCCTGCTGGAGATCGCACAGCGTCTGAACGACGGGCTCGAACTGCCGAACGGCGTTCCGCGAAACCTCGACGTGGCGCTGGTGAGCCCGGGCGCGCCCTCGACCTTCCCGAACGGCTGTCACGTCGCCGAGGTGGAGATCGACATCGATACCGGCGTTCCGGAGGTCGTGCGCTACGTCTCGGTCAACGACTTCGGCACCGTGATCAACCCGCTGATCGTCGACGGCCAGATCCATGGCGGCGTCGTCCAGGGGATCGGCCAGGCGCTGTTCGAGCGCGTCGTCTACGATGCCGACGGCCAGCTGATCACCGGCTCGCTGACCGACTACGCCGTGCCGCACGCCACCGACGTGCCGTCGATCGAGACCGGCTACCACGGCGTGCCGGCGACGACGAACCCGCTCGGCGTCAAGGGCTGCGGCGAGGCCGGCTGCGCCGGCGCGCTCGTCGCGGTCATGAACGCGGCGGTCGACGCGCTGTCCGAGCACGGCGTCCGCCACGTCGACATGCCGCTGACCTCGGAGAAGCTGTGGCGGCTGATGCACGGGGCCGACGCGACGGCGTGACGAGAGTCGTGGTGTCGCCGGCGGCGCGCGCTCTTCCCTCTCCCCGCGCCGCCGGGAGAGGCGAAATCCTCGGAGGTCTGCGATGACCGAGACCCACCTGCCGCGCGACGAGGCGTCCGTAGCGCAGGCGCGGGCCGCCGACCTGCGCGTCGTGATGGCGGTGAGCGCGGCGCATTTCGTCTCGCACTACTACATCCTGGCGCTGCCGCCCGTCTTCGAGATGGTGCGGGCGAGCTTTCAGGTCTCCTACACCGAGCTCGGCCTCGCGCTGGTCGTGTTCAACGTCGCCTGCGCGGCCGGGCAGACACCGGCCGGCGTGCTCGCCGACCGCATCGGCGCGCGCCGCGTGCTGGTCGCCGGCCTCGCGCTCGGCGCCCTCGCGCTCGCCGCCGCCGGGCTCGTCTCGTCGTTCCTTCTGTTCGTCGTTCTGTTCGGGCTCGGCGGCCTCGCCAACGCCGTCTACCACCCGGCCGACTACGCGGCGCTGTCCGAGCGCATCGCGCCGGAGCGGATCGGCCGCGCCTACGCGATCCACACCTTCGCCGGGATGATGGGCGGCGCCGTCGCCCCACCCCTGATGCTGTTCCTCGACAGCCAGATCGGCTGGCGCGGCGCCTTCGCGGCCTCCGCCCTGCCCGGCCTCGCGCTCGCCGCCTGGCTCGCGCTCGCCGGCCGCACCATCCTGCCGGTGACGCCCCGCCCGGCCGCCGCCCGCGGTGCTGCGCCCGAGGCGAGCGGCTCGGTGCGGCTGCTGACGTCGCCCCCGATCTTGCTGAACTTCGTGTTCTTCGCGCTGTTCGCGGTGTTCCAGCTCGGGCTGCAGACCTACTCGGCCGTGGCGCTCGTCGCCGCGCACGGGCTGCCGCTCGCCGCCGCGAGCCTGGCCTTGACCGCCTATCTGCTCGCCTCGGCGATCGGCGTGCTCGCCGGCGGGCTGCCGGTCGGCCGGATCAGCCCGGCCGTCCTCACCATCGCCGGCATGCTGGTGGTCGCCGCCTGCACGGTGGCGCTCGGGATCGGCACGGTCGGCACGCTCGGCGCGGTGCTGCTGCTCGGTCTCGCCGGGCTGGCCGGCGGCATGACCATGCCGGCCCGCGACATGATCGTCCGCGCCGTGACGCCGCCGGGCACGTTCGGCAAGGTGTTCGGCTTCGTGACGACCGGCTTCAACCTCGCCGGCGTGCTCGGCCCGCTGTTGTTCGGCCTGCTGATGGACCACGGCCGGCCAGGCGGCGTGTTCCTGGTGGTGGCCGGCGCCTGCCTCTTGTCGATCCTCACCGTGCTGGGCGGTCGGAAACCGGTGGCGGCGGGCTGAGGACCGTCCGGGCCACCCGCGAGCTCACTGCAGCGGCTCGCCCGACGCGCGGGCGCTGCGCAGATCGACGGCGATGCGCTCCAGCATGTCGGCCGCCCAACGCTGGCCGCCGACCGACACCATCCGGGACAACGCCTCGCACAGCAGCACCGAGACGACCGTCTCGATCGTGATCCCGTCGCTCTGGGCGTCGGCGATCGCGTCGCCGAGAAGCGCCTGGGCATCGCCGAACCGCGGCGGGCCGGACGGGGCAGTCCTGTCGTCGTCGAAGACGCTCATCGAAATCTTCCGCGTTCCGAGAGATCGGATCGGCGCGGGGTGCCCCTCTCCGCGCCCGAACGGCCCGGTGGACCGATCGATTTCGAGGAAATATGTTACGTTATAATAATCCAGTCAATGGACCCCCAGTTGCGCCGCAGCGCAACATGACGGTGGTATCCTGCCGTACATAAAGCTACGATATTTCCCATCAGACGCCAGCCATGCCCCGATCGGGCGTGGCGCCGCTCCGGATGATGCGAGCTAGCCCATGGACCGGTTGTCCGCCGCCGACATCGAGTGTGTCCGCCATTCCTTCGATCGGGTGTGGTCGGAGTCACAGCGCCTCTCCGACCTCTTCTATGCCCGCCTGTTCGAGACGGCGCCCGACGTGAGGCCGCTGTTCAAGGGTGACCTCTCCGAGCAGAAGCAGAAGTTCCTCGGCACGCTGGCCGTGATCGTCGGCAGCCTGGAGAACGCCTCCGTACTGATGCCGGCGGCCGAGACTCTCGCCCGCCAGCACGTCGAGTACGGCGTCGCGCCGGACCATTACCCGGTGGTCGGCGAGGCGCTGCTGTGGAGCATGGCCCAGTGCCTCGGATCGCACTGGACGCCCGAGATCGCCGCCGCTTGGAGGAAGGCCTACGGCGCCGTCACGGGCCACATGATCGCCAGCGCCTACGCCTGACCGACGGCCCGGCGCGCCGCCACGGCGCTCTCGCACGGCCGAGAGCCCGCGCAACCGACGCCGGCCCCACCGAGCGGTCGACCGACTTCAGCGCCCTCCAGCGCCCGCGTCGGCGGGCGCGAATGCCGGTCGATTCGCGCCGCGCTGCCGCCGCCCGCATCACGCAGTCGCCATGATCCAGCGGAAAATCCGGCATCCGCCGGCGCCACGAACAAGGGGTGGACCGCCGCCGTCATCCCGATTATATGAGCGGCACCGCGCCGCGCTCGCCGCGCCGCGGTCGACACGGCACCGCCCTGACCCGTCCCAGGTGATTCTCCACGGACGACGTCGAACGACCGGCTGCCGCGTTGGGGGATAGTTTAATGGTAGAACAGCGGACTCTGACTCCGTTAGTCTAGGTTCGAATCCTAGTCCCCCAGCCACTCGGACCGATCTCCTCGGAGAACCACCTCATCGGAGACCGACAGAATGGCGCCGCCGGGCTCTTGGCCGGCGTGGCGGGGCGTGGTCATAGTCGCGGATCACGGGTCCGACGATTCCCGTCGCGCGTGCGGCGGTGGCGCGATGACGTTTCTGGTCCGCCTGCCTCTCGAATTCTATCCGGCCGACGCGCTCGACGGCCTCGCGCCGCACGAGGGCTTCGACCTCGGCACCGCGCGGGCCGCCGCCTGGGCGTCGCAGCTCGCCTACGAGGACGAGCCGGAAAAGCTCGACGCCGTCGCGGCGCGATGGCGGGTCGCGCTCGCCGCCTTCAGCCCGCCGACCGGCGCCGCGCTGCCGATGCCGCAGACCCGCGGGATCGTGCTGCGCCGACCCGGCACCACCATCCTGGCCTTCGCCGGCACGGATCCGTTGGTGCTGGCGAACTGGCTCACCGATCTCCTGTTCTTCGTCAACGACGACGGCCTGCACGGCGGCTTCGCGGCGGCGCTCGCCGCGGCCTGGAGCGACGTCACCGCCCTCGTCGCCGATCACGACCCGTCGCATCGGTTGCTGATCACCGGGCACAGTCTCGGCGGGGCGCTCGCCGTGCTGGCCGCCCAGCAGGCCGTCATCGAACACGTGCTGCTGCCCGAGGTCTACACGTTCGGCATGCCGCGGGTGGGCACCGCGGCCTTCGCGCGCGACTACGACGCGGTGCTGGGCGCGCGCACCTTCCGCCTCGTGCACGGCGAGGATCTGGTGCCGGCCGTGCCGCCGAGCAGCCTCGGCTTCCACCATGTCGGCTGCTGCCTTTCCTGTGCGCGGCACACCCGGTTCGACCGGTCGCTCCTGAAACCGCCGCCCTGCGACGACCCGCAGCTCGTGTCCGGCCTGCAGAGCGCACTGCGCGAGGGCGTGCGCCGCCTGGTGTCGCTGTCGCTCGATCCGCAGATCAGGTCGGACCTGAAGGGCCAGGCGTCGCGCCTCCTGGCGCCGGCGCTCGGCGACCACCTGCCCGACCGCTACTGGCAGGCGCTGGAGCCGCAACCGGCCGCGTCCTGAAAGCGCGATTCGCCGGACGTCACCCTCCGCGAAGGAAGTCTCCCGCGTCCCCGTAGAACCTGTCGGACGGGCGCTCCGTGACGACGCTCTCACGCCACCACCGCGGGCGTCGAGGCCCGGCTCGGGCGCGGATCTCCCACGCGGTCCGCCCCCGGGGCGGCCGCCGCTATGTCCCCTAGCGGCGGCCGCCGACCTCGTCGATATGGGTCAGGAGGGCCAGCGGATCCTCGTAGACCCGGAAGGCCCCGGCCCGCTCCAGTTCGGCCTCGCCGTAGCCGCCCGACAGGACGCCGATGCCGAGCGCGCGGGCGCGGCGTGCCGCCAGCATGTCCCACACGCTGTCGCCGACCACATAGGAATCCTCGATGGCGACGCCGACCCGCTCCGCCGCGGCGAGGAACAGGTCGGGATCGGGCTTGGCGAAGCGCACCTGATCACGGGTGACGACCGGGATTCTTTCGGGATCGACACCGAGCGTGTCGAGGGTCGGCCGCGCCGTCTCCATGCGACCCGAGGTGGCGATCGTCCACGGAATGCCGGCCTCGGTCAGATAGGCCAGCAGTTCCTTGGCACCGGGCAGCGGCCGGATCTCCCGCGAGCGGCGGCCGTAGCTCTCCGCGTGCAGCCGCTGCAGGCGCTCGCTGCGCTCGGGATCGAGCGCCGTCCCGGTCTCGCGCAGCAGCATGTTGGTCAGGAGGCCGCCGCTCATGCCGATCCGCCGGTGGATGCGCCACACCGAGAGCCGGATGCCCTCGTGCTCCAGCGCCTCGTGCCAGGCGAGCACGTGCTGATAGACGCTGTCGACGAGGGTGCCGTCGAGATCGAACAGAAAGGCCGTCTGGCGACGCTCCATGCGGGGGTCTCCGGTGCGCGAAGGAACTGGAATGACGAAAAGGCCGCCGAGCGTCGGCCCGGCGGCCCCTCTTGCAATGATTTGGTGACGGCGGGATGGCGGCGCCGCCGCCAAGTCCGCGGAGCGACCTTCACCCCGCCAGCACGGCGCGCACCGTGCCGGCGACGGCCTCCTTGGTGAAGCCGAAGCGGGGCAGGAGATCGCGCTCGGGCGCCGACTCGCCGAAGCGATCGAGGCCGATCACGGCGCCCTTGCGGCCGGCGAGGCCGCGCCAACCACGCGTCGCGCCCGCCTCGACGACGACGACCGGCGCATCGGCCGGCACCAGGGCGGCGCGCGCCGCGTCGGACAGCGCCTCGAACCGCTCGACGCAGGGCATCGAGACCACCCGCACGGCGATCCCGGCTTCGCCGAGCAGCGCCGCCGCGTCGACGGCGAGCCGCACCTCGGAGCCGGTGGCGACCACGGTCGCGGCGGCTTGCGGCGCCTCGACCAGCACGCGGGCACCGGCCGCGGCGAGCGTGTCGAGATGGGCGGACGTCTGCGGCGGCAGGGCCTGGCGGGTGAGGATCAGGGCCGACGGCCCGTCCCGGCGGGCGAGCGCGGCGCGCCAGGCGACCGCCGTCTCGGCGGCGTCGGCCGGGCGCCAGACGTCGAGGCCCGGGATCAGCCGCAGGCTCTCGACGTGCTCGATCGGCTGATGGGTCGGGCCGTCCTCGCCGACCGAGATCGAGTCGTGGGTGAACACGTAGATCACCCGCAGCCCCATCAGGGCGGACATGCGCACCGCGTTGCGGGCGTAGTCGGAGAACACCAGGAAGGTCGCGACATACGGAATGAAGCCGCCGTGCAGGGCGATGCCGTTGGCGATCGCCGCCATGCCGAACTCGCGCACCCCGAACAGGATCTGGTTGCCGGCCGGATCGCGCGTCACCGGCACGCTCTTCGGGTGGAACGTCAGGTTGGAATGCGCGAGGTCGGCCGAGCCCCCCAGAAGCTCGGGCAGCGCCTTGGCGAACTCGGTCAGCGCGATCTGCCCGGCCTTTCGGGTCGCGACCGCGCCGGCCGCCGTCTCGGCCGCAAGCGCCGCGGCGGCCGCCTCGGCGAAGCCGGCCGGCAGGTCACCGGCGAGGCGCCGCTCGAACTCGGCGGCGAGGTCGGGATGCGCGGCCGCATAGGCCGAGAAGCGCGCCCGCCACTCGGCCGACAACGCGGCGCCACGGGCGCGGCAATCCCATGCCGCATACACCTCGGCCGGGACGTGGAAGGGGGGATGGGCCCAGCCCATGGCGGCGCGGGCGCGGGCGATCTCCTCGGCGCCGAGCGGCGCACCGTGGGTGTCCTGATGGCCTTCCTTGGTCGGCGCGCCGTGGCCGATGACGGTGCGGGCACAGATGAGGGTCGGCTTGGCGGTCTCGGCGATCGCCTGGGCGTAGGCCCGCGCGATGGCGTCGGGATCATGGCCGTCGACGCCTTCGATCACGTGCCAGCCATAGGCGCGGAACCGCGCCGGCGTGTCGTCGGCGAACCACTCGGTGACCTTGCCGTCGATCGAGATACCGTTGTCGTCCCACACGGCGATCAGCTTGCCGAGGCCCAGCCGGCCGGCCAGCGAGGCGGCCTCGTGGCTGATGCCCTCCATCAGGCAGCCGTCGCCGAGAAACACGAAGGTGCGGTGATCGACGATGCTGTGGCCCGGCCGGTTGAACTGCGCCGCGAGCGTCTTCTCGGCGAGCGCCATGCCGACCGCGTTGGTGAGGCCCTGCCCCAACGGCCCCGTCGTCGTCTCGACGCCCGGCGTCATGCCGTATTCGGGATGGCCCGGCGTCTTCGAATGGAGCTGGCGAAAGCGCTCGAGCTCGCCGATCGGCAGGTCGTAGCCGGTGAGATGCAGGAGCCCGTAGAGCAGCATCGAAGCGTGACCGTTCGACAGCACGAAGCGGTCGCGATCCGGCCAGCGCGGATCGGCCGGATCGTGCCGCATCACGCCGCGCCACAGCACCGCGGCGACCTCGGCCATGCCCATGGGCGCGCCCGGATGACCGGACTTCGCCTGCTCGACCGCGTCCATGGCGAGCGCTCGCAGCGCCGCCGTGACGGGCCAGGTGAGCCCCTGCTGCGCCGCGCCTTCGGTGTCTTGCCGCTCGATCGTCGCCGGCATGGTCATGGTGGTGTCTCCCCGGTCTTTGTCTCTCGATTTCGGAATGCCGGCCTCTCGGCCGTCACGGCCGGGCCTGTCGCGGCCATCCACGGTCTTGCCCGCCGCGCTTTGGCTTCGTGAATGGCCGGGACGAGCCCGGCCATGACGAGTCGGGACATCACGCCAGCGCGCGGCGCTTGCGCTCGACGAGCTTGAGGATCATCGGCGTGAGGATGAGCTGCATGGCGAGGTCGAGCTTGCCACCCGGAATCACGATCGAGTTGGCGCGGCTCATGAAGCTGCCGTCGATCATGGTGCGCAGATAGGCGAAGTCGATGCCGCGCGGGTTCTTGAAGCGGATCACCACCATCGACTCGTCCGGCGTCGGGATCCAGCGGGCGACCAGCGGATTCGACGTGTCGACGGTGGGCACCCGCTGGAAGTTGATGTCGGTCTCGGTGAACTGCGGGCAGATCACGTGCACGTAGGCGTGCATGCGGCGCAGGATCGTGTCGGTGACGGCCTCGGTCGAGTAGCCGCGCGCCGCGCGATCGCGATGAATCTTCTGGATCCATTCGAGATTGATCACCGGCACGACGCCGATCTTGAGGTCGGCATACTGGGCGATGTTGATCGTGTCGGTCGCGACCGCCCCGTGCAAGCCCTCGTAGAACAGGAGATCCGACTTCTCCTCGAACGGCGCCCAGTCCGTGAAGGTGCCGGGCGGCACGCCGTAGCACTCGGCCTCCTTGTCGTCGTGGACGTAGTGCCGCGTGCGCCCCTTGCCGGTGAGTCCGTAGTCGCGAAACACTCGCTCGAGCTCCTCGAGCTCGTTGGCCTCGATGTTGAAATGGCTGAAGGTCTGATCGCCTTCGGCGGCGCGCCGTGCGATCTCGGCCTTCATGGCGGCGCGGTCGTAGCGATGGAAGGCGTCGCCCTCGATCGACACCGCCGTGATGCCCTCGCGGCGGAAGATCTGGTCGAAGGTGTGCTTCACCGTGGTGGTGCCCGCTCCCGAGGAGCCGGTGACCGAGATGATCGGATGCTTGACGGACATTGTTCTCGACCCGGAAGTTCAGTCTGCCGTCATTCCGGGCGCACCGCAGGTGCGAACTCGGAATCCAGCGGCGACGACGGAGAGTTCGGCTGGATTCCGGGTTCGCCGCCGTGCGGCGCCCCGGAATGACCGGGAAATGGTTCGAATCAATTCTCGGAAAGCATCATCTCATGCCGTGAGCAGGCCCCGCTTGGAGAACAGCGGCGAGCGCTCCGCGATCTCGCCGGGTGCCGTGAGATAGTTCGACACCCGCTCCACCTTCTCGCGCGAGCCGAAGATCAGCGGGACACGCTGATGCAGCTTCTCCGGCACGAGGTCGAGGATGGGCGTGCGGCCGTCGGTCGCCGCGGCGCCCGACTGCTCCATCAGGAGCGCGATCGGGAACGCCTCGTAGATCAGGCGCAGGCGGCCCTGCGTGTAGCCGGCGCGGGTGTCGGCCGGATACAGATAGATGCCGCCCCGGATGATGATGCGATGCGCCTCCGCCACCATCGAGGCGATCCAGCGCATGTTGTAGTCGGCCTCGCGCGGGCCGTCCTTGCCCTGCAGGAGATCGTCGATGTAGAGGCGCAGCCGGTCGTCCCAGTGGCGGTGGTTCGACATGTTGATGGCGAACTCTTTCGCGCTCGCCGGAATCGTCACCCGCTCGCTGATCAGCCGATAGGTGCCGGACGTGCGATCGAGCACGAAGTGGGCCGTCCCCTCGCCGACGCTGAGCACCAGCGCGGTGTGCGGCCCATAGACCGTGTAGCCGGCCGCGAGCTGATCACGCCCCTTCTGGAAGAACGCCGCCTCGGACACCGGGTCGATGTCGTCGGGAACCGGCAGCACCGAGAAGATGGTGCCGATGGTCACGTCGGTGTCGATGTTGGAGGAGCCGTCGAGCGGATCGACGGCGACCAGCAGCGGCGCGCCCGCGTTGACGGCGACCGGCAGTTCGGCCTCCTCGGACGCATAGGCGGCGACCGGCGCCCCCTTCAGGGCCTCGAACAGCAGGGCGTCGGCGCGCACGTCGAGCTCCTTCTGCTCGTCGTAGCCGTCCGCGCCCTTGCCGAGCGTCGCCGAGAGCTCGCCGGCGAGCGGGCCGTCGGCGACGATGGCCGAGATGGTCGCCGTCGCGCCGGCGATCGCCACCAGCACCTTGCGCACCGCGTCACGGGTCGGGTCGGTGCCGGCCCAGCGTGCCAGATATCCGTCGAGTGTGTCCGCCATGGTGCTTCCCCGTCCCGCCGTCTTTTGCCTGCCGCCTCTGTCCGTCGCTCTTGCCTCTGTGCCGGCCACCATAGTCGCGGTGCCGGCCGAAATGTCAGTCCGAAAAAACCCGGCTGGCACGGATGTCCGCCGCCGTGATGGTGCGCAGCGCCTCCTGGTCGACCGGCGCGTCCTGGTCGAACAGCCGCATCGCCTGGCGCAGCCGCGCCCGGTCGAAGGCGTTGCGCATCGAGCGCGCGTTCGCGAACGACGGCTTCTTTCGCCGTGCCGTGACGTAGTCGACCAGCGCCGCCCGCCCCGCCTCGTCGAAGCGATAGCCCTCCGCGGCCGCGAGCGTCTCGGTGATGGCGACCAGCTCGGCGTCGTCGTAGTCCGGAAAATCGATGTGATGCGTGATGCGCGAGCGGAAGCCCGGGTTCGCCGAGAAGAACGTCTCCATGCGGTCGCCGTAGCCGGCCAGGATCACCACCAGATCCTCGCGCTGGTTCTCCATCACCTGGAGCAGGATCTCGATCGCCTCCTGGCCGTAGTCCTTCTCGTTCTCGGGTCGGTAGAGATAATAGGCCTCGTCGATGAACAGGACGCCGCCCATGGCGCGCTTGAGCACTTCCTTGGTCTTCGGCGCCGTGTGGCCGATATATTGGCCGACCAGATCGTCGCGCGTCACCGAGACGAGGTGGCCTTTCCGCACATAGCCGAGGCGATGCAGGATGCTCGCCATGCGCAGCGCCACCGTCGTCTTGCCGGTGCCGGGATTGCCCGTGAACGCCATGTGCAGGGTCGGCGGCGTCGCCGTGAGCCCGAGCGTGCGGCGCGCCTTGTCGACCAGCAGATAGGCGGCGATCTCGCGGATGCGCCGCTTCACCGGCTTCAGGCCGATCAACGCGGCGTCGAGCTCGGCCAAGACCGCGTCGATCTGGGTCTCGTGACAGAGCGCCTTGAGATCGACGCGGGTGTCGGCCGGGTTTTCCCCCGCCGTGCCGGCGGCGACCGGCACCGCCTGCCCCGTCCCGATCGTGCCGATGGTCATGACCGTCTCCCGCTCACGCACCCGCCTGCTCGTTCCGCGGCGCGCCGCCGGCGCGCACCCGGACTCCGGCGACAAGCTCCGTCCCCCGCGTCTGGAATCCAGGGTCGTCGCTCCGCGACGCCCCGGAATGACCAGCGTGGCTCAGGCCCGCACCACCGAATAGTGCTGCACCCGGCCCGGACCCTCGGTGCGCTCCAGGCGGAACCGGGCCTCGACCTTCGGCCGGTGGACCATGAAGGCGAGCCGCACCGTCTCCCAGCCGCGGGTCGAGTCGAAGGCCGACAGGCGGATGTAGCAGTCCGGATGGGCCTCGCGGCAAGCCTTCAGCTCGCCCATCACGCCGGCGGCGTCCTTCAGGTCGAACATCGGGATGCCCCACATGTCCCAATAGGTGTTGCGGGGATGCGGGTCGTCGGTGAACTCGAGGCTGACGGCCCAGCCCTGCTCCAGCGCGTACTCGATCTGCGCGGCGATCTGCGGGTCGGTGAGGTCGGGAAGGAACGAGAACGCCCCTTGCGTGATCTTCGGCATGATCTGCTCCTGGTCGCGATGCGACGAATTCTGAATCTCCCCTCATGGTGAGGTGCTCGCCGAAGGCGAGCCTCGAACCATGAGGCCACAGGCTCCGGTCGGGGCCGCCCTCGCCCTTCGAGACGCGCCTTCGGCGCTCCTCAGGGTGAGGGCGGGAAAGGTCCGGGGGCCGGGGGCGAGCCCCCGTCACGCCACCGAGGCGGTGGGCACGAAGTCCGAGGTGTCGGTCGAGGTGTAGTCGAACGTCACCGAGCCCCAGGTGTGCAGGGCCGCCTCCAGCGGCTTGCACCACTTCGCGGCGGCCTGCAGGATCTCCGGGCCGTCCGCCATGATGTCGCGGCCTTCGTTGCGGGCCAGCACCATGGCCTCCAGGGCGACGCGGTTGGCGATGGCGCCCGCCTCGATGCCCATCGGGTGGCCGATCGTGCCGCCGCCGAACTGCAGCACCACGTCGTCGCCGAACAGGTTGATGAGCTGGTGCATCTGCCCCGCATGGATGCCGCCCGAGGCGACCGGCATGACGCGGCGGATGTCGGCCCAGTCCTGCTCGAAGAACAGCCCGCGCGGCAGATCGACGGCGTTCGTGCGCTCGCGGCAGATGTTGTAGTAGCCCTGCACGGTCATCGGGTCGCCCTCCAGCTTGCCGACCGCCGTGCCGGCGTGCAGGTGGTCGACGCCGGCGAGGCGCAGCCACTTGGCGATCACCCGGAACGACACGCCGTGGCTCTTCTGCCGCGTGTAGGTGCCGTGGCCGGCGCGATGCATGTGCAGGATCATGTCGTTGGCGCGCGCCCACTCGGCCATCGACTGGATCGCGGTCCAGCCGATCACCAGATCGACCATCACGATCACGGAGCCGAGCTGCTTGGCGAACTCGGCGCGCCGGTACATCTCCTCCATGGTGCCGGCCGTGACGTTGAGATAGTGACCCTTCACCTCGCCGGTGCGCGCCGTCGCTTGGTTGACGCCCTCCATGCAGTAGAGGAAGCGGTCGCGCCAGTGCATGAAGGGCTGCGAGTTGATGTTCTCGTCGTCCTTGGTGAAATCGAGGCCGCCGCGCAGCGCCTCGTAGACGACGCGGCCGTAGTTCTTGCCCGACAGGCCGAGCTTCGGCTTGATGGTGGCGCCGAGCAGCGGACGGCCGAAACAGTTCAGCCGCTCGCGCTCGACCACGATGCCGGTCGGCGGCCCCTTGAACGTCTTCACATAGGCGACCGGCAGCCGCATGTCCTCCAGCCGCGCCGCCTTCAGCGGCTTGAACGAGAACACGTTGCCGATGATCGAGGCGGTGAGGTTGGCGATCGAGCCTTCCTCGAACAGGATCAGGTCGTAGGCGATGTAGACGAAATACTGGCCCGGCTGGCCCGGCACCGGCTCGACCTTGTAGGCCTTGCCGCGATAGCTGTCGCAGGCGGTGAGCCGGTCGGTCCACACCACCGTCCAGGTCGCCGTGGAGCTCTCGCCGGCGACCGCCGCGGCCGCCTCGATCGGATCGACGCCCTCCTGCGGGGTGATACGGAACACCGCGAGCAGATCCGTGTCCTTCGGCTCGTAGTCGCCGTCCCAGTAGCCCATCTGCGCGTATTTCAGCACGCCCGCGGCGTAGCGCTTCTTGGCGTCCGTGATGGCGCCTTGCGGCGCACTGCCCTGGGGCGCGGCGCCCTGCGGGGCGGTGGGGGCGAGCGACGTGACGCTGGTCATCGAATAGGGCTCCTCGGCTGTCCTCGCGACGGACATTGCAATTTCCGAATGCGTCAGTAAATTTTAATGTTCTGAAGCTTGCGTTCAGCCGGACTTAACCGGCGCGCCGACGGACCGCCCCATGCGCAACATCACGCTCAAGCAGCTCCGCCTGATCGACAGCGCCGCCGCGCTCGGCAGCTTCGCCGCGGCGGCGGAAGCGAACCACGTCACGCCGCCGGCCGTGACCATGCAGATGCGCCAGCTCGAGGAGGAGATCGGCCTGCCGCTGTTCGACCGCGACGGCCGCGGCCTCACGCCCACGGCGGCCGGCCAGGAGCTGCTGCTCGCCGCCCGCAAGGTCGAGGCGGCGCTCGGGGAGTGCCGCGAGGCGCTCGCCTCGCTCAAATCGCTCGACGCCGGGCGCGTGACGGTCGGCGTCGTCTCGACCGCCAAGTATTTCGCGCCGCGCATGCTGGCGGCCTTCGCGAAGAAGCACCCGAAGGTCGAGCTGCAGCTCGTGGTCGGCAACCGGCGCGACATCGTCGCCCAGTTCGAGACCGGGCTGCTCGACGTCTGCGTCATGGGGCGCCCGCCCGAAGGCCTCGCGATCGAGAGCGACCGCATCGGCGCGCATCCGCACGTCGTCGTCGCGCCGCCCGACCATCCGCTGGCGAAGCGGCGGCGCCTCGCCCCGCAGATGCTGGCCGGCGAGACCTTCCTGGTGCGCGAGCCCGGCTCCGGCACCCGCACCCTGATGGAGAGCTTCTTCACGAAAGCCGGCCTCACCCCCGCGATCGGCATGGAGATCGGCTCCAACGAGACGATCAAGCAGGCCGTGATGGCGGGTCTCGGCCTCGCCTTCATCTCGGCCCACACGATCGCGGCCGAGCTCGCCGACGGCCGCCTCAAGGTTCTCGCCGTCGAGGGCCTGCCGCTCGAACGCGCCTGGTTCGTGGTGCGCCTGGAGTCGCGCCGCCTGCTCCCCGCGGCCCAGGCGCTGAGGTCGTTCCTCGCGAAGGAAGGCGGCGCGTTCCTGCCGGCGGTGCCGAAAGCCAAGGGGCGGTGACGCGCACGCGCGCGGCCCGGCGCGTTCACGGCCAGTCGGCATAGGAGTGGCGCGACGGCGGCGGGGTGCGGCGCGCCGCGGCGCGCGCCGTCTCGCGCCGGAAGGCGCCCGGCGGCAGCCCGGCATGGGCCTTGAAGAAGCGGTTGAAGTGGGCCGGATCCTTGAAGCCGAGATGGGCCGACACCTGCTCGACCGTCAGCATCGAGCGCTCCAGCAGCAGCATCGCCTCGCGAGCCAGCCTGTCGTGCACCAGCGCGAGCGGCGCGCGGCCGAGCTCGCGCAAGCAGATCGCGTGCAGCCGGTCGGGCGACACGGCGAGCGCCTCGGCGTAGCGCGGGATGCGCCAGTGCTCACGGAAATGCAGCTCGACGAGATGACGGAAGCGCTGGAGGATCGACGCGGCCGGACCGCCCGAGCGCCCGGCCGCCGCCTCGATCCCCGAGGCCCGCCACAGCCCGACCATCACCAGCGCGACATGCGCCGTGACGGCCGTCCAGGCGCCGCGCGTCGCGGCCGCGAGCTCGCGCTCGATCGCCGCGAACGCATGGGCGAGGTCGGCGAGCGCCTCGGGCGTGCCGACCGGCACGGCAAGCAGCCGCGCTGCGATCGTCGCCAGCACGGCCGACTCGACGTTGCCGCTGATCGTCGCGGCGAGCAGATCGTCGGCGATGGCGAGCAGCCACCCGCTCGCCCCGGCCTCGAGGTGGAGCCGCTCTGCGGCGCGCGGCGGCACCCACACCAGGGCCGGGCCGGACACCTCGAGCGGCGGCTCCGGACCGACCAGATGCCCCTGCCCGGACGTCACCAGGATGGCGTGGGAGAGGCGCCCGGCGGCGCCGTGCGCGAGCGTCCAGTCCCGCCCCGTCAGGGCCGGACGGATCGCCTGCAGGGCGACCTTGCGGGCCGCCACCGAGCCCGCCAGAAGCGACGGGCCATGCACGCCGGAGGAGCCGGACTCGACCCACTTCTCTCCCATTATGTGCCAATTCCGATGTTCGGGCGCCCAGGACGCCGAATAATCGTCAATAAAGGACCAGAAAAAGATATTCATCCCGGACGCGCATTCGGGTCAACTTCGCCTCACCGGACGCTGCACCCCCGCACAACAACGCGGCGCCGGGCGGGAATGGGACATCCAGGGAGGCGGCCGCCCGGCCGCAGGCACGACCGGCCCGCGCCGCGCCGCAGCGGGGCTGTGTCGGCCCGCCGGGCCGCCGAGGGTCGTTCGGACCCGCGCGGCGCCATCCGCCGCGCGCATGAGCCCTGGATGTCCCCCCGTCTCGTCGGATGCGAGCGGCGGCCCCCGCCGTCGCTCGTCACAGGCCCGCGTCAGTCGGGCCGCCACGAAGGGAGGAGACCATGCGACGTGTGTCTGCGGCGCTCGCCGCCGCGCTCGGACTGCTTGCACTCGGCGCCGAGGCCTTCGCGCAGGCCGCACCCGGCACGCCCGACAAGGTCAAGATCGGCTACGCGATCTCGAAGACCGGCCCGTTCACGGGCGGCGCCAGCATCACGACCCTGCCCGTCTACCAGCTCTGGGTGAAGGAGGTGAACGCCGCCGGCGGCCTGAAGATCGGCGACAAGCGCGTGCCGATCGAGGTGATCGAGTACGACGACCGCTCGAACTCCGAGGAGGCCATCAAGGCGATCGAGCGGCTCGCCGCCCAGGACAAGGTCGACTTCATCTTGCCGCCGTGGGGCACCGGCCAGAACCTCGCGGTCGGGCCGATCCTCGCCCGGCTCGGCTACCCGCATCTGGCGGTGACGACCAACACCAACCGGGCGCCCGAGCTCGCCAAGCGCTGGCCCAACGCCTCGTTCTGGCTCGGCCTGCCCGCCGACATCTCGGTCGAGATGGTGGCGCTGCTGAAGAGCCTGCGCGACCAGGGCAAGATCGGCCCGACGGTCGCGATGATCGCGGTCTCCGACCAGTTCGGCATCGAGCTGTCCACGGCGGCCCGCGACGCCTTCGCCAAGGCCGGCTTCAAGCTCGCCTACGACAAGTCCTATCCGGCCGGCACGCAGGACATGCAGCCGATGCTGAAGGACGCCATGGCGACGAGCCCGGACGTGTTCGTCTCGTTCAGCTATCCGCCCGACACGCTCGCCGTCACCGATGCCGCGAAGGTGCTGAGCTTCAATCCCAAGGTGTTCTTCACCGGGGTGGGCACGGCGTTCCCGCTGTTCAAGCAGCGCTTCGGCGGCAATGCCGACGGGGTGATGGGCATCGGCGGCTGGAACGCGGACTCGGCCCTGTTGAAGGACTATCTGGAGCGCCACAAGGCCGGCGTCGGCCGCGAGCCGGACCGCTGGGCGAACCCGATCACCTTCGCGAGCCTGCAGGCCCTGCAGCAGGCGATCGAGCGCGTCGGCCTCGACCGGGCCGCGGTGATCAAGGAGCTGCAGAACGGCTCCTTCGACACCATCATCGGCAAGGTGAAGCTCGACGGCGGCCTCTTGAAGGACGTCTGGGCCGTCGGCCAGTGGCAGAACGGCGAGTTCTACGGCATCGCGCCGACGAAGAAGGACGGCGCCCGCGCGGCGATCGTGCCCAAGCCGGCCTGGGGGCCGTAGCGTTCCTGGTCGTTCCGGAGCGCCGCGCAGCGGCGAGCCCTGCTCCGTCACCCTGAGGCGGCCGCGCCATGGGCGCGGCCCTCGAAGGGCGACGGCCACGGCGTCGTGGCCGCATCCTTCGAGGCCAGGCTTCGCCGGGCGCCTCAGGATGACGGTCGAGGTTTTGTGCGAACAAGCGGAAGACTGTCCCTTTGCTCCTCGTCGACATCGTCCTGTCGGGCCTGATCCTCGGCGGCATGTACGCGCTCGTCGCCATGGGGTTGACGCTGCAATACGGCGTCGCCCGCATCCTCAACCTCGCCTACGGGGAGGTGATGGTGGCGGCCGCGTTCCTCGCCTATGTGCTGTTCACCGGCGCCGCGATCGTGCCGCTTCTCGGCCTCCTCGTCGTTCTGCCGCTCGCCTTCGCGGCGAACTGGCTCGTCTACCGGGTGATGCTGGTGCCGCTGGTGCGCCGCGCCAAGAGCCGCGCCGCACTGGAGACCGACTCGATCCTCGCCACCTTCGGGCTCCTCTTCGTGCTGCAGGGCGTCGCCTTCGTGATCTTCGGCGGCCAGTATTACGGCTACGCGTTCCTCTCGACGCCGGTGTCGCTCTTCGGCGCGACCGTGGCGGTGAACCGGCTGGTCGCGCTCGGCTTCGCCGCCGTGCTCGCGATCGGCCTCTATCTGCTGCTGACCCGCACCCGCACCGGCACGGCGATCCGCGCCGTCGCCGTGGATCCGACCGCGGCGCGCCTCGTCGCCATCGACGTGGACAGGATCGCCGCGCTCGCCTTCGCGGCCGGCGGCGCGCTGTGCGCGGCCGGCGGCGTGCTGGTGTCGATGTTCCTCACCTTCAACGCCGCGATGGGCGTGCTCTTCACCATGAAGGCGCTGATCGTCGTGATCATGGGCGGGGTCGGCAACCTTCTCGGTGCGCTCGCGGCCGGGCTGTTGCTCGGCCTGATCGAGACGGCGGTCGCCCGCCTCGTCGATCCCGGCCTGACGCTCGCGGCGAACTACGCGCTCTTCCTCGCCGTGCTGCTGGTGCGGCCGACCGGCCTGTTCGGGAAGGCCGCCCGATGAGCCGGCCGCTCTCCTACGGTCCGGCCGTGCTGGTCGGCGGCACGCTCGCCGCGCTCGCACTGGTGGCGATCTTCGGCTCCGACTATCACGTCGCGCTCGCCGTCGCGGTCACGAGCTACATCGTGCTCGCCACCGCCTGGGCGCTGTTCTCCGGGCCGACCGGCTACGTCTCGCTCGCCACCGTCGCGTTCTTCGGCATCGGCGCGTACACGGTGGCCGTGCTGGGCGACGCCCTGCCCTGGCCCGTCGTGCTGGTGGTCGCCGCCGCGATCGGGCTCGTCGTCGCCCTGGTGGTCGGTCTCTCGACCCTGCGCCTCAGCGGCATCTATTTCGTCGTGTTCAGCTTCGGGCTCGCCGAGCTGATCCGCCAGCTGGTCACCTGGTACGAGGTGAACATCGGCCGCTCGGTCGGCCGCTACGTCTTCCTCGACGTGACCCAGGCCGGCCTCTTCTGGCAGCTCTTCGGGCTCGCCGTCGCGGTCTTCCTGGTCGGCTGGCTGATCGGCCGCTCGCGGCTCGGGCTCGCCCTGAGAGTGATCGGCGAGGACGAGACGGTGGCGCGCCACTGCGGCATCGACACGACGCGCGCGAAGCTGATGCTGTTCGCCGTCTCGTCGATGTTCATCACCGTGACGGGCGCCGTGATGGCGCCGCGCTGGACCTATATCGACCCGGCGATCGCGTTCAATCCGCTGATCTCCTTCCAGGTCGTCGTGATGGCGCTGCTCGGCGGCGCCGGGGTGCTCTACGGCCCGCTGCTCGGCGCCGTCCCGCTGGTGCTCCTGTTCGACCTGATCGGTGCGCATTTTCCGAACCACTTCTCCATCCTGCTCGGGCTGGTGTTCGTCGTCGTGGTGTACGGGCTGCCGAAGGGCGTGGCGGGGCTGGTGGGGCGCGCCACGTCGATGGAGCACGGCGCCGGTTCACCCTCTCCCCGCACGCGGGGAGAGGGTGGCTCGCCGCAAAGCGGCGAGACGGGTGAGGGGGCGCCTCCGTATCCACGAGAGGCCCCCTCACCCGACATCCGCGCTGAGCGCGCGAATGTCGACCTCTCCCCGCGTGCGGGGAGAGGTGACACCCGCCTCGGCGTGAGCGGCGAGCCCCTCCTCGTGATCGAAGATCTGAGCAAGTCCTTCGGCGGCGTGCGGGCCGTCGACGGCTTGAGCTTCGCGGTGGCGCGCGGCAGCATCGTCGGGCTGATCGGGCCGAACGGCTCCGGCAAGACCACGGCCCTCAACCTGATCTCCGGCGCGCTCCCGCCTCTAGGCGGCGAGATCCGGCTGGACGGCGACGCCATCACAGGGCTCAAGCCCGACCGCATCGTCCATCGCGGCGTCGCCCGCACGTTCCAGCTCGTGCGCGTCCTCGGCGACCTCTCCTGCGCCGACAACGTGACGGCGGCGATCGCCTTCCGCGAGCAGCCGCTGTGGGGCGACGAGGCGCGCCATCAGGCGACCGCCCTGCTCGGTCGTGTCGGCCTCGACGGCCGCGACGCCGAACCGGCCGGCAACCTCACCTACATCGACAGCAAGCGGCTCGAGCTCGCCCGCGCGCTGGCGCTCGATCCGAAGCTCCTGCTGCTCGACGAATGGCTGGCCGGCCTCAATCCGACCGAGCTGCAGGAGGGCATCGCGCTGATCGCCTCGCTGAAGCGCGACGGCCTCACCATCGTGATGGTCGAGCACGTGATGGACGCGATCCGCTCGCTCTGCGACCGTTGCGTCGTGATGAACACCGGCAAGAAGATCGCCGACGGCACGACGGCCGAGGTGCTGGCCGACCCCGCGGTGGTGCGGGCCTATCTCGGAGGCGCCGATGCTGAGGATTGAGGATCTCTCGGTGTCCTACGGCCGCCATCGCGCGCTCGACGCCGTCGCACTGACGGCCGGCGCGGCCGAGATCGTCGTCGTGCTCGGCGCCAACGGGGCCGGCAAGTCGACGCTGTTGAAGACCGTCGGTGGGCTGCTCACGCCGCACCCGGGCGCCAGCATCGTGCTCGACGGCGAGGCGCTGACCGGCAAACCGGCGCACGACATCGTCGAGGCGGGAATCGCGCTGGTGCCCGAGGGACGCGGCATCTTCGGCGAGCTGACCGTGCGGGAGAACCTGCAGCTCGGCGCCTATCCGGCGCGTGCCCGCGCCGCCGAGAAGGCCAATCTCGACCGCATCCTCGCCCTCTTCCCGCGGCTCTCGGAGCGGATGGGCCAGACCGCCCGCACCATGTCGGGCGGCGAGCAACAGATGCTCGCCATCGGCCGCGCCCTGATGTCGGCGCCGAGGCTCCTGCTGCTCGACGAGCCGTCGCTCGGCCTGTCGCCGCGGGTCTGCCGCGAGCTGTTCGCGGCGCTCACCCGCATCAAGGCCGACGGCATCGGCATCTTGCTCGTCGAGCAGAACGCCACCGCGAGTCTCGCCATCGCCGACCGTGGCTACGTGGTCGAGACCGGCCGGGTCACGCTCGCCGGACCCGCTCGCGACCTGCGCGAGAACCCGGCCGTCCGCCGCGCCTATCTCGGACTGCCAGCACCTGCTACGTCCGCCCCCGAGGGCAACACCCCCCAGCCGACGAGGTCATCGATGCTCGACGTCACCATGATGGTCAACGACAAGGACACGTCCGCCACCGCCGGCCGCACCTTCGAGCGCCTGAACCCGATCACCGGCGAGGTGGCGAGCCGCGCTCCCGCCGCGACGGTCGCCGACGCGAACGCCGCCGCCGACGCCGCCGCGGCGGCCTTCCCGGCGTGGTCCGAGACGGGGCCGAACGCCCGCCGCGCCATCCTCAACCTCGCCGCCGACAAGCTGGAGGCGCGCGCCGAGGACTTCGCCGAAGCGATGACGGCCGAGATCGGCGCCGCGGCGCCGTGGGCACATTTCAACGTGCATCTCGCCGCCGGCATGCTGCGCGAGGCCGCCGCGATGACGACCCAGATCGCCGGCGAGGTGATCCCCTCCGACGTGCCCGGCCTCGTCGCCTTCGGGCACCGCCAGCCGGTCGGCGTGGTGCTCGGCATCGCGCCGTGGAACGCGCCGGTCATCCTCGGCGTGCGGGCGCTCGCCATGCCGCTCGCCTGCGGCAACACCGTGGTGCTGAAGGCCTCCGAGATCTGCCCGGCGACGCACCGGCTGATCGGCGAGGCGCTGCACGACGCCGGCCTGCCGGCGGGCGTCCTCAACGTCGTCACCAACGCGCCCGAGGACGCGCCGGCCGTGGTCGAGGCGCTGATCGCGCATCCGGCCGTGCGCCGCGTCAACTTCACCGGCTCGACGAGGGTCGGCCGCATCGTCGCCGAGATCGCCGCGAAGCATCTCAAGCCGGTGCTGCTGGAGCTCGGCGGCAAGGCGCCCTGCATCGTGCTCGACGACGCCGATCTCGATGCGGCGGTCGCCGGCGCCGCCTTCGGGGCGTTCGCCAACCAGGGCCAGATCTGCATGGCGACCGAGCGCATCGTGGTGATGGAGGAGGTCGCCGACGCCTTCGTGCAGAAGCTCGCCGCCAAGGCCGCCTCGCTGCCGGCCGGCGACCCGCGCAAGGGCGCGGTCGTGCTCGGCTCGCTGGTCGGCCGCGAGGCGGCCGAGCGGGTCGGCGGGCTCGTCCAGGACGCGGTGGCGAAGGGCGCCGAGCTGCTCGCCGGCGGCAAGATCGACGGCACCATCATGAACGCCACCGTGATCGATCGCGTCACCCCGGCGATGCGGCTCTACACCGAGGAGTCGTTCGGCCCGGTGGTCGCCGTCGTGCGGGTCGGCAGCGTCGACGAGGCCGTGCGGGTGGCGAACGACACCGAGTACGGACTCGCGGCCGCGGTGTTCGGGCGCGACATCCCGCGCGCCATGGCGGTGGCGCGGCGGATCGAGTCCGGCATCTGCCACATCAACGGCCCGACCGTGCACGACGAGGCGCAGATGCCGTTCGGCGGCGTGAAGGCCTCGGGCTACGGCCGCTTCGGTGGCCGCGCCGCGATCGCCGAGTTCACCGAGCTGCGCTGGATCACGGTGGCGACGACGCCGCGACACTATCCGTTCTGATCAGCACCACGTCACGCCAGCCTGCCCTCTCCCCGCCGCACGGGGAGAGGGAAGAACGGTGCGCGGCGGCGAGGCCGTGGGCGACCGGATGCCGCCGGCACCGTCATGGTGCCGTCATCGCCACGTCAAGCCGGCGTTGCGGGCGCGGTCGAAAACCGACGGAGACATCCATCGAGGAGTCTCCATGACCCCCACGACCGCCCGCACGCCCCGCGCCCTGCCCCTCGCCGCCGCCCTCGCGCTGGCGCTCGCCGCCCCGGCCTCGGCGCAGCAGGAATATCCGGCCGTGTTGGCCGGCCATGCCGTGCTCCCGGCCAGAACCTTCGTTCCCGCGCCGGCCGATGCACCCGCCGACCTGACGATCTCCGGCAAGTTCGTGACCGGCAAGCGCGTCGAGACGATCGGCAGCGTGCCGGGCAAGTCGAACGGCCGCCCGACCGGCCTCGCCCTGCCGTTCGACGGCCAGCCCGTGCAGGGCAACTCGGGCGTCAAGGTGATGCCCGACGGCACGGTCCTGGTGCTCACCGACAACGGTTTCGGCGGCAAGGCGAACTCGCCGGACGCGATGCTGTTCTTCAACCGCTACAAGATCGACTGGGCGGCCGGCCGGTTCGAGCGGCTGGAGACCGTGTTCCTGCACGACCCCGACAAGAAAGTACCGTTCCGCATCGTCCACGAGGGCACGCCGAAGCGCTACCTCACCGGCGCCGACTTCGATCCCGAGGGCTTCCAGCCGATCGGCGACGTGATCTGGATCGGCGACGAGTTCGGACCCTACCTGATCAAGGCCGACAAGACCGGCAAGGTGCTCGGCGTGTACGAGACGATGGCGGACGGCAAGCCGGTGCGATCGCCCGACCATTACGCCGTCACCTCTCCCGGCGCGCCGAACCAGACCGGCGCCTTCAACGCCCGGCGCTCCAAGGGTTATGAAGGCTTCGCCGCGTCGCAGGACGGCAGGTTCATCTACGGCCTCCTGGAAGGCGCGCTGTGGGACGCCGACAAGAAGGACTTCGAAAATCTCGACGGCCGCGCCGCCTCCCGGATCCTCGAGTTCGACGTCGCGGCGGAGAAGTTCACGGGCCGGTTCTGGTTCTACCCGTTCGAGCAGAACGGCAACGCCATCGGCGACTTCAACATGATCGACGGCGCGACCGGCCTGGTCATCGAGCGCGACGACTTCGAGGGCACGGCCGACAAGGCGTGTCCGGCCGGCGCCACGGGCGCGGCGACGGAGAGCTGCTTCGCGAAGCCGGCGCAGTTCAAGCGCGTCTACAAGATCGAGCTTTCGGACGCGACCGTCGGCAAGCCGGTGCGCAAGATCGGCTACATCGACCTGATGAAGATCCAGGATCCCGACAAGAAGGCGAGGAAGCCCCTCACCGGCGGCGTCCTGACCTTCCCGTTCTTCACCATCGAGAACGTCGACCGGGTCGACGAGACCCACATCGTGGTCGGCAACGACAACAACCTGCCGTTCTCGTCGAGCCGCGAGCCGAACCAGGCGGACGACAACGAGTTCGTGCTGCTGAAGGTCGAGGAGCTCCTGAAAGCGAAGTGAGCCCGGCAGCGCTCGCAACCTGGTGGCCGGGCTCCTCCCGGCCACGTCTCCTTCGCGGCGAAGCCTCGGACGTCCACCGCGTGCCACGCCCGCGGCCCCTCGACAGGGCTCCGAATCCAGGTTAACGCGTCCGATGTCCGAGGATCTGGGCGCAGTATTCGGGAT